>JBLHGI010000334.1:0-6507 GCA_047616505.1 Planctomycetota bacterium
GGTGCGGCAATGCGGGCGGGTGGCGTGCTGCTGTTTCTCCTCTTGGCCTATGTAGCGCGCGTGCGGGAACACGCCCTGGGCGACAGCGCCTTGCGCTTTATAGAGTTGGAGAAGTTCCACGGAATTGCCCGCGAGTTAGCGAGTCCTTTTGCCGTCGGTGCGCGCATACTTTCCGAGGGCAACTTGCGCTTTGAGCCGCTGGATTTCGCCATCCACTTACTCGTTTATTCCATCGGTTTAAAATATGTGCACTGGACGCCAGAACACGCCTATGCTTGGCTCAGCATACTGGTCGGCGGGGCGTATGTAATTGCGCTGTGGAAGATCGGAGCCCTGCTGGGAGAGACGGCCCTAGAGCGCTTTTCCTATTTTGCCACGGGCTGCACGCTGGGAACGATGCAGCTCTTCTTTGGCTATGGCGAGAGCTATACACTGGTTGCGGTTTGCTCTGCGTACTATGTAGTGCTGGCCCTGCGCTGTGCGCGTGGGGCGTCGCTGCTATATCCCGTCCTATGCTGGCTAGTGTGCATTGCGCTACACGCCATATCGGCGTCGCTCGTAATTTCTCTCGCCTATCTGTTTTGGCTGAAAATGGGGCGGCCGTACGCGCAGTATTGGAGCCGACGGAGAGTGCAATTCGCACTGTGGCCCTTGGCGCTGGTCGTGGGAACTGGGGTCTACGTCTATTTTTACCCCATTCGCATGCCTTTGTGGATACCTGAGGAAGAAGGGCAATACGCGTTATTTTCGCTTGAACACGCGCAGCTCTTGGTCAATGCCATGCTGCTCGTATCGCCCTTTGGGCTGCTGTGGGGGGGCGCGGCTTGGTTGAAGTGTACCCCCCCCGTCGCAGCGAGGATGGCTTTCTCGTTTGGGCGGCGTGGGGGCCTATGGGTTTGGTCTTTTATCACAACGCCTTCCTAGGGGGTCGCGACTGGGACCTACTCTCTTTTCCGGGTCTGTTTTGCGCCTTGTGGGGCGTTCGGGGGCTGTTGCGTTTTCCAAATAAAACGCGCGTGCGCGCGGCGCTGTGGATGGTCGTTCTACCGATCGTGCTATTGCACACGGGCGCGTGGATCGCCCTCAACGCACATGTCGAGCGCGTGCACGCACGCACGGCCATTCTGATGCAATTCTCGAATCAATCAACGCACTATCGCTATTACGCAACGGGATATCATTACGCCCTGCGCGAGGGCAAAACGCAGGAGGCGATATACCATTTTCGCCGTGCGTTAGAAGCGCTGCCGCTCGAAAACACATTGCACGCATTGCATAAGGCGAAGTACGAGAAGTGGCTGGGACGCGTGTTGGTCCGAGACGAGCAATACGACGAAGCGCGTGCCGTATTGGAGCGCGCGTTCGCCAGTCAGGGGGGGCGTTCTCAATACGAGCAGGACATGCCCTTTCTGAACGATCTGATCTTCGCTAGTCTCAAGCTCTGTGTGCGCGAAATAAAAGAGAGAAATTTGCGGCGCGCGGAAGAATACCTCAAAGAGATAATGGCGTATTGTAATCGCGCACTCGAAGAGCGCGAAGATGCGTATGTCTATCTCTATCTCGGTTATGCTATGGATATGCAGGATCGGCCGGCGGAAGCGGCGGCGGCGTTTTACAAGAGTTTAAAACTGCAGGAAGAGCGAACGACGATAATAGATACCTATTCCCATTTGGCGCATAGTCTAGAGAGAATGGGTGAACTAGGTTTAGCGCTGAGTGCTCTAGAAGAGGGGGCCGTGCGCGTATCTTCTGCGGAACTATATGAAGAATTGGCTGCTTTATACGCTCGCGCTGGAGAAATAGAAAAGGCGCGCACGGCGCGCGCTGCCGCCGCCGTGCGCGCTGCCTACTAAAAGGGCTTCATCACGACTAAGAATACGATGAGAACCATAAAGAGCGCGGACGCCCGAGCGAGAGTGAGAAAGAACCCTTCGCTCTTTTCGTTTTCGCCTCTTTCTAAACGCTTGCGGCTAGAGGACATAATGCCGTGTGCCGCACCTAATAACAGGATCAAGAGTAGTTTGGCATGTATCCAGTAGCCGGTGCCTGGCGCACCGACTTTTGTGGCAATGATGAGCAGAATGCCGGTGATAAAAGCCAGGGCCATAGCGGGGTTCATCGCGCTGCGCAGCAGGCGGCGCTCCATGCTGGCGAAGTGCTCGGCCGCTGCGGAATCGGCTGCGACGCGGCTGTGAGAAACATAGATATGCGGCAGGTAGAGTAGGCCGACCATCCACGATATGATAGCAGTAATATGCAGTGCTTTGAGCAGAAAATAATATGCTAATAGAGCTTCGCTCATGCGTAGTTTGGCCCCTTAGGTGGGTGGGTTTTCAGAAGTGGCAGACGAATAAATAACATACAGCAATGTCGGGGCATATCAAGGCGCGCTGTCGATGTCGCGCCGCAGCGTAGTCGAATCGCTAGACCCGAAATGTTTGAAGTAGAAGTCGCGCCGTGTGAGGCCGGATGCATCGCGCAGGGCGTAGACTTCTTCGCGAGGCATATCAGGTGCAAAGGGCCAGGGGGTGTCGAGGCTGGCAACGGTGCCCTGTAGACCTGCGAGGGCATCGCGGACAAAGAGCTCGTGGTTGGCGAAAAAATCGTTGGGCAGTTCGGTGGGCGCAAAAAACCCTACGTCGATGACTTCCTCTGGTTGGCCTTTTAGCTGGCCACCCGTGGTGCGGGCAGCAAAACAGGCCACGTGCACGCCCGTGCGCCACTGTGGTCGCGAGTAGAGGCCGACGAGGTGGGTCAGTTCGGCGTGGATACCCGTTTCTTCGTACGTTTCGCGAATAGCTGCCGCGGCGAGGGACTCGTTCTTTTCTACGTGGCCGCCCGGCAGACACCACACTTCGTAGTCTTCGCGCTGGGTCAATAAGATGTGACCCCGCTCGTCTAAAACGACGGCACAAGATGCCAGAGTGGGCATGGGCTCAGTTTCCCTTCTTTTTGAATATGCTGGTCGCTTGTTGGGCTATGGTCTGTAGGGTGCTTGCTGTATTTGTATCCAGATCGAGCTCTATTGCCGGCATTTTTTTGGAACGTCCAGCAAAGAGCGTTGCATAGAATGAGCAGGCGGCCAAATAGGTCCCCGCTAGTGTGGGGTGGCTCTTGTCCTTGTCGTGCAACACGATCTCTCGCCGTTCTTGTAGACACTGTTGCCAGGCTAGACCGGCGGGCACGACGGCGGCTTTTAGCGCGCGACCAATCTGAGCGTAAATGCTGCTGATGACCTGCTGTGCTGCGGGCGCGTCCTGGCGGGCCCAGGTCATGTAGAGCACCGTACGAGCACCTGCTTCTTTGATTAAGACATCAAAGTCGCGGATATTTTCGCCCATGCGTTCGGCATTTTTTACGGGCAAGGTACTCTGTTCTTGTAGCACGACATAGTCCCAAGATGCGTGCTTTAGATGTTCGGCGGCTTCGCCCTTATTGAGGTGCATGCGCAGCGAGGCGCCACCGGCGCTAACTAACTCATACTCCAATAGGCCCTTGCCACCGGCTGCGACTAATTGCGCGAGCAGAGCGGGCAAATTATTGCGGCCGGTGAAGCTATTGCCAACAAAGAGTATGCGCGTTTTTTTGTCTGTCATACGAATAGTTTTTGCTGTGGGTTGGGCTTTAAAATGAAGAATAGAAGGGCCGCTTGTATAAAGAGGCCGCGGCCCTTTATTATAGACGTTTCAATGATGCAGGTCCACTGAATGGAGAGCGTGATGACGGAGAGGCGTTTTTTGGGAATTACCGTGTTGGGCGACTACGTGCTCAATGAGGGAGTTGAAGGTGTATTGGCGAATATGGAAAGGTGTGGGGCTACGGCCGTCGCCTGCAATCCGACGGTAACGGCCCCTGCCGCCGAGGGCGAGGGATCGTTTCAGCCACCCGACGATGCTGGTTCTAGCCCTCGGCTCTTCGACAGGCCACTATGGGGCAAGCGCGCGCTGTGGGTGCGCAGTGGTGCCAGCTACGAACCGACAGAAGAGTTCTATCGCGACACGCCGTATCAACCGCGCCGCGCCAACGATCTAACGGCTGAGCACGGTCACGTAATTGGCGACTTTATTCGCCAGGGGCGCGCTGCTGGCCTGGAAGTCTATCTACAGGTGGGCGCTGCGCAGCCGCCGGGTTTATTAGACGAAGACGTGCCGCGTTTGCCCGATGGCGCGCTGCCGCAAAACCGCATGGCCAATACGGCCAGTCTGGCCAGCCCTGGAGTACACAGCTATATCCGCGCCTATGTGCGCGACCTGCTTGATGCCTATCCAGAGATTACCGGCATTCGCCCGGACTGGCCGGAGTACCCCTGCTACAAACTCGATGAAGCATTTCAGGACTTTGGCCCGCACGTGGAAAACTGGGCCGAAGAGCGCGGCTTTGATTTTGAGATCATTAAGAGCGAGGTCCTCAAGCTATATCAGTTCCTGCACGGCGGTTTGCGCAACGAGCACCTCGAAGACTGGGCCGGGCCCGAGCGCGGTCATTTCGCGCTCTTCAATGCGTTGCGCTCCTATCCTGGCATTGCCGAGTGGCTGCGGCTCAAGTCCGAGCTGTCGGTGGATTTGCTGCGCGAATGGCGGGCGGCATTGACGGCCTACGGCGGCGAGGATAAGAAGCTTTCGGCCAACGCCTTTATGCCACCACTTACGCTTTTTACCGGTTTTGACTTTAAGCGCGCGGCGCGGTTTTGCAGCGCGGCTTCCCCCAAGCTCTACACGATGCACTGGTCGGCAATGGTCGAATTCTGGGGTGAGGTGTTGCTCAAACACAATAGCGGCTTAGACGAGAAACTGGTGACGCGGGCTTTGGCGCAGCTCTTTGATCTAGGGGATCATATTGAGGCCGAAAAGCTCGCGGACTATGGGTATCCCGAGCCGCACGAAGCCCATCCGGTGCCCGATGCGCCGCAGAAAAGAAGGATCGCTCAGGCCAAAGCGGCGGCCGGAGAGGGCATGGCGATTACGCCGTTGGTGCACGGTTATGGTCCGGTTGATGATTTTGCGCGGCGCCTAAAGTTGGTGGCAGAGAGCGAGGCCGATGGGGTGTGGATTAATCGTTATGGGTATTTGGGGGATGAGAAGATTGCGGCGATTGCAGAGATTTGGCGGTAGCAGCTGGGGGCGTCGGTAGATGTTTTGCCAAGAAGCTCATAATGCGCAGCCAGGCATCTTGCACTTGCGGATCGTCTTCTTGGCTGTCAAAGCCGTGGCCGCCGCTTTTAATTGAAAAGAGTTCGTTTTCGATGCCCTGTAATGCGAGAGCCTCGGCCATTTGTACGGACTGCGCGTAGGGCACGTCCGTGTCTTCGTCGCCGTGCAGCAATAAGGTGGGCGGATAGTTGGGGTGGATGTTTTGTATGGGGCAGTAGGGGACAAAGAAATGGGGGTCTTGCAGCGGGTTGCGGCTGCCGACTTCGTAGGGCCAAATGCCCTGCTGGCGACAGTAGAGGTAGAATGGGCCGTTTCCCGCGCGCTGATCTGCAGCGCAAACGGGAGCGCCGCGAAAAAAGCGTTCGGCGTCTTCTTTGGTCACGAGGTCTTGTCGGCAGTAAAATGGGTCGGGTTTGCTGTACCAATCGCCGACGATATCGCCGTAGCCGTAAAATGAAACAAGCGCGTCGGGCGGCTCGGCAAAAGTGCCGCTCATCAGTGTCAGATAGCCGCCTGCCGAGTGGCCGATGACGCCGATCCTTTTGCCGGGTCTGTATTTTCGCGTCCAGTGCAGCGCGTCCTGCAGGTCTTCGATGATGTGCGGGAGTTTGGTTTCTGGCGCTAGGCGATAGTCTATAGAGATCACCGCATATCCGGCATTGAGGTAGTGCGCGAACGGTTGGCGCTGGTCTGTACCGCGCGAACCGTTTATCAGCGCTCCACCGTGAATCCACAAGAGCACGGGCCCGTCGTCGGTTCCGTCGCCATGTGTATAGACATCCAACTCAATATCGCAGTCCGACGTCTCTTTGTAGGTGAAAGTTTCTTTTGCGATTTCCATTTGTCGCTCTGTTTAAGTAGTTGAGTGTTACTCGCCGGGTCCAATCCTCTCGATATACAGCGTGTCGCCGATGCTACAGCCGATCTCAGTAGCGGCGTTGCCAAAGCTGATGGCCAGTTGCAGTGTGTCGTCTTCTTCGATCAATGCGATCCAGTCGCCGCGCTCGACATCGCCGTAGCCCTCGCCGAGTAGCGCGCGAAATTTCTGCTCTTTAAACGTCACGGAAAATTGCGCCTGCTGCTCAATGCCGTAGGCTTTTAGTGTCTTTTTGTGTATGTCCGTGTTGATATTGGCATACTCTTCGCTGATACGCACGACGTGGGCTGGCAGGGGCCGTGTCAGATCGGGTTTGGGAATGGTCGTGCAGCCTGCGGCCAGAAGGCTAAGGAATAGGGGCAAGAGCATACGCGCGTTTTTTTTCTGCAAAAGGAACTCCTCTTTGTCTTATTTTTTATAAGCTGAGATACGGTATCGCGGACCTTATTCGGCCCACGGTAGGAAGCGAATTTTGATGGC
>JBLHGI010000335.1:0-6503 GCA_047616505.1 Planctomycetota bacterium
TAGGAATTGACAATGCCGTGGCCGAGGCCAAAAAAATCGCCCAATGGGCACAGCACGCTGGGGTAACGGGCGTTGTCCCAGGTTATTTTGAGCAGGCACTCGCGATAGTGATTGGGTTGGGTCATCCAGATATGAGTGATCTTACCGGGGCCTTTGATATCGGCCAGTACGCGCGTCTGCCCCGGTTCAATCCACCAGGCGTCAGAGTTGCGGCCGTCGTGGGCCCAGGATGAAACGCGGCCCGTGTGGCCGCTGCGCAATTGGGTTAGTTGGTCTAACATTATAGTCTCCTCTGGGGGGTATCGAGCGATGTACTGGCCTCTACGAGTTGTGGGTTTAACACGCGCAGTAGGTCTTCTGGGGCCCGTGCTATTAAGACCCCGCGCTTGCCACCCTTATTATAGACACGGGGTAGGTCGAGTATCGTTTTATCTAAAAAGACGGGCAGCGCTTTGCGCGTGCCGAAGGGGGAGGTTCCCCCGACGTGATAACCCGTTTTTTTTTCTTTTTTAGCCATGCTTCGGCTTTAGATGTAAAGATTGAGCGCGCTCTGCGCGCAACCGGCTATAGTCGCGATCAAAGCGAGGAATCGCATCAATGCGCCAGGCTTCTACGGGGACGAGGGCATCAACCGCGAGCGTTTGGTGTAGGCGTTTTTCGTCGTGGGGTGTGCGAGAAAAGGCGAAAGGGTTACGGTTCTGATGCCGTGTTAGGCGAGGGTATTTTGCATCGTCTTTAGCGATAAGGGTTAGTAGCTCGTGCCCGCGTTTCTTTAGGTAGAGCAGGAATTCGTATGAAAAAGGGCTGCTGTCGCGGCGTTTCTGTGCTGCTTTTCGTGCCCAACGCGCCCAGTCGAAGCCGTATAAGAAATCGTGGGCATAGCGGAAGTGTATCGTCGAATGGCAGCCGTACAGTTCTAATAGCTCTGCGGTGAGAGCGAAGAGCGATAACAAATGTGCGCTGGGCTTTTTCTGCGCGCGGACATCGTATAAAACTGTGGCAGCAAAATAGTCGAGGTCACCGTATATATTATGGGGGAAATGTGCGAACAGGCCCTTTTCTAAGTCGCGCATGCCTTGCGTAAATACGCGGACGAGCCTAGTATCCGTTTCTGTTTTCAGTAGAGTGCTACACAGAGCACGGCACGTCGTAGCCCCGTCGCGGTTTGGGGCCAGCGATTGGCGCGTGGGAGCAGTGGATAGGTCATCTGTATTAGAGATTGCTATGGGCTCGCTGGGAAGTGCCATATATATCGACTCAAATGAAAGATTGATGCTAAATTGAAACGCTGGTTAATTGCTGTCAAGCCGATGGCTTTGCCAAAGATTCTTTTGCCCGTCATTGCGGGATTGAGTTTGGGCTATCGCGAGATGGGAGATATGGAGTGGCAGCCGGTCCTGCTCTTGTTGCTGCTGGCCGTGTGCGCCCAATGGCTAATCGTTTTGCTCAACGATTACGCCGACCGCGAAGCCGATAGAAAGCACGCTATAGATTATCCCGAGTTATTGGATCGACGCGTTCTTACGACGGGATTGCTGACGGAAAATAACGTGCTAATAGCCGCTTTGTTGGCGGTGCTCGGCATGTTGGCTGTCGGGGCAGGTCTATATGCGTTGGAGCGTCCCTACGCGCTGTATTTGGGGGGGGTAGGTTTAGTTTTATTGGCGGCCTATAGCTTTCCACCGCTCAAGCTAAATTATCGCGGTGGTGGTGAAATAATAGAGACGATGGGCACGGGAATCTTATTGCCGTTATTGGGGTATTATATCTCTGCTGGGCATCTTGTTAGTGGCAATGCGCATTTGCTTTTACCCGTGACACTCTACGGGTTTGTCGGCGCGCTCATTAGCGGCTTAAAGCACGAGCCAGCCGACCGCGACAATGGCAAGAATACGCTGGTAGTGCTCTTGGGACCCGTAATGGTAAGGCGCTTTGTATGGGCGGCACAGATGGCTGTCCGCGTGTGGTGCGGCGTGTTCTTTCTCAGCGGAGAATACGGGATATATGCCGTGAGCTTGGCGGCTTTACTTACCGTATTGCCCATGTATATGACGCGGCGCTATGATAGCCGGGCAGACTATCGCGATCTGGTTGCGCTGGGGGCCTATAAGAAGAGTCTGCTCGCAGCGGGCTATCTGACCTACGTTGGGTTGGCGCTAGATTTTGCTCTCGGATAACGAGATGAAATATACCTGCTATGGTAGAAATTAATTCAATATATATAGTCCGTATATCTAAGAGGAATAAGTATGCATATCGCTATGGTCTTGACCCCATTTAACGCGCATAATTTACAGTTAGCCAAACAAATTGGCGTCTCAGAGGTCGTCGTGCGCTATCCTGGTAACCGCGTTGAAGATCTCGAAAAATTGGTGGAAGAAGCCGCGCAGAGCGAGATGAAGGTCTCTGTCGTAGAGGGCTATTTGCCTATTGAGCGCATACAGCTAGCGCAGGATGGGCGCGAAGAGCAACTCGATGAATTGGTGCAACTCGTGCGCGCTATGGCCGCCTGTGGCGTCGGGGTGCTGTGCTATAATTGGATGGCGTTGACGGATTGGACGCGGACTTCGCTGACGACACCGGGGCGCGGTGGTGCGCTGTGCACGGAGTTCAATAGAGAGCTAGCCGAAGAAATGGGGCCGATTGATGCGCCGGAGCGCTCTGAGGAGCAATTGTGGGAGAGCTTGGCGTGGTTTTTAGAGCGCATACTACCCGTAGCCGAAGCCGAGGGTGTGCGTTTGGCGATGCACCCCGATGATCCACCGCTGTCGCCGCTGCGCGGTCTGCGCCGGATTATGACGGATGTGGCGGCCTTCGAACGGCTTTTAGGCATGTCTGAGAGCAAGGCAAATGGAATCTGTTTTTGCCAGGGTACTTTTGCGGAGATGGGAATAGATGTGGCCGCGGCGATCCGCCAATTTGGCGAGCGCATTTTTTTTGCGCACGTGCGCGATATGCGCGGCACAAAGGAGCACTTTGTTGAGACCTTTCACGACGACGGGCAGACCGATATGTTCGCCGCCATGTGTGCCTATCGCGATATCGGTTTTGATGGGGTGATGCGTCCCGATCACGTGCCGGCGCTCGTGGGCGAAGAAGGGGAGGGGGGCTATACTATGCAGGGGCGGCTCTTTGCCGTGGGTTATATGCGCGGTTTGATGGAGGCCGCTGAGAAAACCGCGGCGCTGCGCAGCGGGTAAACTGCCAACACCATAAAAATATAAAAGCGCGGTTGAGCCCATGGCCCAACCGCGCTTTTATCGTTCTGCCAATACGGACCTATACTTTGCAGCTTCCTTCTGACTGTACTCGCTCATAGACTTGCTTGAACTCGTCCGAACCGTCGTCGTTCCACACGTGGCTGCGGATGCCGCGCATATTGCCTTCTGGAAAACCGCTAATACGTTCGACGATATCGCGCATGTCGCCGTGCTCCACATTGGGGGGCATCGAAGGCGTATAGTACTGGCTGCCACCGGGCAGGTAGACAATGCCTACGTGGCGCGGCAACTCGCTTTTGGGGCGCGCGGCCAATTCGCGCAGGATGTCTTCGTCCACTTCCACGCCTAGCCCCGGTCCTTGGGGAACGGGCGTGCTGCCCTCGTCGATTTCTAAGCGCATACCCGTCACGTCTTCGGCGTATTGGTCGTCGAGATTGATCGAGTGAGATACGTTGGGTAACACGGCGCCTAGGTGCATGGCGAGTGCTTTGGACAGGGTGCCGCCCGTTAACTGAATGACCGTGGATAACTCGGCGGCGGCCGCGGCAAATCCGCGTTTGAGAGAGGTGCCGATGCCTGCCTCACCCACCATGTAGAGGTCGGCGCAGCCGTTGAGGATTTCGGGGCCACCGCCCAATTGTGGCACGTGCATGAGCAGGGGCAGGGAAGTGCGGTCGCGCAGGCGTCGCCAGCCCTCGATATTTTGCCAGCGGAACGGGTCTTCCAAAATGCCGACGACGGAGGAGCGCTCGACTTCGTCAATGATGCGCAGGGTATCTGCTTCGGTGCGGTTGTGGTTAAAATCGAAGTGGATCTTAAAGCCGTCGGGCGCCACTTCTTCGGCTGCTCTCGTCTGTGAAATGACACAGTGGTGGGCACAGGTGTGCATTTTAAAATACATGTAGCCCTCTTTAGCCGCTCGCTCGATCTCAAGGGCAAAATCCTCGGGAGAAGCGGGGCGCGTCCAAGCGGCTACGGGCACGCGATCGCGCACCTTCTGGCCCATAATTTTATAGGCCGGTACTTCTAAATGTTTACCCATCACATCGTAGAGCGCGCCCATGAGACCGACGTTTAAATCGGCGGCGACAAAGTCGAACGGCGAGCGGTCTACAAGAGCATCTATTTGCTGCTCGTTTAGCAGGTTATGACCACGTGTTTCACCATAACCTACCACGCCATTATCGCAGGTCACCCGGTATACGGTCTGCGTGTCGATGCCGGAAAAGCGCACTTCGTGTCCCTTGTTGCGCTCGTATAAATGTGGGTTGATATGAAAATATTCGACGTTTGTGATGCGCATGATGCTTCTCCTTAGAGGGCGAGTGGGCTTTTTATATCCATGCCGGGAAGAATCGAATCGAGGGTCTGCGATAAGTGTTGGGCGGTGCCGGCGTCAATGGATCGACCGGGATGGCGCACATGGCCCGATTCGATCAGGCCACGCAGGCGGAATATTTCTTTGCGCACGGCGACACCAGGTTGTTGTTCAAAAACGATGAGTGGCAGAAAGCGCTGGTAGAGATCACAGAGCAGTGTTTCGTCGCCTGCGTTGCGCGCGGCGACGAAGGCTTGTAAGACTTCGGGAAAGGCAAATCCCGTCATAAAACCGTCGGCCCCGCTTTCGAGATCGTAGCGACCATAGAGAGCGCCGAGCCCCGTGAGGATGGTGGCACGCCTCCGGCCCTCCATGCCCGCGATCAGCGTACGCGTTTTGGGAGCCGTTGGCACGGCCTCTTGTTTTATGCAGGCTATCTGTGGGATTTCGCCGACGAGTTTGAGCACGAGTCCGGCCGACATATGGACCTGGGTAGAGGCGGGGTGGTCCTGGGCTACGATGGGGATGGAGATGCCCTCAGCTACCTGTTGGAAGTATTCAAAAATGCGCTCCTCATTGGGAACGGCTTCGCGCGATGGCGTGACCATAACGGCTGCCGCACCAAGGCTTTCGGCCATTTGGCTCAAGCGCAGCGTGGCACGGGTGCCCGTATAGCTGGTGCCGACGACGACGGGGATGCGTGCTGCCGCTGCGTCTATGGCCGTTTTTATAAGTTCTTCGCGCTCGCAATCGAGTAGTCTATTCGATTCTCCGAGTACGCCTAAGATCGTGATGCCGTCGACGCCGATTTCGGCCATAAAATTGACCACCCCTGCAAAGGAGTCTAGGTCTAAGTCTTCGTTGCTTGCAAAGGGTGTGATGAGTATGGGGAAGACGCCTTTGAACTGTAGCTCGGGCATGGAGGGATATCCTTTGAGGTGCGTAGGCTTAGAGTATTAGTGGGAGTATAAGCGATGTGTGCGTGTTAGATCCGCAGTACCTTTCCCGGGTTCATGATGTTTTGTGGGTCTAGTGTCTTTTTTATGGCGCGCATTACTTCTATGGACTCGCCGCACTCTCGCTCTAGTGCCTCTATTTTTCCCAAGCCGATGCCGTGTTCGCCGCTGCAGGTACCGCCGGCTGCTAGGGCGAAAGATATAATTTGTTGGCCGATATCTTTTACTTGCTCAAGTTCTTTTTCATCGTCGCGGTCGATCAGACAGACGACGTGGAAATTGCCGTCGCCGACGTGGCCAAAGAGGGGCGCTGGAAAGGGTAGGTCCGCTATAATTGCACGCGTCTGTGCGATACAGGAGGCCAGGGCCGTTATGGGCACGCAGACATCGGTGACATAACCTACGGACCCCGGGCGCAGGGCGCGGGCGGCGTGGTAGGCATCGTGCCGGGCCTGCCAGAGTTTGTTGCGCTCCTCTTCTTCTTTGGCCCAGCGAAAAGGGCCGCTGCCGTGTTGTGCTAAGATCTGCCCCGCTTGTTCGGCCTGTTCGGATACGGCTAGGTCGCTGCCGTGAAATTCTAAGAAGAGCGTGGGGGTTTCTTCGTAATCGAGTTGTGAATAGCGATTGACGGCGCCCATTTGCACCGCGTCGAGGAGTTCGATACGGGCGACGGGGATGCCTGAACTGATGACGGCTATGGCCGCTTCCACGGCCGATTCAATGGTGCGCAGGGGGCACACGGCGGCGGCGGTTGCCGCTGGAATATGCGTTAGGCGCAAGGTCAGTTCGGTGATGATGCCGAGCGTGCCTTCGGCGCCGATCAAGAGCCGCGTCAGGTCGTAGCCGGCGGCCGACTTTCGCGCGCGGCCACCGGTGTGGATGCAGCGACCATCGGCCAAAACGGCGCGCAGGCCTAACACGTTGTTGAGCATAGTGCCATAGCGCACGGCGGCACTGCCCGAGGCGCGGGTCGAAGCCATGCCGCCCAGCGAGGCATCGGCGCCGGGA
>JBLHGI010000336.1:0-6477 GCA_047616505.1 Planctomycetota bacterium
AATGGTACCCTCTTCACTCTTGTCGACAATGGTCTTTTCGGCCAGCATATCGACCGCATCAGTCATCGTCTCAGCCTCGTAGCGCTCTTTGAGGTTGAATTTATTGATCACATTGCGCCGCGTCTGCACGCTCTTGAGCGTGGCGATAAAAATATCGGCCGGCGTTCCCTTCTCTCCTAAACGCAATGTCGGGATCGGCAGGGCCGAAAGCAGATCGGCAAAACCAAAGCCCTGCTTCTGCTCCTCGGGAGGCAGCAACTGCAGCGTGGCCTCAAACTCATCGGGAATGAGGTAACTCAGCGCGCCCGCCAATATACATATAAGCAGCGTACCACCAATGATAAGTCCCCGGCCCGCGTGGAGCGCGGCGAACAGATCGAGGATATCGATCTCTTTTCTTTCCATGAACTGAAGGCTCCTTTAAGACAAATCTCAGAGTGACCGGATAAGGATGATGAGAGTCAACGTCTCGGCGATGGTGCGCATGGTCGACTGCGTAAAGGCCCAAATATTGACGCGCTCCTTTTCGGGCACCCACAGCTCGTCGCCGGCTTCAACGATCAGGCCGTTATCGAGTTTTTCACGCACGCCAGTGCGCGCTCGAATCAGGCGCGCGCCCCCCTTATCGGCCCCGTAGGAATAACCACCTGCCCGACTCAGATAGTAGCGCACCGTGCGCCCATCCTCGAAGTCGATCAGGCCGGGTTTTTTGAGTTGGCCGCTGGCGCTAATCGTGCCACGTGTAGTCGGGATATAAATTACGTCGCCGCTCTCTAATAAAATATTTTGCTGCTCGTCGTCCTGCTTGTAAAGGCGCTCAAAGTCTACGGCAGCACGCCCCTTTTCCTCGCGCCCCTTCGTCTTAAGATAGGCCTTGTCATCCGAGCTCATATCGGTCAGACCGCTGACCTCCGCCAGCTTTTGCAGGCGCTCGAATTCGGGATCGACCTGGTTGCGCATCTTCGTGCGGATCACCTTAGAGCCGATGAGTGAGGCATTGTCCGTAAGACCACCAGAGGCGCCGTCGACAATATCTCGCAGCCGCGTCTCACCCGGAACGATACGAAAACGACCGCGGTATTTGACTTCGCCATAAACAATTACAGTCGGCATCTGCTGCCACAGCGAACGGGCGCGAATAAAGACCATATCGTTGGACTGGACCGGCATGTCCTTTATATCGGCAAAGGTAAACTCCTGGCCGGCAATCCCGTTGTTGCCCAAGGGGATCGTTATAGTATTTTCCGTGCCCGGCTCAAAACGCCATAACTCGGCCATAACTAACGGCGCGTCGGTGCGCAGCCCCTTGGCCAATGCCACTAGGTCGGCGATGGTATCACCGGCGCGATACTCCTGTTCGCCCTCTTGGTTGACAGCCCCAAAAATAAAGGCCGACTCGTTGCGAAAACCAACATTGACGACATCGCCCATGCGCACGTAGGGATTGTGCTCGACGCTTCCCGTAGAATGGAACATATCCAGATCGACGTTGTCGACTACATTGTCGCGGTGAATCAGCTTTATGGTGCGGCGCCCCGTTGGCCGGTTCTGTATTCGGCGCACGCGCGTAATTTTGCGACCGGCGACTTCCTCCTGGATCGTAGTCCCCTGTAGTTCGTCGAGAAAGCCCCCGGACCGTTCAATTAGGTCCGAAACGCGCGTAGTCGGGTGGATCGTAAAGCTTCCTTCGCGCAGCACAGCACCTGTCACATAAGCAGTAAAAAAGCGCATACTGGCTAAGGAAATAGTTATATCAACACCCGTATACTTCTCCTGTGCCGCATCGTAGATATGCTGTTTGGCAACGGACAGCGTTTTGTCGGAAACGTGGAAGGCCCCTACCGTCGGGATCAGCACGTTGCCCTCGGGGTCGACCTGTAATAAATAAGACAGATCGAACTCGCCCCAGATATAGAGCTGCAACACGTCGCCGGGACCGACGAGGTATACATCTGGGTCCACCTCGAGATCCTGGCTGATGCGCAGTTTCTCGACTTCCTCCCCCGAAGGCATACGAAACTTACCCGAAACGATATCATTGTCTAAGCCGGGAATACTCCCGCCGGGGGTATTTCTTAGGTCAGCCTCGTCCTGAGCACTATCTTCCACCAAACTCTGGAGCTCGTCCTCCTGCGCCCAAGCCACGGGCGCGAGCGCCAACCAGGCAAAGACCAAGGCGAACGCGCCTGTCAGCATCCGTAATCTCATCAATTCCTCCTGTATTATCGCTTGCCGTAGTTGCGCTGGTAGTATTCCCGAAAATCGTCGCCACCTTTTATGCTCCGCCACCACGCCTCATTTTCGACATACCAGTCCACCGTGCGCCGCATCGTTTCTTCGTAATTGCACTGCGGCTTCCACCCCAGCGCCTTGAGCTTGCTAGAGTCCAAAGCATAACGCAAATCGTGCCCTGGGCGGTCGCTGACATACTGGATAAGACTCTCGGGTTTATCCAGCATCTGCAGTATCGTGCGCACGACCTCAAGGCCCGTCGCGTCGTTGTCTCCGCCGACGTTGTAAGCCTGGCCGATCTGCCCTTCGTGCAACACGAGGTCAATCGCCGTGCAGTGATCTTCGACATAGAGATGATCGCGCACCTGCATCCCATTTCCATAAATCGGCAGCGCCAGATCGTCTATCGCGTTGGTCACAAAAAGCGGCACGCGTTTTTCCGGGTACTGATAGGGGCCAATATTATTTGAGCAGCGCGTAATCAGCGTCGGTAAATCATGGGTCACATGGAAAGCGCGCACCAGCAATTCGGCACTGGCTTTGCTCGCGGAGTAGGGACTGCGCGGTTCTAGCGGCCACTCCTCAGTCCACTCCCCTTCGTCGATGCTGCCATAGACCTCGTCGGTGCTGACCTGTAAAAAGCGCTCGACGCCGTGTTCGCGCGCGCAGTCCAACAGCGCATAGGTGCCGCTTATATTCGTCTGCACAAACTCGGCCCCGCCCATAATGGAGCGATCGACATGCGTTTCGGCGGCAAAATTGACGACGAGATCCGCTTCTTTTACCAGCGGTCCAACGGTCTCTATATCACAGATATCGCCCTGCACAAAACGATAGCGCTCATTATCGGCTATTTCAGCCAGATTCTCCGGATTGCCAGCATAGGTGAGTTTATCGAGGTTGACCACATTATAATCGGAATACTTCGCCAACATATAACGGACAAAATTGCTGCCGATAAAACCGCAGCCTCCAGTGACTAGCACTGTTTTCATAACCAATCCTCTTTGTAGCAAAAAATAGACGCACCCCCGGCAACCGCGTACAGATCCAATAATAGCTGATATATTTTTAAGGCGTTCAAAAAACCGGGGGACCGTAGTAGTGGACGATAGGCCGAGGGCCTCGGGGAAGGCTGGGTCGAAAAATATAATTACACAGTGGCCAAATCGGTCACTGAAGACCTATTACAATAGATTAAGGCCTGCCAATTGTCAAGTTAGTACAGGGCCTCCCAAAAAGCGAGCGAAGTTGGTCCCCGATAAAGCAGCGATATCCTCCCAAGTGCCACCGCGCAGCGCTGCTACGCACTCGGCGACCTCGCGTAAGCGGCGGGGGTGGCCGCTCTCACCGCCTACGGACACGGGCGCGTCCGTCTCTAAAAGCAGCAACTCGTCGGCGATTTCTACGACCACTTGCTGCGTCGGCTCATTTTTAAGCACCGTCGGCCCTACCGACACGTAGATCCCTTCATCGTTGCAGATGCGCACGAGTTTCTTTGATTCTGTAAACCAGTGCAACTGAGCATTGAGCCCGCTGCCGCGCCTAAATTCGATCGCCTTTTCCATCGTCTGGCGCAGAGCGCGACGCGAATGCAGGTTGATCGGCTTTTTATGCTGCGCCGCCAGCGCCAACTGTCGCTCTAATACTTCGCATTGCCGCGTTTGTTCTTCGTCCGTTAAAGCCCACTTGTAGTCAAGCCCGACTTCTCCCAACAAATCGGCTTCCGCTAGATGTTCAGCTAACCATTTCAAGGCCGCCTCGACTAGGTCGTCGTGCTCCGTCACCCAAGCGGGGTGCAAACCCAAGCCTGCAAATACATGCTGGGGAAAGCGACGTTTAAGTTCCAGCACCGCCTGCATCGACTCCGGTGCTTCCGACACGGCCACCACGCGCTCCACCCCACACTCGGCAGCCTCCTCTAAGACGGCGGCGACGTCGGCAAACTGGTCGAGATGGCAATGGCTGTCGACTAGCATCAGAGCAGACCTGCCGTCTCTTCAAAACCGAGCATTAAATTGAGACACTGTAGCGCATTGCCCGAGGCACCTTTACCCAAGTTGTCTAGGCGTCCAACTAAGATCAGACCGCGTTCGTCGCCCCATACAGACAATTCGATGGCATTGCTATAGCTCAGCGCATCGAGGTCGAGAAAAGCACCTCGCAACGCATTTTTACTGTCAGCAGGATTCACTAAACGCACCATCGGCGCCTGCGCATACGCTGCCCGCCAGATGTCGTAGATATCTGTCAGAGAGATGCTTTCTCTCGTGAAGTAGGGTGCCGGTACGGGCGTGCTAACCACCATACCACAAAGGCTATGATCCACCGAAGGAACGAATATAGGGGCCTGTTGCACTAGGCTAAACTTCCACATCTCGGGCACGTGCTTATGCGGTCCAGTCAACCCATATAGACTGAGAGGCAAGCGCGCATCGCCCTCTTTCTTGGCCGGTGCCGCCGCGTCGTACTGCTCAATCATTTTGCGCCCCCCTCCCGAATAACCCGATGCGGCATTGATGGTCAATGGCGCATCGGCCCGCAGTAAACCCGCTTCGATCAGAGGCCGCACTGCGAGGATAAAACTAACGGGATAGCAGCCGCAATTCGCTACTCGAGAGGCACTGCGAATCGCATCGCGATGCTCAGTGCTAATTTCGGGCAGACCATAGGTCCAATTCTCGTCGACCCGCCGCACCGTACTCGTATCAATGACTTTCGTCTTGGGGTTATCAATCAACTCTAGCGCCTCAGCGGCCGCATCATCTGGCAGGCAGAGAATCGCAACATCGGCGCGATTTAAAAACTCGGCGCGCGCCTCCCTCTCTTTGCGCTGACTCTCCGGGATGAGCAAGACTTCTACATCGCGACGCGGTTTGAGCATCTCGCGAATCCTCAGCCCGGTAGTCCCTTCCTGACCATCGATAAATATCTGTGGTTTTGTCATATTTAGCTTCCTTGTAATTTTTATTCTAAATAATAACTAAAAAATAACTATTATCAATATTTTATCTGATAAATTTAGACAAATATAGCAATTATATGCTCATAATAAAAACGAGAACCCACGTATAAAGTACGACCCAGTAATACATATACACCTATTAAAACAATGATTTATAACTTTATGTGGCGATTTTTCTTGATATTGCACTTCAGACGCTCTATCTTACTTTGAAAATTTGGAATTTCTCCAAAGGATTATCATTGCAACACTCTACTATGGACCCCGACCAGCTCTTAAAAAAGATAAGTGATCTACAGGCAGAGATCGACCGACTCCGCTCTGCCGAGTCAGAGCACCAGCGCAGTCGAGAACGCCTCAACCTCATGGTGGAGTTGACGCGCAATCTAACACTCGACCTAGACGAGCTACTCGAACAGTCTCTCCAGCGCTTAGCCCATACGCTGCCGCAAGCAGATATCGGTGTCATCTATCTCTATGATCATCGCAAAGAGCTACTCATACCCAAAGCTTGTTTTGGGTATGATCGCGAACCACTCTTGCAGATTCGCCTAAAGCCCGGTGAGTCCATGTCGGGCAAGGTCTTTTTACAGGGACGCTCTATACTAGTCCATACGCCGGGCCAAGTAAAACAAGAAGCTGGACCTCTTAGTGAACGCAACCAGGCGCTATACTCCAAGGCCACTCAGAGGGCGAGAATAACCAGTAATATCTGCGTCCCCCTACAAACACCGGCCGAAAAATTCATAGGCACCCTTACTTTGAGTTCTTCGCATAGCACCTTTACTCAACTGGACCTATCCCTACTCGAAGGAGTAGCGGGACAGATCGGGCACGCCGCATCCCATGCACAACTTTTTTCCGCGCTGCGCGAAAGCGAGCGTAAATACCGCCTCTTGGTAGAACATTTACCCGTCGGCATATCGGAGACCACTCCCGATGGCACTCCCCTCTACTTCAACCAAAATGCCTTAGATATAAACGGCTATAGCCGCGAAGATATCGAGCACCTCAATGCCGCTGATCTCTACGTCAATCCGCGCGACCGCGAAGATTTAGCAGCTAATCTGCAAAAATTCGGGCACCACAGCTACGAACATCCGTTGCGCCAAAAAAACGGCCGCACGATCTGGGTGCGCGGCACCACGCGCGCCATCCGCGACGAAAGCGAGGGACGACTTTCGAAATACTCTTACCGCAAACCAATACCCTACCCACGCGAGAAATAAACAAATCAACGGCGACAGTCGGTGGGAGCGAAACCGTGTTCTTGGTCGAAG
>JBLHGI010000337.1:0-6457 GCA_047616505.1 Planctomycetota bacterium
GCACCACGGTGGCCGCGCGGCTAATGGGCCCTATTGTCGTAGCGGATTTTGATGAAGGGCAGCGCGTGGCCAAAGGCCAGGTGCTAGTACAGTTGGAGAGCCGTGCTTTGAAGGCGCAGCGCGCGCAGGCACAGGCGGGGCTGGCGGAGGCGCGCGCTGTGCGCACGATGGCGGAAAAAACCGCGGTGCGCACGCGCAACCTCTTTGCCAAAGAAGCGGTATCACAGCAGACGCTCGACCAAGCGGAGACGGCTTTTACCCGCAGTCTGGCGGCAGAGAAAGCGGCGCGGCAAATGCTGCGCCAGGCCGAGACACAGCTCAGCTACGATTCGGTGAAGGCGCCGATGGATGGGTATGTAGTGCGCAAGTTCGCACAGGTCGGTGATATGGCCGCACCGGGTGTCCCTCTTTTTATGGTGGAGCAGCTCGATCCGCTCAAGGTCGAGGTGGCTTTGCCCGAGAGCGAGAGCGCCCGCGTGAGCGTGGGTGATTTGGTGCAGGTCGAGATCGAAGCACTCGCTCTGCGAGTAGAAGGGCGCGTCGATGCGCTGGTGCAGGCGGCCGAAACGCGCAGCCGCTCTTTCCGCGCCAAGATCGTAATTGCCAACCCCGCTGGGCTGATTGGCTCGGGCATGTTTGCGCGCGCCTTTTTTCCTGGCCCCATGCGCGATACGCTATTGATGCCTTCCTCGGCCCTGGTGCAGAAGGGCCAGTTGCGGGGTGTCTACGTGGCCGCCGGAGGTCGTGCGCATCTGCGCTGGCTGCGCTTGGGCAAGGTATACGGCCAGAATATAGAAGTCTTTTCCGGCCTAGACGAGGGCGATCAGATTATCGTCTCGCCGCCGGCTGACTTGCGCGAAGGTCGCCAGGTTGAGGTGCGTCCCAATGGCTAAAATGGGTGTGGCAGGCCACATAGCGGGTTTCTTTATCAATTCGAAGCTGACGCCGCTGCTCATTATTGCTTCGCTGATCTTGGGTGCATTTGCCCTGTTGCAGACGCCGCGCGAAGAGGAGCCGCAGATCGTTGTGCCGATGGTCGATGTCTTTGTGCAGGCGCCGGGTTTGAGCGCCGCCGAGATGGAGCGCCGCGTCACGTATCCGATGGAAAAATTGCTGTGGGAGATTCCCGGCGTCGAGTATGTCTATTCGACCTCGAGCGCCGGGCAGAGCTTGGCTATAGTGCGCTTTTTGGTCGGCGAGGATGAGGAAGACAGCATCCTCAAGACCTACAACAAACTCTATGCCAATTTCGACCTGATACCCCCTGGCGTCTCGCAGCCACTGGTCAAACCGCGTTCGATTGACGACGTGCCGGTGCTGGCCCTGACTCTGACGAGCACGCGTTATGATGGTTTTCAGCTCCGGCGCATCGCCGCCGAAGTCGAAAAGGAAGTAAAGAACATTAAGGATGTGTCGCAGACGCAGCTGATCGGTGGTTTGCGCCGCCAAGTGCGCATTGAACTTTCGGTCGATCGGCTCGCGGCGTATCACTTATCACCCGAAGTGGTCATAGGGGCGCTGCAGGGCGCTAACTACCAGCTGCCTGCCGGGCGCATCTCCACGCTCAATAGGGAAGTATTAATAGAGACGGGGCGTTTTCTGCGCGATGCCGACGAAGTGGGAGCCGTCGTCGTCAGTGCCTACGAGGGCCGCCCGGTTTATCTGCGCGACGTGGCCCAAGTGCTCGATGGGCCGGAAGAGCCGACCAATTACGTGCGCTTTGGACGCGGCCACGACGAGACGCAGCCGGCCGTGACGCTATCGGTCGCCAAGCGCAAGGGCACCAATGCCACCGTGCTGGCCGAGCAGGTGCTGGAGAAAGTAGAGGCGCTCAAAGGCACGGTCGTGCCAGCCGATGTAGAAATCGTCGTCACGCGCAACTACGGCGAGACGGCGCGGGCCAAGTCGGACGAACTGCTCTTCCATATGGGATTGGCGACGGTCTCCGTCATTTTACTGATCTGGCTAGCGCTGGGGTTTCGCGAATCGGGCGTCGTCGGCGTGGCCATCCCCGTCACGCTGGGGCTGACGCTCTTTACGTTTTATCTATACGGTTATACGCTGAACCGCATCACGCTTTTTGCGCTGATCTTCTCTATTGGAATCTTAGTCGACGATGCCATTGTCGTCGTCGAAAACATCGTGCGCCACTATCGTCTGCCGGCCAACAAGAGTCGTTCGCTGACAGAAGTGGCCGTCGAAGCGGTCGACGAGGTCGGTAACCCGACGATTCTTGCGACTATGACCGTCATCGCGGCGATTTTGCCGATGGCTTTTGTCGGCGGTCTGATGGGCCCTTATATGCGGCCGATCCCCGTTGGTGCTTCAGCGGCTATGTTGTTCTCGCTCTTGGTGGCCTTTATCGTTACGCCGTGGGCGGCCCTGCGCCTTCTCAAGCGCGACGGCGAGCACGAAGGCGATGGCGAAGGCGCGCTGACTCGGTTTTATCGGCGCGTTATGCAACCGCTGTTGCGCAGCACGCGCACGCGCATGGTCTTTCTCGGGGGCATGGTGGCCCTGCTCTTAGCGTCGATGGCCTTGGTCGGTATTAAGTTCGTGACGGTTAAGATGTTGCCCTTCGACAACAAGAACGAGTTTCAGGTCATGATCAATGCGCCCGAGGGTACGACCTTGGAAGAGACGGCGGCGATGGCCCAGGAGATGGGCACGTATTTGGGCAGCGTGCCAGAAGTAATAGACTACCAGGTATATGCCGGCACCTCTGGCCCCTTCAATTTTAATGGTCTAGTGCGTCACTACTTTCTGCGTCGCGGTGCCCATGTTGCCGATATCCAGGTTAATCTGCTCGACAAAGGTGAGCGCAACGCCCAGAGCCACGATGTCGCCAAGCGCGTGCGGCCGCATCTGACGGAGATCGCAACGCGCTACGGTGCGCGTATCGAGGTCGCCGAGGTGCCGCCGGGCCCACCGGTACTGCAGACTTTAGTAGCTGAGATATACGGTCCCAACTACGAGCGTCAGCTAGAAGTAGCTGAACAAGTGCGCGAAATTTTTGAAGATACGAAAGGCGTGGTTGACGTCGATTGGTATGCCGAAGAGCCGCAGGAGAAGTATCGCTTTGTCGTCGACCGGGAAAAGGCGGCGCTCAGCGGCATCTCTACGCAGGCCGTGGCGCAGACCCTGGCGCTGGCCGTAGACGGCTATACCGCGGGGTTGGCGCATTGGCCGGGAGAGGCTGAAGATTTGCCGATCCGTCTGCGTCTGCCGCTTGTAGCCCGCACGCATGTAGACGAGCTGATGGATATTAAGATGCTCGCAGCCGATGGTGCGCTCGTGCCCTTGGGACAGCTCGTGCGTTTGGAGAAGGAGCTGAGCGAGCGCAGCATCTTTCACAAGAACCTGATGCCCGTGGTGTATGTGACGGCCGACGTGGGCGGCGAGTACGAGAGCCCGGTCTATGCCATCTTGGAATTGGGAGAAAAGATTGATGCGCTAGTATTGCCCGAAGGGTATAAGCTGGAGCAGTTTACCGGCCAACAGCCTTTCTATACGGATCGATTGGCTATGAAGTGGGACGGTGAATGGCATATAACCTACGAGGTTTTTCGCGATCTCGGCATTGCCTTTGGCGCCGTGTTGATCCTCATTTACATCCTCGTGGTCGCCTGGTTCCAGTCCTTTCTTGTGCCCTTGGTAATCATGTCGGCTATCCCCTTTTCGCTGGTGGGGATTATGCCGGCGCACGGGGGGTTGGGCGCTTTTTTTACCGCTACGTCGATGATTGGTTTTATCGCTGGAGCGGGTATTGTCGTGCGCAACTCCATTATCTTAGTCGACTTTATCGAGTTGCGTTTGAAAGAGGGCATGCCATTAGAGCAGGCCGTGGTGGATGCGGGTGCCGTGCGCTTTAGGCCGATGCTGTTGACGGCAGCCGCGGTGATCGTCGGCGCTTCCGTCATATTATTCGATCCGATCTTTCAGGGTTTGGCGATTTCTCTAATGGCCGGCGAAGTGGCGTCGCTGCTGCTTTCGCGCATGGCCGTGCCCGTGCTGTATTTTATGGTAGAGCAACGACAAAAGCGGAGAGCCGCATAATTATGGAAAGCATCAGAGAGAATATCGATCAACTGCAGTCGTGCATGATGCAGCGACAGAACTTGGAGGCTATTTTTAACTCGGTCGCCGATGGGATTCTTGCGGTAGACCTCGAGCTGCGCGTGAGCAATCTGAACGAGGCGGCACAGGCCATGATCGGTTACACGCGACAGCAGGCCGTGGGCGAGGCGTGCGCCGATGTTTTTGGTGCTCAGAGTGAAGATGGGCTCTGTGCGTTGTTTGGTCAGCGCCGCGAGACCAATGGTATTGAAGTAGTCGTCGTAGATCGCCAGGGCCGTCGGCACCACCTGACGGTCTCGACGCGCGTTTTGCGCGATGAAGGCGGAGAGGAAAGGGGCGTAGTAGCGATACTGCGCGACAACACGGAGCTGGAGGTGCTGCGGCACCAGTTGGAGAAGCGCGGTCGTTTCTTCGAGATGGTAGGCAAGGATCACCGCATGCGCGAAGTCTACCAGTTGGTAGACGATCTATCCGATAGTGATGCGACCGTATTGGTGCTGGGCGCGAGCGGTACGGGCAAAGAGTTAGTGGCGGCGGCTGTGCATCAGAGCAGTCATCGCAGCGCTGGACCTTTTGTAAAGGTCAATTGCTCGGCGCTGTCGGAGAACCTGTTGGAAAGCGAACTCTTCGGACACGTGCGCGGCGCTTTTACCGGTGCGGTGCGCGATAAGGTCGGGCGCTTTGAGCGCGCCCACGGTGGCACGATTTTTCTCGACGAGATCGGCGATATTAGCCCCGGCGTGCAGCTGAAATTGCTGCGGGTTTTGCAGGAGCGCGAAATTGAGCGCGTGGGCAGCAGCGAGACGATTGCAATCGATGTGCGCGTGATCGCGGCGACTAATAGGGACCTGCGGGCGCTGATTGCCGAAGGGCGGTTTCGCGAGGATCTATTTTATCGCCTACACGTGATGCCAATTGAGCTGCCGTCGCTGCGCGAGCGCAAAGAAGATATCCCCTTACTTGTGCAGCACTTTATTGCCATCCACAACGCGCGCACCGGACGCCAGATCGAAGCGATTGATTCGGCGGCTATGACGCTGCTCTTGGACCACGAGTGGCCGGGCAATGTGCGCGAATTAGAAAACGCGATAGAGCACGCTTTTATCAAATGCCGAGGACAAGTGCTGTTGCCTGAATGTCTGCCGAGGCATCTGCACCACGAACGCGCGACGGCCATGCCACGCCCGTCTTCTACTCGCCCCGAGCGCGAACAGGTCGCCGAGATTTTGGAGCAATGCCACTGGAATCGATCCGAGGCGGCCGACAAGTTGGGCATGCACCGCACGACGCTGTGGCGCAAAATGAAGGAGTGGGGCTTGGCGTAGAGCGGGAGATGCTGTTTTTATCTCGCTATTGCCCTCGGGTCTTTGTGTAGAGAAAGTGACAGAAGCGTTACTGTGGCGGGACGATCTTTGGCGGCGACTAGCGCCGCTGTGCTGCACTGGCTGCGCTGGCATCGTCCTTGCTTCCATTTTGGATTAAAGCACCGGTCTGTTATATTGTTTGCACAAGGATAATGCCATGAGCGAATCGCGTACCCCCGAAGAATTCCCCCTCGTCACGACGCTGCTGCGCGAGAATATCCAAGATCTACATCAGGACATCCGCGAGCAACGCCAGGAATCGCGCCAGCACACGCAGGATTTACAGGACGCGCGCAAAGAGCTGAAGCAAGACATCCAGGATGTGCGCGATGAGCTACAGGACACGCGCAAAGAGTTGAAACAAGACATCCAGGATGTGCGCGGAGAGTTGCAGGACACGCGCAAAGAACTCAAACAAGACATTCAGGATCTAAGTTTGAAAATGGACGCGCGTTTTTCCAAGCTAACCACTACCATGATCGCTGTGGCGAGTGTCATCGTTGCGGCCATAGGCGCGTTGGCGACGGTGCTCAAGGGCTAAAAATTCGATGCGTCGCGTCGGCTGCTGGCCTTGGGATGTGCTATAAGAGAAAAGTAAAATTGTCCTTTGTTTGTCCACACCACTGGCGCATGAGTGCTCGGTGTTCGTCTAACAGCCCGCGCATTCCTTCCTTAGCTACCAAATTTTCTCGCTCGCCAGGATCGGCCTCTAAATCAAATAACATCTCTGGATTTCCCCCCTCGGAGAAGCGGACGTACTTGTAGCGCTGCGTGCGCAGCATGCGGCCTTCTAAGCGTAGGTTTTCCGTGTCGGGGTGGAGTTCGGCAACGACAAAGGGGCGACCGGGTATCGCTGGATCTTCGATCAATCCTTTTAGGCTCATGCCCGTGACAGGTGTATGTTCAACACCTGCTAAATCGCAGAGCGTGGGCAGCACGTCCAGTCCCGAAACTAGATGCTCGTCGTCGACGCGCTTTGCTGCAATATGTTCTGGCCAACGGATGACGAAGGGTAC
>JBLHGI010000338.1:0-6456 GCA_047616505.1 Planctomycetota bacterium
TGGGCGCATAGCCGATCTCGAAGAAGGCGATTTCTGGGAGGGGGTCGATGCGGACGGCATGCCCTATCGAGAATCCAGCGGCGTCCTGCTCTCGGACCCTGGACACTCGCTTGAGTTTGTGGGCTTAGCGTTAAAATTCATAGCCGCCTGCCAGCAGAACGACTTGGCTACCAGCGAGCAGATCCGGCGTTTGCAGGCCGTCCGAGAGCACATGCCCACCATCCTCGAACGCAACTTTAAGAACGGCTATATCCCCGAACCACGCGGCATCTCCAAGGCCTTTGACCTCGCCTCGCGCACCCACCTAAATACCGATATGCCGTGGTGGAATCTACCCGAGACGATCCGCGCCGCCGCCCTGTGTCTACTAAGCGTTGAAGATGCAGCGCAAAAGGCGCTGTGCCTGCGCATCCTGCGCGACTGCCACAACGCCTTTCGCGAATTTACTCGCCCCGACCTACACCTGATGGCCTACCAGACGCGCAATATTTCCGGCCAACCCGTCGATGCGATCCCCGCCACCGCCGACGCCGACCCCGGTTACCACACGGGTCTGAGCCTGATCGACGCGATCGCCGTTGTCGAATCCCTGTAGACCCTTTATTCCACGCGTCTAAGCAGCGGTATAAATCGCAGCGCCCACAGCCCTTGCCCCCCCATCCACAGCAGCGCACTCGCGTGTAAAAAGGCAAAATAATACAGCGGCAGCACCTCGGCCCCGAGGCGCAGAAGCAGCGCAAGGACCAACAACAAAAAGACCAACCCCAGCCGACTGCCTCCACCGCTCCATTCTTCTTCCGCATCGCAATGAGCGCTAATCACGCGCGAGGCGATCACGGTCGTCGCCAGGCCAAAAGAACCGAGAAAAATAACGTGCAGTGCCCCCATCTGTCCCGCGGTCCATAGTGCCGAGAGCAACGTGCCCAGCGGCGCACACCACAGCGCAAAAAAGAGCGCGTAGAGCGGCGCGTGGCGCCGATGCGGCAAGCGATAAAACCCCTTGGTCAACAGATAACCACTCAACAAAGCCGCGCGCAGCAATCGCCCCCATTGCATAGACCAAGCCATCTCTATGCAAAAACTGCCCAATACACTTAGACCAAAGAGTAACAACACCGCGCGCTGTCGTCGTGCGGCGCTGCCCACCGTCTGCGCTTCGTCGCGCTCGCCGTAGAGTAACCTAGGAGCGAGATAACCCGACACGGCCCAGAGCAGCATTAACAACATGCCCTGCGTTAAAAGCGCTTCGCCAAAACCCACCCACGGGCTCAGTGGCCAGATCGCCATCGCCGCACCGGTTATACCCGCAAAAAGCCCTAGGGCAATGAGCGAAAAAACGGGAGGCAGATTGTCCTCGCGCCGCAAAAAACGGAGAATAAGAAAGGCGGAGAATAACAGCAACAAAACAAAATAGGCAACGCGAGCCAGCGTCCACTGTTCCAGCAGCGCAGCGAGTAGCGCTAGGAGTAACAGCGCTAAACCTGCGATGACTTCTCCGCCGCGCGGACCAGCGGACTCCCAAAAACGCGGCAACGCCATGCCCAGAAAGCCGACGACAAAGGCCGTTTCGTAGAGTTGTATCTGCACGAAGGCGTGATAATAGCCGGAATAGCTATCGAGCCATCCCCAATAGTAGAAAGCCCAGTGCGAGACACCTATAAATTGACACAGCAAGCCAATGGGAAAAAACAGACGAAACGGATCTTGGCAACACAGCCCAAAACTAAGACTCTTCTTCACGTCAATAACCAAAGTATGTGCAGCCGATGCGCTAGGTGCAGGACAAAGAAATGCAGGTGAGATTTAGCGAGAGTGCAAAACGGCACGCGATTCGAAAAACAATTACGAGCGGACCAGCGGCGAACGCTCGTCCCCCAATTCGATAGCCAATGCCACGCGCACCAGCACCGTAAAGACGAAGAGTCCCATTCCCCAAATGCCCAGCGTCACAGCAAGTTCAACCCAACTCGGCGCATACTCGACGATTTCTCCCAACGGCGAGGGGATAAAACCCGGCACGATCAAACCCAGCCCCTTCTCCATCCAAATGGCGATAAAGAGCATCACGCACGCCACGCCCAAAAAGGCGGGCCGCCGGCGCAGCGGATGAAAAGTGAGCACGGTCGTCGCGCATAAGTTGAGCCCGATCGAGGTCCAAATCCACGGCACGAGCCCGTTGTGCCCATGCAGGCCAAAGAATAAATACATGGCACTCTGGCTGTGGTGCGTCGGATAGTAGAACTCTTTGAAAATCTCCGAACCGAGCATAATGAGGTTGATCTGCGCCGCCACCGTAGCGATCATCGCCAACTTAGACAGCGCGTGCTCTGGAATATCGTAGCGCGTATGCGTGCGGATAAAGGTGAAGGTCAGAATCATAAAAGCCGGGCCGGCGGCAAAGGCCGAGGCCAAAAATCGCGGCCCCAGCAACGAGGAATTCCAAAACGGCCGCGCCGGTAAACCGGCCAGCAAAAAGGCCGTCACCATATGGATGCTCACGGCCCAAAAAACCGAGAGATAAACAAAGGGCACATAGTAGCGCTCTACGGCCTCGCGACCGCAATAATGCGAGTAGAGAATGTAAAATGGAATTAGCAAGTTTAGCGCCAAATAGCCGTTGAGCACCAGCACATCCCAAGCCAAGAGCGACTGCGGAAAATTGAAATAGCCGATCTTGGGAATCAAATGCCAAGCTCTGAGCGGGCCGCCCAAATCGACGACGACAAAACTCAGGCACATCAGCAATGCCGCTACGGCCACCCCTTCGCCGATGAGCACGGCGCGCGAAAAGTCGACATCGCGCAAGATATAGGCCGGCAATACCAGCATCACTGCCGCCGCCGCCAGCCCCACCAAGAAGGTAAAATTGGAGAGATAGAGCCCCCAGCTGACGTGGTCACTCATGCCCGTGACGACCAAACCCTCGTCAAACTGCACGTAGTAGGCATAGGCGCCGACCATCATCAAGAACGTCAGCACCCCCATCCACAGATGGTAGACCGGGCCGCCGCCGGTGGCTGAGCGCAGCGCGCTGCGCAAAAAATAGAGCAGATTCATCGGCTCAGTCCATGTAATACCAGAATTTGGGTTCGGTGCCGAGGTCTTCCTTTAAACGAAAGACCTTTTTATGGGCCAGCACATAGCGGATCTCGCTATTGGGATCGAGCAAATTACCAAAGACACGCGCACCCGTCGGGCAGGCTTCCGCACAGGCGGGCATACGTCCTTCGCGCGTGCGCTGAATGCAGAAAGTGCACTTCTCCATCACGCCTTTTTTGCGCGCGCGGTTGCCTAGGTAGTGTTGGTTGGGATTGATCTCTTCGGCCGGCACGGCCGGATCGGACCAGTTAAAGCGCCGCGCCCAGTAGGGGCAGGCCGCCTGGCAGTAACGACAACCGATGCACCAATCATAGTCGACGACCGTGATGCCATCGGGCTCTTGCCACGTCGCGCCCACCGGGCAGACCTTAGTACAGGGCGGGTCGGCGCACTGAAAACACTGCGTGCCGATATAGAAGTGCCCTTCAGCCGGCACCTGGTGGTGAAATTCCGTATCGCCTTCTTCGAGATTCATCTCGCCGTTCTTCATCTCGAAAATGCGTATATACTGCATTTCGGTATCGCGGTCGAGATTATTCTCTTCGACACAGGCCTTCACGCACTCGCGGTAGCCCTTGCACTTGGAAATATTAAAGGCATACCCATAGAGCACGCCTTCCTGCGCATCCGACGCTTTGATATGCACGTTGCGCCCGCTCTGAATTTTGGCCAGACTCGTAAGACGATCCACCGTCTGCGCCTTTTCCTCGTCGCTCATCTGGCGAAAATTCCCCTTGAAATACTCCTCCCATTCCAAAAGCTTCTGCTCTTTTTCCGCATCGTCACTGACGACACTGGCCTGCGCCTTTACCACGCTAGCCCCAGCAGTAGCCCCCCCCAAGAGCATTCCCAACGCCCCGCGCCGTCCCACTTTCTTATCGAGCACACTATTGCCAGCCCCAGAACCACAGCCACCGCTGCTACAGCCGCCGGAAGAACAACCTCCCGCGCCCTCCTCAGCACCGCCGCCACACCCCCCTGGGTCGCTGCCCTGGTCTCGGCCCAGATTGAGAAAGCGCAGCACCTTATTACTAATTTGACCGACCATAAATATCTCCTAATGCGCCTTTCCCGTGCGCGGTACCTGAGGTCCAAGTAGCGGCATGCGCGGCGCGAAGGCCGGTGCGTGTGGATCGTGACAGTCCGTGCAATTCATAACGATACGACGCCCAGACCAGCCGCCTAAACGTTTGCCGTGCGCACCGCCAGCCCAGTCCTGGGCCTGCCCAAAATGACAGCGCGCGCAAAGCTGGTAGGCGTGGTCGAGACCGACCGTGCTGCCGTCTTCGAGTACGAGTGTATTTAGATCGTCGTAATTATGACAGGTTGCACAGCGCCCTTGTACAGGGTGCAACGGACGGATATTCTGGTGCGTCCAACGCCGATCGGCCTCTGCGGGTGGCGCGATATCAAGCGCCTGTGTATGGCAGGAAGAACAGGGATATTGGCCGATCTTAGAACTGCGCTGCTGCACTTCGAACGCCGCACCACCCGGGCCATTGAAGGCCTCCACCGCAATGGCATCCACGTCCTTGATCTGGCGCAACTCTAGCGAATTCGTCTCCAGCGAAGCGGGCGGCACGGGAGCCTCACTATTCGTGCCACCACAGGCTACTAAGAGCCACAGGCTAGTTGATAAGAGCGCGAAGTGCGCGCGTGAGACCTTCATCTGCACCTCAGCGCACCGAGCGCGTAAAGACGTTTTGCACCTGACGCGGCACGTGGCACTGGCGACAGTTCAGACGCTCGGGGTGACTAGTGCGCACTTCGGGCACGGCCGCCGGCCCGGCGTGACAGGCCAGACAATTTTCGCGTAGCTGTAGCGCATGTGGAATCGGCGGCGGATTGCCCGGCAGCGCCGGCCGGTGCAAGACCGGCTTCTTAGTGCTTTTCCAATCGATTTCGACAAAGCGCCCCTCGCCCGAGCGCGCGTGACACTGTAGACAGTTGGCGTACTGTGGATGGGGGGTCACAGGCGTGTAGGCGTTAAACTTCGCTACAAAACCGCCGCGCTCATGACAGATATTACAGCTCTGCGTGCGAAAGACCTCCGCATCGATTTCGTGCGGCACCGAAGGCGGCGCACCGGCATAGGCGCGCAGCGCGTAATAGCCCGTCAGTGAGCGTAGCCCAATGCCCGAGGCCGGCTGCATATCGACGGCCAACCCCGCGCGACGGCTGTGATCCATCAGCGCAGCGCGACTCGTGCGCAGCGCCTGTAGCTGCTCTTTCGGCGACTCTTTCTCGGTTCGCAAACTCTCGCCCACTGTAAAGACGAGACCACCTAGCACCACGATCGCCACCGCGATGCCACCTACCCGTTTTCTCGTCGAGCCACTCATGCCTTTTCCACCCGCACAGAGCACTTTTTGTAGTCGGGCTGACCCGATATCGGACAGAAAGCGTCCAAGGTCAGCTCGTTGATCAACAGCGCCTCGTCAAAGAAGGGCACAAAGACCTGTCCCGGTGTCGGCTCAGCGCGCCCGCCAATATTGGCATCCAAGACGAGCTCGCCGCGCGGCGATACGAGTCTTACGCTCTCGCCGTTGCCAATGCCAAGACGCTTGGCATCGCTCTGGTTGATCTCGACATAAGATTTGGGCACGGCCCGATGTAACGTCGGCACGCGCCGCGTCATAGAACCCGTATGCCAGTGCTCCAACACGCGGCCCGTATTGAGCCAGAAGGGGAACTCGGCGCTCGGTGATTCGGCGGGCGCTTCGTAGGGCCGCAGCCAAATCCAAGCGCGGTGGTCTTTTTTGCCGTAGAAATCGAATTTCCCCTGCGCTTTGTCGGCGGCTGGATCGTGCTCCGTATTGTAGCGCCAGCGCGTTTCTTTGCCGTTGACATAGGGCCACATAATGCCGGGCTTCGCGCGCAGTTCTTCATAGGGCGCCATTTCGTGTTTGGCACCCGCGTGGAACTGCCGATACTCATTCCAAATTTCACGAATATGGTTCTCATAAGACCAGGGAAATAGCTTGCCGTAACCCAGCCTCTTTGCCACTTCGATCAACTGCCAGGTATCGCTCATAGCCTCGCCGGGCGGCTCTAAGAGTTGGTCAAAATGCTGCGTGCGGCGCTCGGAGTTACCGTATAGCCCCTCGCGTTCGATCCACATCGCCGCCGGCAAAATCACGTCGGCAATATCCGTCGTCGGCGTCGGATATACATCGGAGACCACGATGAAACGACCGTCCTTTTTCGCACCGTCTCGGTAGCGCTTGAGATTGGGCATCGTCACCATCGGGTTCGTCACCTGCACCCACATAAAACGAATATCACCGCGGTCCAAAGCGCGAAACATCGGCACCGTGTGATACGTTGGTTTGGGGGAGATATTCTCTACCGGCACTT
>JBLHGI010000339.1:0-6391 GCA_047616505.1 Planctomycetota bacterium
ATCGTAATTTCTCCTTTTATTACAGTTACCTCTAATACTAGTCTAAATATATGTTTTTTAAGCTGATCGGAATTCAAATCGATCAGCTTTTTTTTTGGCATGGTATTTGATATAGATATGCGTATTAAAGTTAATCAAATGTGCGCTATCAAGGGAGATCTATGATGACTCAGCCCGAAAAGGACAAAAGTAAGTCGAATAAATTGTTCTCATTAGCTGTCCGCTTTCTATCGGTTTTAGCTGTTTTTACAGCGGGGAAAATCGAAGCAAAACAAGCCGATATGAAAACTGATGGCCTTTCGAATGAGAGCGACTTGAGCTATGGAAATTTGAATGGTCAAATGGCCTATGCCCATATAGGCATGGGTGATATCGATCACGATGGAGAATGGCCAATTCGACAAGAGTAATCCAAACTTCTCATGACTTTCCCCTTACGCCTTCACATAGCCCAAAAACTCCTCGATTGGAGTCGGCGACTTGAGCCGCGACCTAAAGCAGATGAATTAGATCGCACTGGCCGAACTATACTGATTTTCTTTCACGGGGATAGCCTCGCTCATACACTGCGCCCACTCGTAGTAGCGCGTGCGCTGCATGAGCGTGGGTATAATGTGCTATTTGCAGGACGTGGGGTTCATTCCGATCGCATTCGACAAGAAGATTTCAATATATACGATGTGGAATCTATGCCGCAGAGCCGTATGGATGAATATGTCGAGCGCGGCGATTATGCTTATTACAGCATGGATTGGATCCATCGCTGTGTAGTTGCCGAACGGGAACTGATGCGGAAAGTATCTCCGGATTTAGTTATCTACGACATGAGGCCGACAATCTTTCTAAGTGCACGCCTCGAGGGGATAGACGATGCTAGAATAACCCAAGGCTATAATCACCCCCTCTATACTGAGCCAATCCACCTTAGTGAAGGCTTTAACATTGAGGCGGGGCCTTTTGATGAGTATTTGGCGCAGTATGCGCAGAGCGTAAAGAAGCAACGCAGCTTCTTTTTATTAGCAGACGCTCCTGAATTCCATCCTGCTAAGAAAGAATCCGGGGGCTATTATTATGTCGGTCCTCTCCTGGATGAACCCACTCCTCCTAAATCAATAGAAGTCTTAGACGAAGGCTGGGATACATCGTTACCCCTAATCTATTTAACGTGTGGCAGCAGTGGTCGAGATCCCGATTACTTAGAGCAGTTGCTGGAGCATGCGCGTGAATTGCCCTATAGGATTTTGGTGACAACAGCAGGGCGATGGGATGGTATTGCGCCTTCTGATAATGTGCGCGTCGTAGACTTTGTAGCGGGAGAATGGGTGCTGCAAAGAGCGAGCGCCTTGGTCGGCATACTCGGCATTGGGGCTATCTATCAAGCGCTGAGATGTGGGGTGCCCGTAATAGGGGGGCCTGAGCATTTAGACCAAGAATATCATCTTAATCGAGTGCGTGATATGGGGGTTGGCGTAAAGCTTGATCGTCGAGATTTCGTTGCAGATAAGATCTGGCCGGCAGTCGCTGAGGTGTTGGCGGATCAGGTTGGCTATCGTCATCGCTGTGAGCCGCTGTCTAAATCGTTGCACCAATGGAAGGGGGGGGCTGTCGCAGCTGATTTAGTCGATTTGCATTTTGCTGCGGATAAAGGTCCCTACCGAGTCGAAAGCGATTCTTTAATACGTGCTGAAGAATTTGCTGAATACCTCGAAGCGACGACACCGCTGTCAACGAGCTGTGTAAAAGAAATTTTGGCAGAGGGGTTAGATCGTGGATTGCCACACCGGTATTTTGCGGGAGAAATCTATTTCGACCAGATCGATTCCTGGAACTGGCTATACGATCACGAGCCGCGATTTTTCGAGAGTGACTATCGGGTCTTAGAGGGGAAGCGTCGCCGCAGCTTAGTCGTAAAAGGTGGCCGTTTACAGACGCGCCATGAGTGGAGGAGCTATCGCATCGATTACAGAATCCAAATACCGGTGGGTTGCTTGGATCCGGGGCAGTTGCTGCGCGTTAATTTGCCATTTCCCATAGAAAAACCTGGTCACCAACAGGATGTGAAAATACTCGAGTGTAAACCTGCTTCTATGAGGGGTGTGCTCGCTTCTTCCATGGGGTTCTTCTATGGCTACGAAGTCGAAGTTGCAGGGGAATTACCTGAACTGGAGTTATCCTATCGCTGTGAATTGAGTGTGCGAGCATTGGCGCGGGAGGTGGAGTTGGGTCCCATGGAATTAGAGGAGGAGGAATACGCCGAATATACGCAGATAGAGGACAAACTATTGCTGCGTCCCGAGGTAATACTGGCGCGGTATCAGTGGTCTCATATTGACGGTGTCGAGGATAAGGCTCGCGCAATTTATGAATCGATTGCCTGTCAAAAACGCTTCAAGAAGACGCGAGATCGCTCGCAAAGTTTGACCTATAGTACGCTGGCTGTTTTGAGCGATACAGGTGGGCATTGCACCACGCTGACGCGGGCTTTTATCAGTCTCTGTCGGGCCGAGGGGATTGCAGCGCGCGAGGCGGTAGGGGCTTTGGTCGGTTACCCTGAGGGCGAACACAGGTTTTCCATGCAGGGTCGTAGCGAAGGGCTATATGGCCATGCGTGGGCAGAAATTCACGTGCCTGGGAAGGGCTGGTTACCGGTCGAGTTTCACGGTGTGGTTATTGGTCCCCAAGCAATGACCGAGGACAATGTTGCCGATGCATCTCTGCGTACGGCGATTCAAACGGATGGGCCGAAATATCTCGACTATTATTTTGGTAACCTCGATAATCAGCGGATCTTATTTGCTCCCTCTGTGAAAAAAATCCCCCTATTCCAAGTTAAAAGCACTGATGAGAGTAGTATGGGAGGAACGGGTTGGAAGTGGCCCGAAGGGCTGTGCTTTAATACGCACTTGAAAGTAGAGTGTCTATAGTGAATATCAGTGTAATTATCGCTACGCATAACCAAGCTGAGCGGTTGCGTCTAGTGCTGTGCGGGTTGCAGCAACAGACGCTGAATTCGTCTCGTTTCGAGGTGATTGTCGTGGATGATGGGAGTGTGGATGACACACAGGGTGTGCTGGCGGAAAAGATGGCTGTCAATCTACGCGTAATTACTTTGGCCACGAATCAGGGCCGCAATGTGGCGCGCAATTGGGGTATTCGGGCCGCTGTAGGAGCACTGGTCGTATTTATTGATGGAGATGCGCTACCGGCACCGGACTTGTTGGCGTGCTATTGGGATGCGTACGAGCGGCTGGGAGATCGGGTTGTTTATAGCGGGATGCAGTATTGTTTGCCGCAATTGGAGTATCTCCAAGATCCGCAGACCGGTGAACTGATGCAGGTGCCGATGGCGAGCATCGAAAAAGACTATATCGCAGTGCACCGAGATGAATGGGTTATCACTGAGAGTATGGTCCGCAATGATTTTCCCGCCATCCGTGCTCGCGCCCAAGAAGGGGGATATCCCTTCCCCGAATTGGAGAAGCGTCAGAAACAAGTGCGGCGTTTGTTAGCAGTAGTACCCACTGCTAACTGTGGCTGGCTTGGCTTTATCCCGCACAATGGTGCCGTGCCGTCCCGTTTACTCACGGAGGCGGGTGGTTTTGACGAAAGCATTTCTTTTAGCGAAGGATGGGAACTTGCTTATCGTCTGCAACGAGAGTGCGGAGCGGTGGTGCGCGCGGTCAATGCAGAAGTATTCCACTTATATCACTATCACGATTTTGCAGATGCAGAACAGGGCGATATACGCTTCCGGGCGGTCGAGTATATGGTGGATAAATTTGGCGATGACCGCTTGCGCTTGCTCTATTGCTGGTGGGCTAGCCTTTGGCCGGATCCGATGTTGCCCGATGCGGCACGGGTGCGAAGTGTGTTGGAATTAGAAAGGCGCTATAATGCGCTTACAGAGACGGAGTGGAGAGATTACGAGATTCTATTTGCACGACATCCTCGGTTAGGGAAATACGTAAAGAAAGAGGTCGATTACTATGCGACATATGTATGATATGCGATGTGAAGAAGAACTACTAGAAGCTTTGGTGCGCTACGAAGAAAACGATGAACGCGGTGCCCTGGCGGAGACGTGTTATGATCTAGGGTATTATTACCAAGAAGCGGGTGATATGCAGCGTGCCACCGCGCACTATCGCCGATCGTTAGTGTTGTGCGAGGCCTTGGGGACGCGGCGTGAGTCCGCGCGTGCTTATTGGCGTTTGGGTTTGGTCTTTGAAATGAATGGTGACCTGGAGCAGGCGCGATTTTATTTGCGCGAGGCCTTGGAGATAAGCCAGCGAATTGACGACGTAGCGGGTACTGTGCGAGCGCAAGGAGCGCTGGCATTCTTGCACCTAGTGGGCGGATATTTAGATGAGGCTGAGCAGGGTTTCAGTGCCGCTTTGGCTGGAGCTGAACAAGCTGGGGAAATCGAACTACAGGCGGAGATGCATGCGAATCTGGCTCAAGTCGAGTTGGGGCATGGAAACCGAGTAGGGGCTGAAGGTCAACACCGCGAATCGTTGCGTTTGTATCAGCAGAATGGCGACGAACGCGGAGAAGCCGGGCAGTATCGCTGTTTGGGGATGTTGTCTATGCAGAGTCGTGACTCTGAGGTGTCCAAGGCATATATCGATCGCGCGCGGCAGATTCATGAGCGCTCCGATTACGCGATTGGTTTGGGACTAGTCTGCGAGAGTGAGGCGGAATGGTTGCGAACGAGTGGCGATTGGTCTGCAGCCGAAGAAAAATGCCAACAGGCGCTGAGGCATTTTGAGTGCGCTGGACATCTGGGGAAAATTTCGTCAGTGCGCCTGAGTCTGGCGCGTTATATGGCGAGGGGAGGCGATATGGATGGAGCTTGTCTACAGCTAGAGCAGGCGTTGGCGCACTACGAGGAAGTCGATGATAGAGATGGTATCGCTCGTACATGTAAGAAGCTTGGCGATATTTATTGGCAGCAGACGGCCGGAGAAATGGACCGAGGCGAACAGATGTATCGCCGTGCTTTGGATGTCTATCAATTAGTCGGTGACGAACGCGGTAGCGGCGCAGCTTATGTGGGGCTAGGTAAGGCGGCTGTCAAGCGGGGGGAGCGGACGCAGGCCGTTGCCATGTGGAGTGCTGCTTCTGAATTATTGCGCAAGAATGGATGTGACGATGAAGTCGAGCAGTTGCAAGGGGCGATACGCCAAATCTGGTCTGGTGGTGATATACAAGTAGCCTAAGCCCATTTACGGCTGTGAGAAAGGAATTTGTCATGGATGAATACGACGGTGATTACGACGCCGACTGGCGGGAAGCCATGCGGCAGTTGCGCGCGCGGGTTTGGGAGGTGCGCAGTCCAGATGACCTAAACTGCTTTTTGTTGCGTATGCGTCAATCTATAGAAGGGGAATTGTCTGGTTTAGTGGCTTGGCGTCTTTTTCGTATAGAAGAGAAAAAACAGGCCGTAGATTGGAGCGTACATGCGCTGACACCTGACAGTTACTGGTTGAAATTGGGGAAGGCTGTGTCCGTGGAGGATCTGTTGGTTGTATGGCGCGCTGGTTTGATTGTACAGCGGCCGGTCAGGGGGGGGGATGAGGCTGAAGAGGTGGGTAAATTGTTAGGAAGGGGTGCTGCCTCTATATGTCAAATCCCCTTTGAACAGGGCGTATTGGTTCTCTATGGTCGCGTTGGGGCTAACGTTCGGGATGAATGGTCCGAAGATATACGGGAGATTTGTCGCAATTTGTTTTGCCGTCTAGCCGGTCTGGAGTTGTTGTGCGGAAAAGAGGCCGAATTGAGGAGGATTCAACGTCTGCAGGTCGCGGGTAAGTTGACGGCCGAAATTGCACACGAGATCAATAATCCGCTGTCTGTCGTCATTGGCGAGAGTAGTCTGCTGATGGACGAAACGGGGTTGGACCCGTCGGTGTTGGAGGGGGTTGAGGCAATTTATAAGGCCGGCTTGCAAGCGCGAGATATAAGCGAGCGTCTACTAAATTTTGTCAGAGGGCAGAAGGTGCAGAAGGAGTGGATAAACTTCAATCGCTTGGTGCAGGAATCGGCTGTGTTAGTGCGCCGTACGTTGCAGAACGAGCGCATTGAAATTGTCGAGGAATTGGCGCCGAATCTACCTTGGATTGAAGCGCACCTAGGGCAATTGCAGCAAGTGGCTCTCAACCTGATACAGAATAGTCGCGATGCGATGCGGGAACACGGCGGGCGCATTATCCTGCGCACGTTGGTGCGCCAGGGCTGGGCTGTATTTGAGGTAGAGGACGCTGGTCCGGGGATTCCCCACGATATCCGCGAGCATATTTTTGAACCCTTCTTCACTACTAAAGGTGATAGTCAAGGAACGGGGTTGGGGCTCAGCGTGTGTATGGGGATTGCGCGCGACCACGGTGGACGC
>JBLHGI010000340.1:0-6384 GCA_047616505.1 Planctomycetota bacterium
CATTGCCGGACTCGCCGCTATTACACCCGCTTCGGGTTGGGTTGGTCCTTTGGGCGCCGTCGTCATCGGCATGGTTTCTAGCGTGGTCGCCTATTGGGCGGCCACTTGGCTCAAGCGCACGGCTGGGTATGACGACGCACTCGACGTCGTTGGCGTGCACGGTTTTAGCGGTATCGTTGGCACCATACTCGTGTCCTTCTTCGCCTCGTCCGCCCTCGGCGGCACCGAAGAAAACCTCGATATGATCGGCCAACTCGGCGTGCAGCTCTGGGCCATTGCCGCTACGGCCATCTACACGCTCATTGTCTCCTTTATCATCCTCAAGGCCATCGACCTGATCAGCGGTCTACGCGTAGAGGAAGACGTAGAGATCGCGGGCCTCGACCTAGGCGAACACGGCGAAGTCGGCTACGATATGCAGGCAGTTTAGATAGGTCGCCTGAGCTATTAGAAGCGAGCAAAGATCCCCGCGCCAGTCGCCTAGGCGCGGGGATCTTTGTATACTGTGTGATAGATCGAAAACTGGGATCGGTTGGCGATGCAAAAGACCTGTGACAAAGCGGATATAGGGGCCTATGGGGTCCTGCTCATTGCACTATGCTATCTGTGCCCTACGGTTGCCAGTGCAGCACCGCCAACGCTTGAGCAACAGCCCTTGCACAACCTAAATACATCCTCTTTGCGCCCTCTCTTCCAACGCTCGTTAGAGGGCGAACTAAAAAATATGTTCTCCGGTAAAGGACGCAAAGATCCGGCGATCTCCATCGTCCTCGCCGCCGTGCCGCCCCTGTTCTCCGTGCAGGGCTTAGGCCAGGCTTATAACGGCGAATTCGGCAAGGGGCTACTCTTCTTTGGCTTCGCCCAAGTCAGCCTCGGCACCCATTTTACCGCCGTCGACAACCGCACGGCCAATATCGCCTTGGGCGCCTATATGGCCTCCTGGATCTGGAGCACGATCGACGCCTATAGATCGGCCAAGCGCATCAACGCCAAGCGCGGCCACGGCGCCGTATCGACCCTTTCTCATCGCAATTTTTATAGGAGTGCCCGTGAATACACCACACCTACTAAACGACCAACAGATGCAGCATTTTATTCGCAATGGTCACATCACACTGCAAACGCAATTACCCGCTGAGTTACACCAGGGCATTCATGGACAAATCGAAAAGCTCTTTGCACGCGAAGGCAACCCGAGTAACGATATTCTACCCAAGGTCCCCGACCTGTACAAAGTATTAGAAGGACCCACCGTACGCGGTGCACTCTCCAGTCTGCTCGGCCCCGAATACATCGTACACCCGCATCGACACTGCCACCTGAGCCCCGGCGGCAGCAAGGGCCAGGGCATGCACCAGGACTCTTACGAAAACGACCAAAATGTGCGCCATCACCGCTGTCGCTGGGCCATGGCCTTCTATTACCCACACGATGTCAGCTTACACAACGGCCCATCTGCCGCCATCCCCACCAGCCAGCATTACAACAGCGCGCCAGAGGCTCTCCAGCGCACGGAGTTGCCGCTCGTTGGACCGGCAGGCACCTTCACCATTGTCCACTACGACCTGTGGCACCGCGCCATGCCCAACCACAGCGACAACGACCGTTTTATGGTTAAGTTCCTCTTTGCGCGCCTGCGCGAACCACAGACCCCCACTTGGGACCACGAGAATTCCGTTTGGCAGGAGACGACAGACGACGGCCCACCCAACGCCCTGTGTCGCAGCACTTGGCGCTGGCTCGGTGGTGCAGGTACTACGGAGCAAGGGCACAACGGTGCAAGCCTTGAGCCCCTGGCCAAAAACCTGCATGCCCCACGTGAACGCGAGCGCTTAACAGCGGCATATGCCCTAGCGACTCACGGCGATGACGGGGTATCTCTGCTCGTAAAGGCGCTGCGCACAGAAGCCATCGCCCAGGCAGAGCACAACCTCGAACGCGACCATACCAATCCCAGTCAGCTCAACACCGTCCTCGCCCTGGCCGCCGCTGGCCCCGCCGCTTTACAGCCTGCGCTGGCGCTCCTTTCAGCGCCGGAGTGGCCTCTACGCGCCGCCGCCGCCGCCGTACTCGGCGATATGGGCAACCAGGCCATAGAAGCGATTCCCCAACTGCAGCGCGCCCTAACAGATGACGACCAATGGGTGCGGCGCAACGCCGTAGAGGCCCTCGGCAATATGGGCCCCTCGGCGGCAGAGGCCGTGCCTTCTCTTTGCGAGAATCTGCGCGATAGCTGCGAACTCGTGCGCCACAATACCGCGCTGACCCTAGCCAAGATCGGCCCCGCCGCCGCCCAAGCAGAGCCTGCGCTCAAAGAAGCACTTGCAGACGAGAACCTCTACGTGCGCGAAAACGCGCGCATAGCTCTAAACCATATCGCCGCCTGAGCCCGCGTTGATGCCTGGTCTCGAAACAGTCGAACAATATCAGCGACTCTTCACCGATGCGGCGCACTGGAAGCCCTTTGTTGAAGAAGTGTGTAGACACCACGGCCTCGAACCCAGCGCGGACATCCGCACCAGTCCCGTGCCCGGCACCTGTCCCGTCTTTATTGTCGATGAGAAATACGTCGTAAAATTCTTTGGCCGCCTCTTTAATGGCCACACCAGCTTTGCCGCCGAGCGCGACGCCTTCTACCTACTCGCTCAAGATACAGAGCTACCCATTCCGCAGCTATTAGCAGAGGGCACACTTTTAACCGACGGTGAATGGCCCTACTTAATCAGCGAGTGGCGGTCGGGGCAGAGTGTAGGCAAGTTGCGCGGAGGGCTTTCACGCGAGGCGATGACAAAAGTCGCCGCTAAAACGGGCCGCATCGCACAGCGCCTGCACGCACTGCCGCTCCATGTGACCAAAACGCTGAAACCTAATTGGGATGCATTCGCAGATCTGCTCGAAAAACAGCGTCCGGACTGCGCTAAGCGCCATGCCGAATGGGGCCATCTGCCCCCGCACCTCTTAGAACAGATCGACGCATTCCTACTGCCCAGTTCCCAACTTATCGATCGCCGGACCTCTCCCAAGCTCCTACACGCCGACCTGACGGCCGACCATATCCTGCTCGAAAAAGAAAACGACGACTGGCACATCTCGGCGCTCATCGATTTCGGCGACGCCATCGTCGGCGATCCGCTCTTTGAGCTTATACCAGTTTATTTAGACTTGTTGGATCGCGACAAAGAGCTGTTGCGCATTTTTGTAGCGGCCTACGGATTGAGAGAAACGCTGGACCATGCGCAGGCTCTAAAATTGCTCAACTTCTGTCTGCTGCATCCCTTCGACGTTTTTGACGGGCTCTTCGAGCGCACACCGGCCGGGCGCGAGATACCCGACCTAGAAAGCCTGGCGCACTGGCTGTGGCAACATAGGAGATTCCCCGTAAAAACTGCAACGGGAAACCAAGTGAACCTCTTCTAACCGAACAAAGAAGCTATTTAGCGGGCAGCGAGCGCGCGAACGCGGCGCCGCGCGCCACCCAACAGCGCAAGTCTTCGATAATGCCAAAGGCCATTGCCGCGCAACATAAAGGCCACGCCACCAAACATCTTCTTTTCGAGCACGTCCACCGTCGGGTCCACCACTTCGCGCACGCGCACGAGCAGTCCTTCATCATACGCCATTTGCCGTTCTCCTATAAAAAAAGGCCGAGCTATAATACTGAACATACGTTCAGATATCAAGCTCGGCCACCAACAACGGCTTATCCGTTTTTATCTATCCCTCTTGCGGCTTATGCACCACCATCTGCGGGAATGGAATCTCGATGCTATTGGCGTCGAAAGACTCTTTTATCTTGCGCGTCATCTCAAAGCGAAAACCCCAATAGTCCGCCCCATTGACCCAGGGGCGCACGACCAAATTCACGCTCGAATCGGCCAATTCCGCCACGGCAATCTGCGGCGCCGGATCTTTTAGCACGCGCTCGTCGGCCGCGATCAACCCCTCGAGCAACTCCACCGCCTTTTCGATAGACGAGCTATAACCAATGCCAACGACCATATCGACGCGGCGCGTATCGTAGCCGCCAAAGTTCTTTATCGTGCTGCCGTAGATCTGCCCATTGGGCACCATGATCTTGACGTTGTCCGGCGAAGCCAGCGTCGTCGTAAAGATATCGATATCCTTGACCGTGCCCGTAACGCCAGCCACGTCGATAAAGTCGTCGACCTTAAAGGGGCGAAACACCAAAATCATCACCCCGGCGGCGAAATTGGACAACGAGCCCTGCAGCGCTAAGCCGACGGCAAAACCAGCCGCACCCAACACCGCAATGACCGAAGCCGTCTGCACGCCAAAATTGGCCAGCGTCGCCACGCCGACGCAGACGAGTAAAAAGAAATAAAACAGACTGCTGATAAAGGAAACTACCGCCGCGTCGACCTTGGCCCTTTCCAGCATGCGTTGCACTAGGCTACGGCCGATACCAGCGGCGATCCGTCCCAAGATGAGGATGGCAATCGCCCCGATGACCTGCAGGCCATACTGGGCCATCATGCCCGCTAAATCGTCGGAGGCTTTACTTATGAGCTCTTCCATTTATTAGCCTTTTCAATCTGTTATCCGTCTGCGTTTAGTTGCCGTCTTTTTTGGCAAAGTCCTGCGGATAGAGCACAAAGCGGGCGTAGTTTTCTATATTGAAATACTTCTGCGCCGCCTTTTGCACCATTTCCGGCGTCAAATTTTCGACGAGCTCGTCGTATTTCAGCACCAATAGCGGGTCCGTTCCGTTGATATCGAAGCCCTGTAAGGTGCCGCGCCAAAAGCTATTTTCCTTCAGGTTCACCTCGCGTGAGCGCTTGCGCATTTCCACGACCTTGTCGATATAGACCTGCGTCGTACCAACCGTTTTCAGACTATCGATCTGCTCAAAAACAACTTGAGTCAATTCCTCGACGCGCTCGGGATCGCTGCCAAAATTAATATTGACGCTGTATTCCTCGCGCGGAAAGTGCTCGACGCTCGCCCTCACACCGACGCCGTAGGTGCCGCCCAAATCCTCGCGCAACACCTCGCGCAGCTTAATCTGGAAAACCGCCGCCATCGCGTCGATGGCAAAATTATTAGTCCAACCATCAAATTCAAACGGCCCGCTAAAAACGACGCGCGACGAACTCTTGGGCTCGATACCGGCATAGACAAATTTCTCGACCACGCCCTCTGGACCTTTTATTCCCACGTCGCGCCAAGTCTCCTCGCGCCCCGTAGACGGCAGCGTCGCCAAATAAGCGCACACCAGCGGCTCCATCTGTTCTAAACTAAAATTGCCGACAAAGGTAAATGTGAAGTCGCCGGCATCGGAAAAACGGTCGCGATAAATCGCCATCGACTTTTCTAGGCTAAGCTCTTCTAGCAGTTCCATCGACCACGGCCGCGCCCGGTGATGATACGAGGCCAATGTCACCTGCATCGTATCGCCAAAGGCCGTCTCGGGCCGCGCGTTGCGGTTCTGAATAGATCCTTCAATCCTCTTTTTTAACGCCTGAAAAGCCGTGCTGTCGGCGCGCGGTGTCGTGAAGTAGGCATAGACCAACTCGAACATTGTCTCGACATCTTGCGGCGAAGCCGAACCCGAAATACCCTCCTGCAACGAACCAATACTCGGCGATACCCCAACGACCTTGCCGGCCAATTTTTTGCCCAGATCAATCTGGTTAAACTGACCAACGCCGCCCTCGCGCACGACGGAAGAAGTCGTTGCCGCCGCAATATAGTCCTCATCGCCTACCAGTGAATGACCACCGGGGCTATGCGACGAGAACAGTATTTCGTCGTTTTTGAAATCCGTCGGCTTGAGCTGTACGCGCACGCCGTTGCTCAACGTCCACAGGGTCACCCCCAACTCGGGGATCGAATCGCGCGCTACTACCGCACCCGGCGCCGGTAGATTGTCCACCAGTGGTGCGTCCGACACGTCTTCGGCGTAGGGCTCGATCTCCTTGCCCTCCACGCGCGCAAAGGCCGCCAACAGCTCCTCCTCCGTCGGCACGGCCACGCCTTCTCGCTCCGGCGCGTCGACCGTGATCACGCGATTGTGGCCGCTATTCCATTCGCTGGCCAGAGCGTTTACTTCTTCTATCGTAATCGTCGGCATGTATTCTTGATACAGCGCATACTCTTTTTCGATGCCGGGAATCGACTCGTCTATTAGTAAGTGGCGCACGTATTCACCGGCAAAACCGCGCGATTCCTGTTTGTCGCGCTCGCGGAAAGACTGCTCCATGCCGCGCAGCATTTCCTTCTTCGTACGGCTCAACTCAGAGCGCGTAAAGCCGTGTTGACGCACGCGCTCAGCCTCCGTCAAAAGCGCCTCTAAACCAGCGTCGAAACCGTTGTTCTGTACGGCGGCACCCAGCGATACAAACTCCTTCGAGCGCAGCCAGCGCC
>JBLHGI010000341.1:0-6382 GCA_047616505.1 Planctomycetota bacterium
GGCGACTAAGCCATCGAGTGAAAGCGGGTTTAGAGCGGACGGAGCGGCGCTATTCTGGGCCCAGCTGGAAGCGGCAATCGCTAGGACAAAACCGATCAACACTACTATCTGATGCATAAGATCCTATGCCGTTTTGCGTTGTCGTATTATGCGAATACGCCCTTGGTCGACAACAGGCGAATGCAGTTATATTTGTTCTAACCCCAACCGCTCCACCTGCCACGCAGGTGCCTGCAAACGCGCCAACTCCGCGCACAGCTTCGCCTGCATCTCGGCGAGTTTCTCCGGCTCGTCATCCGCCAGATTCACCAATTCATTGATGTCTTCAGTCTTGTTGTGCAGCGAGGTCGGCGCATCCCACGAAGCACAGTTTTGCACCGCCCGCTGCCCATCTTCGAACGGCCCCAACTCGTAGCCGATAAAACGCGCCAGGTGATAGCCGTGCCAATAGAGCGGCTGGTTCTCCTCCACTGGCGATTGGTGCAGCGTCCACGCGCCGTCCGTAATCGACACGCTCTTGCCAAACATGCCCATCAGAGCGCAGTCTCGCGTCTTTGCCTCGGCGTCTTCTAGCGCGGGCAGTAGATCGACCCCGTGCAGCGGTCTGTCTTCCGGCATTTCGGGCTGCGGTCTACCCACCGCCGACAGCACCGTCGGATAGATATCCATCAGCTGCACTAACTGGCTGCGGCGCTCACCGTGGCCGTGCTCTGGGTGGCACATGATAAAGGGAATATGAGCACAGCCATCGTATTGGTGCGTGCCCAGCTTGCCCATGCGGCCGTGATCGCCGTTCCAGGTGCCGTGATCGGCCGTAAAGACGACGAGCGTGTCCTTCCACAGATCCAACTCGTCAAGCGCATCGAAAACTTTGCCGAGCCACTGGTCCAAAAAAACGACTTTGGCAGCATAGCGCGCGCGCATATTTTCGAACTGGTCTTGGTCGTAGTGTTCGCGCCACGGCGCATAGGGAGCCGCCGCGCGCAGTCCCTCAATATCGTAACCGCGCGCATCGAATTGTTTGAGAATTTCTTCCGGTGGGTCCCACGGCTCGTGTGGGTCAAAGATATCTAGGTGCAGATAGAAGTCTTCGTGCGCGGCGTTGCGCTGTAGCCAGTCGGCCGCCTTGCTGCAAACCTGTGCACAAAAGTAGTCTTCGTCCTTCTGGCGCAGAAAGTGCACGTTGCGCCAGTGGCGTTCGTTCTTGCCCATCTCGTCGCCCGGTGGGCAGTAAAAGTCGACCGGGTCCGTATAGAGCGCATCCGACTCGATGCCGCGCACAAACTCAAAACCCGTATAGCCCATGTGGTAATTGCCCGAGCCCTGCTCCCACAAATGGAAATGGTCCGTCAGCAAACAGCTCACGGGATAGCCCTGTTCCATCGACCACTTGAGCGAGCGATTGGGCGGCCCCGAGACTTGGCGCGGTAAGTCGCAATCGCCTTCTTCTAATGGCCCCCAACCGCGCTCTAAGAACTCCAGCCGCCCCGTGTAAATATCGCGCCGCGCAGGCATGCAGGGAGTCGAGCCGATATAGGCGTTGTCGAAAACGGTGCCGCGCTCGATGAGCCGGTCCATATTCGGCGTTGGCACCGACCAAGCGGGCGCTTCCTGGCTCCAACATTGGTCGAGAGGCAAGCCCTGCGTATAGGCACCGACGTGGTCGCGGCGCAGCGTATCACAGAGTATGGTAATGACGTTCATGCGCCGCGCTGACCGCCGCGTTTTCCTGTGCTGGCGTGATTCATTGAACCGCTGCGGTTCTGGAAAAAATTCGGCTGCTGTTGAAAATTGCGACTGCTCTCTTTGCCGTCGGCTTCCTTTTTTTCTTCGCGTTCGGGCGCTTCGCTCACTTCTAGCTTCTGCCCCAAGAATTCCGTGTTGTTCAGTGCGAGAATCGCTTTTTCACCCTCTTCGTGGCTCTCCATTTCCACATAGGCGGAACCGCGCGAATTGCCGCTTTTTTTGTCGCGAACAATATGGACCGAAGCGACCTTGCCCTGCTCGGCAAAGAGTTTGTTTAAGGCATTCTTCTTAGCTGTCTTAGTCAGATTACCCACGTGGATATTCATAGATCTCTCTCTGTATTAAGTGCAGTGTCGAATATATGAGCAAATTTTCGCCCATGTGAAGGTCGCACGGGTGTTTTGCCATATGCTATACATGTATAGCTATTGTCTCGCACAGTGACAAACCGGCAAACAAACGACGACTATACTATAGAAATCTATGCGCGGACGAGTAGAAAGGGAAGCGAAGCGAATAATATATCAGGAGTTATTGGGCGGAGACCTTCTTGAGCAGTTTTTTGCGCGCTTTTTTGCTGAGCTTCTTGTGACAGGGACAGCTCGAACAGAAACGGCACTTATCTTTGTATTTCTCACAGCATTTAGATTTCATCGTTCTGTCTCAGGAACTATTGTTTTATATGCCAAACACTTGTTCTGCAACATATATAAAACAAAAACAGATGTCAATCGCTCTGCGTAAAAAATATCGCGACTAACTCAAATAAGACGTGGGGTTGGCCTCCACCTCAGCGAGCAAGGTCTGCACATACTCATCGAGAGAAAAGAGCCTACAGCGGGCATCGCCCACCGAACCGCGTTGCAAATGCCCGCCCCGATCCCACAACGCCCCCAATTCAGCGCGCTTTAACGCAGGGAAACGCGCATCCGCAGCGCTGGCGCACAATTTTTGCCAATAGAGCACCTCGACAAAGTGGATATAGGTCGAAGAGGTATAGTCGACACCGAGCATCAGCAAATGACCGCCCTGGGCCCAAGCGCGAAACATCGGCGAGTCCGTGCCGAAAGCCTTGCCCCAAGGCGGCAAATCCCAGGGCGACGGGGGCCCTTCATCGCTGCAATGGTCAGCAACAAAGGTGCTGGCCTTACGACCGCGTGCTGCCACCGCGTGCGAGTAGTGGTCAGAGCGCGCAGTGCCGGGCATGCGGCGAAAATACTCGCTCAACCAGCCCACCGTAGAAGGCGTCTGCTCGCAGTCCCAACCGGCGGCACGCCCCTCTTTATCGCGCGGCACCAAGTTAAAGGAGGGCAAAAGCAGCAAACCCTCTTGGCCTAGTGCATCTTCGAGCGCGGCGATTACAGCAGCGGCACCCCCTGCAATCGCACCCACACTTCTTAAAGACGAGTGGACAAAGAGTGTGCTGCCCACTTCTACGCCCAACGTGCGCAGATCGGCCAACAAGCTAGCCCGCGTATGCATCACCCGCTTTCTCAGCAGAAAAAAGCGCTAGCCAATCCTCTACGCTCTGTGCCACTTTCTCGGGGTGCGCCACGCTACGGGCCACAAAACCAGGGATATCGGGCCGCCCTGTCGGCTCGCGCCAATCGCAATAACGCAAGTCCAGACTCCAGCGCACGGCGTCCGAAGTGTTAACCACCGAACGATGCACCGTGCGGCTGTGGATCAGCAGCGCACCGCCCAGATTCAACGGACAGTCCACCACCTCATGCGCAGGCAGGCTCTCTTCGCGCAGCCCATCGTAGCTGCCGATCCGCTCATGCGGCAGCACGTCCCAGCGATGGCTGCCGGGGATCACCTGTAGCGCCCCGGTCTCCATGGGCGCATCTACTAGCGGAATCCAGAAATTGACCATAAAGGTATCGTCGGCCTCGCGTTCGAGATAACCAATGTCCTGGTGCCAGGGCACGACGGTCTCTTCTTGGTTCGGCAATTTGGCGCGCGAATTAAACTGTGGATGCGCTAGGATCTCTGGCCCAATTACCCGCTCCACCGCATCGAGCAATGCCGGCTGCGTCCACACCGCAAACATGCCCGCCGTCTTCTGGTGCTTGCCCTGCCCGACCAGCCACAACTCCTGCTCCGCCGCCGGTTCTGCATCGCGGCAGAGCAGCGCCAGACGTCTCTCAAACGACGCCCCTTCGTGTAAGTTCTTCAGTTCGCTCTGTTTATATAATTCGCGTGCTTTGGCGTCGATTGCCTCCTCAAACTCGCTGATCAGCGGCGCGAGAGCTTGCGGGTCGAATAGGTCTTCGACGGCGAGGTAGCCTTCGTCCATATATTGTTTTAGTTGTTGTGCACTCAAAGGCATTTGAAACATCTCCAGTTGGAAGTAAGGAGCGGCTTAAACTTCATTTTATTGTTTTACCACCCATAGCGATTTTGACCTGTAGCTGTATTGCCATATTTGCCTTTGCGCCGGAATAAGGGTTATTGCAACAAGCATGAAACCAAGAACTGGAACCAACGAGCCAGCAAATCGCGCAGGCGCTTGTCGCCGGAACCGCATATTCGCTGTTATATGTCGTTAATGATTTCTCTTGGGAAAAGCTCTTTTGCTTTGGCGATAAACGCCTCTAACTCCGCCTTATCTGGGAACTCCTGTTTCTCAAAGAGCTTATATTGTAAATATGGCCCAGGGAGCTTGAATTGCTCTCTTTGAGAGTTCCACGCAGGTTGAATTACGAAATGAATATGTACTGGTTCTCATCCCATATGGGACCATTGACAAATATACGTTTGAATACAGGCCTCAAGCGACCGGTGCTCGTTTCGATAAACATAACCACCAGGAAGTTCTGCATTACCGTTCAGAAGATCGCAGGCAACGCATGATTTTCCCATTTGTTATTCCTTGATTCCATAATGACATATAACTAATCGATATCGTGACTAGTCGCGATATAACCCCATATAGAGCTAATATATCAACCCGTTCGTCTTTCAACTCATACAACTTAACCCACCAGAGAATCTCTTTCCTCCCTGCGAGTCGCGAACCAAAACCCTGCCCTCGCAGCTATATCAATAGCGATACTGCGCCGCCCAATGCTCCATGCGCTGGTCCTCGTTATACATCCGCCAACGCAAGAGCCGCTGGCAGCAGTCCAATACCACTCCTGCATACTCCACGCTCTCGGCCAAGTTATCAAACTCGCCCGGATCGTTTTCCAGATCAAAAAGCAGCGGCGGCATGCGCGCATCGGCAAACTGCACGTATTTATAGCGCGCGTCGCGCAGCACCCATAACAAGTGCTGATCCATATCCGTGTCTGGCTCAACCTGTCGCGCACCCGAGCGATAGTCAAACTCGTAGTGGATCTCGCTCTTGCCTTGGTAGTCGGCAGCGCCGCGCAGTGCACCCATCAGGCTCTGGCCCTGGAAGCGGTCCGGTTTTTCTACGCCCAACCATTGCAGTACGGTCGGCGCTAAGTCGACGGACTCGACAAACGATGCCACCGTCTGCCCGCGCGTAGCATCGCTGTTTTTGTCCGGGTCGCGCACGATGCAGGGAATATGCATCGCGCCGTCGTAAAAATGCCCCTTGCCCACTAAATAATGATCGCCCAGTTGCTCGCCGTGGTCGGCGCTAAAAACGATCAGCGTATCATCCCACGCACCACTCTTTTCCAATTCGTCAAAGAGCAATCCCAAATTGTCGTCGAGCTCGGCAATCATGCCATAATAACAGGCGCGAAACTCCTGCGCATGACGCTCGTCTCGGTGCTGGCCCTCGCCCGTTGCGCCGCGTATATAGGGGTGCGCGTGATCGAGCTCTTCGGGGCGCCGCGTCGGTGTCGGCATATCCTGCGGATCAAACATGCTAGAGTACGGCTCGCAGTTGATATTGGGCGGGTGTGGTTTGATATAGTTCAGACTGAGCACCCAACCTTGGTCGCCGTCATTTTTGGCGCGGATATAGTCGAGCGCGCGTTCCGTCACATAGCGGCATTCACTGTGCTCGGCTTTGTATTTAGCCGGATAGGAACAGGCCAAGTGTTTGCCCGGCCCATCCTCCGGCACATCGGGGCTGTGGATGGCGTCGTGGTTGAGCAATTCGTCTGCATAGCCCTGTTCTTTTAAAAAGGCGAAGTACTCTTCGCTGTCGTACTCGTGATAATAGACGCGTTCAAATCCGGGTAGCACATTGTCGTAGGCCAGCGATGTTTTGCGCCGATCACCCTCGGGCAAAATAGCCGGATCGACGCCGTAGTCATTATAGCCAACCAGACCGGGATCGTAGCCGGCCTGGCGCAGCGCATAGCCCCAATTTTCTTCGGCATCGCGCAGGGGTGTCATATTGTTGATCGCGCGCGTTGAGCACAGATAGCGACTGGTGTAGATGCTCATGCGACTAGGGCCGCACGGCGCCGTCTGGTTAAAGCAATTGGCAAAGCGCACACCGGCGGCGGCGAGACGGTCTAGGTTGGGCGTCTTTACATCAGCATTGCCCGCTGAACCTAGGCAGTCCGCGCGAAACTGGTCGGCGAGGATAAAGAGTACATTGCGGGCCACGGTAATTCCTTTCGCAAAAAAGTGGAAACTAAATAATAGAAAAGTCGAGTATTTAACCGCGTAAGTTTTCGCGGATCAGCGCCAGCGGCGTGCGCGCACC
>JBLHGI010000342.1:0-6367 GCA_047616505.1 Planctomycetota bacterium
CGCTGGGGTATCCTCGGCAGCGGCAGTATCGCCAAACAATTTGCGCGCGGTCTCGCCGATACTCCCAACGCCGTTTTGCAATCCGTCGGTTCGCGCGCACAGAAAAGCGCCGACGCCTTTGCCGACCAATTCGATATTCCCACGCGCCACGCTTCTTATGAAGCGCTGGCCAACGACCCAGAAATAGATGCCATCTACGTCTCCACGCCACATCCTTTCCACAAGGACAACAGCATCCTTTGCCTCGAAGCCGGCAAAGCTGTGATCTGCGAAAAACCCTTCGCCATCAACGCCGCCGAAGCCGAAGCCGTTGTGCAAGTAGCACGCGACCAGGGTGTCTTCCTGATGGAGGCGATGTGGAGCCGCTACTTCCCCGCCATGGTCAAGGTCAAAGAATGGTTGGACGAAGGCGCCATTGGCGACGTGCGCATAGTCAGCGCCGACTTTGGTTTCCGCACTGGTATCAACCCCGAGGGACGGCTCTTTAACCCCGCTTTGGGCGGCGGCGCCCTACTCGATGTCGGCATTTACGTCACCTCGTTTGCCTCCTTCGTGCTCGGACCCAACCCGACGCGCATACAAAGCCTGGCCAATATCGGCGAGACCGGCGTAGACGAGCAAAACACGATCTTATTGGGCTACGAGAACGGCGCCATGGCCATGCTCACTAGCGCCGTGCGCACCTCTACCCCGCACGAGGCGCGCATCATCGGCACCGACGGCACGATCACCATTCCAACGCATTTCTGGAAAGCCGAAAAGGCCACCCTCACAGCCGGAGATCGCGTCGAGGAGATCGATATAAAACCGACGGGCAACGGCTACAATTACGAGGCTGCCGAAGTGGGGCGTTGCCTAGATGCCGGCCTACTCGAGAGCCCGACCATGCCCTTAGACGAAACCATCGCCCTGATGAAAATACTCGACGCCATCCGCGCCGATTGGGGCCTTACCTATCCAATGGAATAAGAAGAGAGAATGAGAATGGAATACGGAAAAGTAGCAGGTATCGACAAGAAAGTTTCGCGCCTAGTACAGGGCTGCATCATGCTCAACCGCAAAAACCTCGAAGAAGGCTATGCCCTACTCGACGCGGCCTGTGCCGCCGGCATCACCGCCTACGACTCGGCCCACCTCTACGGCGGCGGCGAGGTGGACCGCGTGCTCGGCCTGTGGATGGAAAAGCGCGGCAATCGCGAGGACGTCGTCATTATCGGCAAGGGTGCCCACCTCAACCAGGATCGCAATCGCGTCACGCCCTGCGATATTGCCTCCGATATGGCCGATAGCCTCGTGCGCCTGCGCACGGACTATATCGACCTCTATCTATTGCACCGCGACGACCCCACCGTGCCGGTCGGCCCTATCGTCGAAGCGCTCAACGAACACCATGCGGCCGGGCGCATTCGCACCTTCGGCGGCTCGAACTGGACGCCCAAGCGCCTCGAAGAAGCCAACGAATACGCCGACAAGCACAACCTCATACCCTTCACAATTTCCAGCCCCAACTTCAGCCTCGCCGAGCAGATCGAAGAGCCGTGGACGGACTGCCTGTCCATTTCCGGCCCCTCGCAAGAAGCCGAGCGCGCCTGGTATAAAGAACAGAATATGCCGCTCTTTACCTGGTCGAGCGTAGCGCGCGGTTTTTTCTCCGGCAAAATAACCAGCGCCAACGCCGAAGAAGTCCGTGACCAATTCGACGGCTCCATGCCCAAATCGTATTATTACCCAGACAACTTCAAACGTCTAGACCGCGCCTGGCAACTCGCCGAAGAAAAGGGCCTCAGTGTGCCGCAGATCGCCCTCGCCTACGTGCTCAGCTACCCGCTCAATATCCACGCACTAGTCGGCAGCGCCAACGCCGAAGAAGTCGCCTCTAATGTACAGGCATTGGAAACGCGTCTGAGCGAAGCCGAAATGGCCTGGCTCGACTTGCGCAGCGAGAGCCGCTAGCAAACAAAAGGCCCTACTGGATCATTCCAGCAGGGCCTTTTTTATTTCGCGTTCAGCCCTTCCTCAGCGCAGAATGCCCGCGTCTTTTCGTACCATTCTTTCAGCCCAACCGGCCCTTCTCTAGTTCTATCCCACGACCAGCGATAGGTCGTATCCGCCGTTTCATACGCGACTACAGCCGTCATATTACCCGCCCCGGCAAAGCGCTTATCAAGTGCACCGCTCTTTTGCAGTTCTCCGCGAATTCGCTCGACCTCACCCCTCTCAACCACCCCTTGCCACAGCAGCGAATCACCCTTGCCCGCCCAGCTTTGCCACGCCTCTACGCGACCGTCTCCATACAGAGAATATCCCCTGTAGATACCCGTAAAACCGCCGCCAGAGCTCAGCGCTATTTTAAAATAACTCGCCTTCTCTGCCGTTGCCTCCGACTTTTTATCACCCATATTCGAACAGGCGACAAATCCTATACAAAAAATAAAAAAAAGACCTCTATACATCCCAAACACCCATTCTGCCCGCAATTGAATGAAGCGGGATTAATATGTAGCTTATAGAAAATTTATCGACCTTTAGAACACAAAACGCAATCTGCGCCCAACCGGCAAGTCGCCGTAGTCGTCCCCCTACATGAAAGAGCCAATTCATGTCAACGAAACGCCCCAATATCGTCGTCCTGATGTCCGACCAGCAGCGCCTCGACACCGTCGGTGCCTATGGTCTCAACAGCGTGTGTAAGACACCGAATATTGATGCTTTAGCCGCGCGCGGCATGCGCTTTGATAACGCTTTCACCCCCACGGCCATTTGCTCACCGGCGCGCGCCAGTTTTTACACGGGCCTCTACCCGCACAAACACGGTGTCACCGGCAACGGTCTCTGCTTAAAAGACGATGTCAAAGGGGTAAATCACTATTTGCAGGAAGCCGGTTATACCTGCGGTTATGCCGGTAAGTGGCACGTCGACGAAAAGACAGGGCCCAGCGGCTATGGTTTTACGGGACAGGACTTTCTCGGCTACGCCTTCCCCGGTTCCGGCCTCCTACCCGGCCTACAGTTCGGACTGCCCCCGCACGGGGAAAATCCCTATGCCAGCTATCTCGAAGAATGTGGTTTCAACCCACCCCCTTCCGTCTCCAAGCGCTACGTCGGCACCAACCCCTCAAACCAAGCGCAGGAAATGTTCGCCCTACACGACGGTCCCGTCGAATCCTCTATAGAATACTTTGTCGCCGAGGAATCTATCCGCGTCCTCGACGAGATTGGCAGCGGCGACGAACCGTTCTTTCTCTGGGCCAACTTCTGGGGGCCACACAGCCCCTCCCTCGTACCCGAGCCCTATTTTTCGATGTACGACCCCAAAGATATTGCCGAACACCCCAGCTACTGCGAAACATTTGCCGACAAACCCTATCGCCAACAGCTCATCGAGAAGCTCTGGGGTCTAGGCGACTACGGCTGGGAGGGATTCCAAGAAATCGCCGCGCGCTATTTTGGCCACTGCACACTCATTGACGATATGGTCGGCCGCGTAGTAGCTCATCTCAAAGAAATGGGCCAACTCGACAATACCATTATTGTATATACGGCCGATCACGGCGACTGCATGGGCGCGCATAAACTCATAGAGAAGGGTGAGTTTATGTATGACGAGATCTACCGCATTCCCCTCGTCGTCGCCCACCCCGAATGCCAGTCCCCCGGCGGCCACTGCGACGAATTTGTCTATTTACAAGAAATCATGCTCTCGGCCTTAGATGCCGGTGGCGTAGAGGTCCCCACCACCATGGACGGACAATCCTTTCTGCCCGCGATCGAAGGCCGCCCCTACGCCAATGACCGCGACGAAGTCTACTGCGTATTTGACCGCCACTTTACAGTCGCCAACCAGCGCATGGTGCGCACACGCACGCACCAGTTCACCTTTAACTCGGGGGATCCCGGCGAGCTCTACGACCTAAAAAAAGACCCCTACCAGCTAAACAATGTCTACGGCCAGCCCGAATATGAAAAAGTGCGCCAAGACCTGATGCAGCGCATGGATAATTATATGATCGAACTAAAAGATCCACTGCACGGCTGGTACGGTCGTATCAAAGGCGCCTATTAAGTGCAGCAAGAGCCGGCCCCGTGGTTCCTTCGCGCTCTTCTATTCACCTGTCTACTGGTATTTTCTTGGCAGGCTCACACGTACGACACCGTCCAGGATGATGCGTATATCACACTGACCTATGCCAAGAACTTGGCGGCCGGAGAAGGGCTAGTTTTTAATCCGGGCGAACGCGTCGAGGGCTATACGAACTTTCTGTGGACACTCATCCTCAGCCTGCCCCATCTTTTTTCCATCGACGCGCTGGCAACCGCACGCGCTCTAAGCTGGCTCGCCGCCGCGGCTACCTTTGTCCTGACCCTGCTGATCGGTCGGCGGCAAGTCGCGCACGCCCCCTCCCTGCATCTCGTTTTGGCCCCCCTCCTACTCGCGACCTGTGGTGCCTTCGCCTTTTGGGCTACGAGCGGCATGGAAACCATGCTCTTTACCCTGCTGATCACCGGCGGCGTCTACCGCTACGACCGCGAACTCTACGAACGGGGCACTCAGTATAGTCCATGGCTTTTTGCGCTGGCCGGCCTTACGCGCCCCGAGGGATGGTTTTTCTTTGCCCTATCTGTCCTGCATCGCTTTGTGCTACACCTACAGACCCGCCATTTCCGCGCCGGAGAGTTCCTGCACTGGCTCGCCCCCGCCCTCGCCATCTTTGCAGCGCATACCCTTTTCAGGTTCGCCTATTACGGCCATCTATTACCCAATACATTTCACGCCAAAACCGGCACGCGCGAAGTACTATTGCACTACGGGTGGTCCTACAGCCTCGACTTCTTTAGCGCCTACGGCTTTTACGGCCTCGCCCTACTCGTTCCCTTATTATTGTGCTTGTTGCCCGAGCATCGTCCCTGGCGCTCCTACCGCGCCCTGCTCATCGCCAGCCATGCACTCTACATTATCCTCGTCGGCGGCGATGTGCTCGATGCGCATAGATTCTACTTGCCCATACTGCCATTGGTTTATCTGAGCCTACAAGACGGCCTGCATCACGCCGCGCAGCGTCTATCTCCACACCTAGCCCTTATCCTAACGGCCGCAGTGCTCTTTTCTAGCGCCGCTCTCACCTATGCCCTGCCTCACAACAAACTCGATTACGCCCAGCGCTCTATGCGCGCACACAACGCGCGCCTTTTCAAACTCGCCCAGTGTTTAAACCAGTCACCCGACCAAGATCTGATCGTAGCCACCGGCGCCATTGGCATACCCAAGTATTTTACCGATGCCCATATAATAGATTTGATCGGCCTGACGGACTCTACCATAGCACGCCACTCCGTGCGCGTGCCCGGCCTACAATCCCCTTCGGTACTGCGCCAGCAAAATTCGGCCTATGTCCTCGGACGCCGCCCCGATGTGATCTGCTTTATAACGGGTCTCAAGCCGCAAACGCTAGCCGAAAAAACGCTATTCTTACACGAGCGCTTTCGTCAAGACTACTATACCTCGTTCTGCTCTGACGACGTGCCCATTTACACGCGCAAACCCGATCTCGCCCCCGATGCCCAAGACGCCGTCTTTGCAGACCCATCTTTTGTCGAAGCCTATATCGCCGGCCTCAATGCCAGCGCACACGAGGCCATACCGCATTACACGCGCGCCATCGCCAAAGGTCCCACCGACTTCGCCGACCCATATCTATGGCTCGGTGCCATCTATTACGAGCTAAACGAGCGCGCAGCGGCCTACCCCTACTTTCAGCGCGCCATCGAAATTGACCCCTATTCAGCCTGGTCCTATGCCTATTTGGCAATGATCGAGCTAATCGACGAGCACAATCTCGAACGCGCGCTGAAACTTTCCCATATGGCCGCAACACTGACGCCGCGCTCACATTTTTCCAACTATGTGCACGGTACCGTGCTGCTGCGCTCTAACCGCTATGATGAAGCGGCCACGTTCTTAGAACGCACCATTGCACTAGGCGGAGAAAGCACGCCACAAGCGCAGTATTTTCTCGGTTTGATAGCCTCTCAACGAGGAGACAAAAAAACGGCGCGCCAGCTCTGGCAGACCGTCTTAGAGACCCGGCCAAACCACGAGATGGCGCGCCGTAACCTAGCGGCGTTAGAGACTACCGAGCTAGCTCCTCCATCAGTGCCTCTGCAATAACCAAATGCCCGGCTCGATTGGGATGCACCGGTTCGGGGCAAAATGTATCCGCGTCGCGATACTGCAGATGGCGTTGGAAAACATCCTGTAAATTGACCAGGCGCGTGCCGTATTTTTCGCTCATTTTCTCCACTGTTTCGATATAACTCGGCAACCGTTCCAACACGCTGCTGCGCTGCGTATGCCCAGCGCGATCAGTTG
>JBLHGI010000343.1:0-6353 GCA_047616505.1 Planctomycetota bacterium
ACGACCTTTACCGCTATAGCCCCGGCGGTGCCATCTACCTGCTCATCGACATATCGGCGTCCGGCCTTGGTTCGAGCGATTTCTCCATGCGCCTACTAAAAGAAAAACGCGTCGCCGTAGCGCCGGGCAGCACCTTCGGAAATATGTGCGCCGACCACGTGCGCATCTCTATAGCCTCTTCCGATGACAATATTCGCAGTGGCGTCAGCGCCATATGCCAATTAGTGCGCGAGCTAGAAACAGAGGCCTAATGCGCTTACCCCGTGCCCAGCGTTTGGCGCTGGGCAGAATACACGCCGAAGCCGCTTCGCAGCTCGGCGCGATTTTATCGCAAGCGCTGGGCAAGCGCCTCTACGTTGGACTGCTCGGGCAGCGGCTCTGCCGATTCGACGAATTTATCGAGCCGCTGCCCGACCCTTCTTTCATCTTCAATTTTTCCATGTGGTCTCTAGGCGCGGATAACAAGCGCGAACGCAGATTGGGTTGGGCCGTATTCGACATCGCCATGCCCATCGCTCTCGACTTGCTCGGCACCAATAAAGCGCGCTCATTTACGAGTGCGGACATGACCATCCTGCGCCCCACGATTCGCCAATTTATCGCCAATATAAAAAAGGCGTGGAGCCAAGAGGCGCACCCTATCGAAATTGGCGATATACAGCTAAAAAATCGCCCGCAGAATATCAACTCAATAAGCGAAGACACACAGGTCGCCGTCGTCGAGATGGAGATAGACCTCGGCTCTACGGCGCACGCACTATTCTTCTGCTACCCGTTGCCCCTACTCGACCAACTCTTCTGTAAATAAAAAAAGGGAGCGGCATATAGTGCACCGCTCCCACCATCAAAATCCACATGCCCTTTATGTATAGCGACCGTATTTCTCCGCCCCATCTAGGCGCTCTAATATCTCTTTGACCCGCTGTGCATCCCCTTTGCGACAGACTAAAAGTGCATCCTCGGTATCGACGATGACCAAATCCTCCACGCCAATGAGCGCAATCAGCTTGTCTTTGTGCCCGTAGACGGTCGTATTGCGTGCGTCAATCGATACAATATCACCAGAGAGCAGATTGCCCTCGCCGTCCGCAGCCAACACGTCCGTTAGTGCCGCCCAAGAGCCGATATCACCCCAGTCTATATCCGCTTCCAAAGTCGCGACCTTTTCTGCACGCTCGATAATGGCGTTATCGATAGCGACCGCCTGCAGTTTGGGATATTCCAACGCAATCGTCTCGGCCTCGTTTTCGCTGCCCACAGACGCGCCAATCCGCGCTAGGATCTCGTACATTTCCGGCTCATAGCGCGCGAAGAGTTCCAATACCGTCGCCGCTTTCCACACAAACATATTGCTGTTCCACAAATAGTCGCCGCTGTCTAAATATTGTTGCGCGCGCACGGCGTCAGGTTTTTCCGCAAAAGCATCAACGGAATAAACCGGCACCCCATCAAATTCTTGCAGCACTGAACCACGTCGAATATAACCGTAGCCAGTCTCTGCCCGCGTCGGTTTTACCCCTAGCATAAACAAATAATCTGGATACTGCTCCAGCGCAGCTTCAGCCGCCTGCAGCAATTGGCAAAAGACCTCCCCCTTGCCGATATAGTGATCAGAGCCGAGACTCGCCACAGCACAACCGGGAAAACGCGCTTCTAATAGCGCGCACTCTAGGCCTACTGCCGGGCCCGTATTGCGCAACGCCGGCTCGATGATGACTTGCTCGGCAGAGATCTGCGGCAACTGCTCGCGCACTAGGCCAGCCATCTCTTGTCCGGTCGAAACGTAGACATCTTCTCGCGCGCTAATAGCCGCAATTCGCTCAACGGCTCCCTGAATCATAGTGTCCCGCCCCGCCATAGCGTGAAACTGCTTGGGGCGACTCTTGCGGCTATAGGGCCACAATCGCGTACCAATACCACCGGCGCGAATAACAAATTTCATAATTTATTGCCTTTTTATTGCGCTAAGCGCCCACAGCAGACGAAAGGACATATTCTAGTTTCTCATTCCCAGTGCGCTCGACAGAGACGGTCCGCCCCGCCGCTATGAGCGCTGTCTCCCCAGCGCGCAGCATATATTCACTCCCCTCGCCACGCAGCCATGCTGAGCCACCCACTATAGTTAATGCAGCAAAGGAATGGTTCAGCGCGTGTAGCGCTTGGTCGCCACAGTGATAACTAAAGCGGAAGTGCTCGCAATCGACGAGTTCAACTCCCTCTGCACTAGCCCCTTGTAGCGCTGACCAATGCCGGGGAGCGGGTAGTTCAGCGGCAAAATCAATTACATCCATTGCTTGTTCTATGTGTAGCTCGCGCTTTTTTCCGTCCAAGCCGAGACGATCGTAATCGTGGATGCGAAAGGTTAAGTCGCTCGATTGCTGCACTTCGTAAATAACGACTCCCGCGCATAGCGCATGCACCGTGCCCGGTGGTGAAAAAACTAGATCGCCCCGCTGCACCGGAAAAAAGCGTATTAGTTCCTCAACGCGACCAGCCGCTATAGCAGCGGCAAAGTCTGCACGGCCCACTCCATCGACCAACCCGTAGGCCACTCGGCCAGCATCCGAATGCAGCACAAGCCAGGCTTCCATCTTACCTGCATCCTGCAGGCCATTTGCCCGCGCATAGGCATCGTCGGGATGCACCTGAACCGAGAGGTCTTGACGCGCATCGAGCAGTTTGATCAATAGCGGCATGTTTCCACCGTAGCGCTCGCAAACGGCAGCGCCAAGTAGATCCGCACCGTAGTCACGCACCAATGCGCCCAAACCCATCCCCGCTAATGGTCCCGCCGCCACCGTGCTCTCACGTCCGGCATAAGATGACAGTTCGAATGATTCGCCAATGCCAACTCCTGTGGGCAACGATTTGGCAAATAGCTCACCTAAGCGCCGCCCTCCCCAAACCATCTCGCGAAAATAGGGCTTTAGCGGCAAAATATCGGGCAATTGAGCAGTCATGTATCTACTTTCTATTTGTTTTAGGGTCACCTAACTTAGATAGTTAAGTAAACGGCGGCAAGATCGAACGCTTCTATATCGCCCTATAAAAATACGTTGCGATAGCCGAGGTTCTGTATTTATTTCTGACGAGCGAGGCACCCATCCTCCTCTGTACACGCCACCGCGTCGAGAGGATTTCTACCTTGAATAACAAGCGCATCTTAATTGTAGAAGACGAAGCTGTCGTCGCTTTAAATATACGCACAGAACTCGAAGAAATGGGGTATGATGTCGCCGCTATCGTCGATACAGGCGAGGAAGCCATCAGCGAAATTGCAACCTATCGCCCCGACCTCATACTTATGGACATCCAATTGGCTGGCGTCATGGATGGGATCGAAACGGCCGCAAAGATCAACCAGCATTTCGATATCCCTATAATCTATCTAACGGCCAACTCCAATGACGCCACGTTCCAACACGCCAAGTTATCTGGCCCAAGTGCCTTTTTAAACAAACCCTATCGCAGAGCAGAACTGGGCAAAGCCGTAGATCTAGCCCTAGACCAGCACCGGCGCACTAAGAGCACCCGCGAACTCCTGGCTGCCGTCGTTCAACACTCCCATGACGCTATCATCAGTAGCGACCTCAAAGGTGTAGTCTCGACCTGGAACCAGGGCGCCGCACGCATTTATGGAATCGATAGCGAACAGGCTATCGACCGACCCATACTCCAGCTATTTCCCGAAGCCGACGAACTACCGGCACTACTTGCCCGCGCCAGTGCCGGCGAACGCGTAGAGTATATCGGCCAACGCCGAAATACCCACGGAAAAACCCTGCACATCTCTCATGTCCTGTCTCCCATTCGCGACGAAAATGGACAAGTCATGGGTGTTTCCAGTATAGATCGAGATATAAGTGAGACCGTGAAAGCCGAACAAGCCCTGCGCCGCGCTCGCGAAGAATTGGAAGACCGCGTGCTCGAGCGCACCGCTGAATTGCGCGAAGCCAACGAACAACTACAGAACGAAATAACCGAACGCAAGGAGATGGAAAAGGAAGTCGTGCGTTTGGAAAGACTGCGTGCCCTCGGCGAATTAGCCACGGGCATTAGCCATAATCTCAACAACCTACTCGTCGGTATCATGGGGCCGGCAGAAGCACTACAACAGAGCAAAACCCCCGCTGAGGCACGCGAGTGGGCCCAACTCATCCTAGAAACCGGGCAACGCGCTACTACGTTAGTTAAACGCCTAAATAATGCCGTGCGCAGCCAGCACGAAGCCGTCGAGGCCGTCGAGGCACCAGAAACCCTGCGCGAGGCGATTAAATCGGCACAGCACTACTGGCAACGCAAAGAAAAATGCGATACCGACCACCTCAGTATTGCACTCGATATCCACGCAGTTCCCCCGATCAGCGCCAACCCCATTGGCCTGCGCGATGCCATATACAACATATTGCTTAACGCCGCCGATGCACTGCCCAAGGGAGGCCGTATAGACATCGGCATGCGGCAAGTGGAACGCCATGTGCTCATTGAAATTTCAGATAATGGCCTGGGTATGGACGAAGAAATACAGCGCCGAGTATTTGAGCCCTTCTTCACCACCAAAGCATCCGTTGGCAGTGGCCTTGGGCTGACTTCGGCCGAACGCATCATCTCTTCTTGGGGCGGGCGTATCGAGGTAAGAAGTGAAGTCGGCAGCGGATCGTGTTTTATACTATGTCTACCTATTTGGGAGTCGTTGCCCACGCCGAGTACCCTGCCTTCACTGTACTTATTCATCGCCGATGAAGACGGCCCTGTTTCCCAAGTGTTACACAAGTGGCTAGCCACCGAACACCAAGTAACACTAGCCACTTCCGGCCCCCAAGCACTGGAACGCTTTGACCCCGAGCTCCACGAAATTGCGCTCATCGATTGGGGGTTGCCCGGACTAGCTGGCGACCAACTAGTCCAACAGCTGCGCGTGCTACACCCTCATTTAGTCGCCATTATCTTGTCTGGCTGGCACCTAGAAGAGAGCGATCCGCACTTTGAGGTATTTGATCTCGCCCTGCAAAAACCTTTTAACCTCGCAGCATTAGACCAAGTGTTGCATCAGGCCGTCGAATTACGCGACCAGCGCGCCCCCTCCCGACCTTAACACTTAAGGTATAAGCGCTTGTCTTTCGACCTTTCGCGCTCTATACTAATATCCTCTATGATGTAAATCGAATTTCCGGAGAGAGAGATGCAGGATAAGGATAGGGACAAACTCATCAACGAGCTCAACGAGCTCAGACAACGCGTTTCCAGCTTAGAGCAACAGCTTGCAGACGACGGAAAACCACAGCGAGACGAGCGCAATGAGTTTTCTACGGCGATTCAATTTATCGGCGATTTCGGTTTGGTCAAAGCCAAGGGGCTCGACTTATCAGATGGGGGTGTCGGGTTTGAAGTCGAAGAAGATATTCCCTTTGATATGGAATTCGAATACAAAGGCCAAACGCATCAACACAGGGCAAACCTCGTCTGGATGCGACGCTTGCCCAATGGGTGCAGCCGATTCGGTTTCCAGTTTTTAGAAGCATCTCCCTCTGGCCTGCTCTGGCTCTACCGCGAACTAAAAGAGCCAGCTGAACAGCAAAACGACTAAAGTCGTTTTCACACCACGAGAGCGCCGTTGGTTTATCTCAGTGCTTTCGTTGCGCATTTTTTCGTGCAACCCGTAGTAATTTCCGTGCCTCTTTGCGCTCCGGCGCTACGGTTAATACCCATTCTCCCTGCACTACGGCCTCATCGTATCGCCCCACCTGTAGTAGAACTCTAGCCAACTCCATACGCGCTGTAATATCCTGAGGGCGAATCTCTACGGCACGGCGCAAATGCGCCAACGCTGCAGCGGACTGTCCCGACGCTACGAGTGCTCGACCAGTCTGCAAGCGCGCTGCAAAAAAATCGGGCGACACGCGCAGTACTTTTTGCAAATACTCGTTCGCTGCAGAGGGTTCGCCAGCGCGTAGCAGCGCAACACCCAGATTGTACTGAGCCTCAAAATAATCGGGGCGAATCTCTACGGCGTGCCGCAAATGTGCTACGGCCTCCACAACGCGCCCCAACTGCAAGAGCACCCCTCCCATATTATTGTGCACTTCGGCCGCTGCATCGTTGCCGGCGAGCGCTCGCTTATAATGCACTAAGGCCATGTCCAATTGGCCCTCGCCCTCTAGTGCCAGCGCTAGGTTATTATGGGCGCGTGGATTCGATGGGTCCGCCTCTATCGCACTCTGCCAAATCGCCGAACTGCTGCGATAATCTCCATTGCGCTGCATCGTCACACTGGCTAACACGAGTACTATCACCAACACAGCACCAACGCTCCAACGCCAACCACATCGCACGCGCTGTAATAGATACTCGCG
>JBLHGI010000344.1:0-6289 GCA_047616505.1 Planctomycetota bacterium
GCTGACGCCGTCTGACCTATAGGGGGGCGGGTTGAGGGTCGGCTGCGGGGCAAAAAAAGAGCTGGCCTGGGGCGACTTGGGAGGGGCGTGGAGGTGCCGTACCCGAGGGGTATAAATGCCCTTCGGCACCTATATCCTAGCTTGGGAGAGTCGATTGTCTAAGGCAGTTGGGCCTACGCAGTTTTTTTGCCCCTTCGGCAAGCGACCCCCAACCCTTAGATAGGGGGAGGGTGGTCCTTGGAAATGGGTTGCTTCCGACCCCTATATAGGCAAAAAACCTTTATGCCCTTTAGGGTAATCGGGGCAATGCCAGGCCCGTCTCAGCAGAACAACCATTCGAACTCGTATCACCAAAAGAAAGACAAATAAAATGAGCAATAAAATTCCTTTGGCCATCGTCGGCTGCGGCGGCATGGGCCACCGCCACATGTATGGCCTAAAAGAGCTACAAGAATCCGGCCTCTCGCCGTTTGAATTAGTCGGCGCCTGTGACCCCAATATAGACAATGCCAACTCGTTGGCCGACCAAGCCGAAGAACGCCTCGGCAAGCGCCCCCACCCCGTCTCTAGCTTAGAAGAGTTGGCCGCCCTTGGCGACGTGCAGGCCGTCGACATCTGCACGCTGCCCGCCCATCATCACAGCGTCGCCGTCGAGGCGATGGAGCGCGGTTGGCACGCCTTGTGCGAAAAACCCGTCGGCCTCACGGCGCGCGCCTGCAAGATTATGCGCGAAACGGCCGAGCGCACGGGCTGTATTCTCTCGGTGGCGGAAAACTATCGCCGCGACCCGGTAAATCGTCTGGCCAAGGCCCTGTTAGATGCCGGTGTGATCGGCACCCCGCGCCTGATGCTACACAATACTATTGGCGGCGGTGATAGCATGCTCATTTCCGTGTGGCGTCACCAAAAAAATGCCAGCGGTCTGCTCTTAGATGTCGGTGTGCACTTTGCCGATATTATGGAGTTCTTTCTCGGCGACGCGGTCAGCGTCTATGCGCAGACGCGCCTACACGAAAAAATTCGCAAGAATCCTATGTCCGGCGACACAGGCAATCATCAAATATCGTCATCGCAGGTCTATGCGCGCTGGCAAAAGGAGATGCCCGCCGAATTTGAAGCTACGGCCGAAGACGCTTGCTACGCGACGATCCTCTTTAAAAGCGGTGCTGTCGCTCAGTATACCGAAGACCACGCCGCGCGTGGCGAGGGTATATGGAAACGCTCTATTCACGGCAGTCTGGGCTCGATGGATTTGCCCGGCGACCGTTCGGGTAAGCGTCTGACGCTGCATCGGCCAGGTCAAGATGCCATCGACGATGCGCGCCTCTTGGACCTCGTGCCCGATTTTCGCCTCGACGAGGCTACGGCCACGCTCTTTGGCGGCGAGCGCCTCTTTGAATACAACCAGGAATTTTCCGCAACGGACCGCAAGCTGCTCGCCGTCGAGTATTGGGAGCTCGGGCAGTGTATTGAGAAAGGTCTGGCGCCGGAAGTCGATATCGTGCAGGGCGCCCGTTCAGTCGCACTCTCCTACGCGTGGATGGAATCACAGCAGGCGGGTCGCGCCGTAACAGTAGACGAAGTATTTGCAGATGAGCTCAACGGTTATCAGGCGGAAATTAACGAAAGCATGGGGATCTGAGTGGCGGCTATTCTCTGTCCGAGCTGCCATAAGCTCGTCAGTCAAGATGCCGAAGTCTGTCCCAACTGCGGTCAGCGCAAACCGGGTCTATGGGGTTTTACTTCGCTCATGCGCAAATTGGGGCTACAGATGAATTTCCCCAGTGCGATCACGGCTCTCTGCGTCGGCCTCTACGTATTGGGCCTGCTCTTAGACCCCAGCGCGATCTTCGCCAGTAGTGACATGATGCGTTTACTTTCGCCGAGTATGGAGGCGAGTTTTAAACTCGGCATGACGGGCAGCCAGCCGATCTTTGCCTACGATCTGTGGTGGACGCCTATTACGGCCATTTATCTGCACGGCGGTCTTTTGCACATCTTTTTTAACGTCATGTGGATCCGCCAGCTCGGTCCCCTAGTCGAAGAGCTCTTTGGTCCCTTTCGCCTCTTTGTCATTTTTACCGTAGCTGGTATAGCGGGTTTTATCGCTTCGGCCTTTATGGGCAGCGCCTTTACGTTGGGTGCTTCCGGCTCCATCTTCGGCTTGCTCGCCGCTGCTATTGTCTATGGTCGTCGCGTTGGTTCGACCATGTTTACGCGCCAGTTTTTGCAGTGGGCTGGGCTGATCTTCGTCATGGGTTTTATCATGCCCGGTGTCGACAATTGGGCGCACGGCGGTGGTTTTGTCGGCGGTTATATCGCCGCCTCGCTCTTTGGGAATTCGATGGACCGCGAGGGCATTGGCGCATATATCGGTGCCGGTTTGTGTCTGTTGGCGACGGTAGGTGCCTTCTCGATGCAGTTTCTGGCTATATGGGGGCTCATTTAGCAACGGTCAACACAATGAGTGCCAACGAACGCATTGCCCTCTTTGATGAGACGGGCCAGACGACCGGCGCTAAAGAGCGCGCACAAGCCTATGCCGATGGCGAACGCGTGGGTTTGGTCTTTGTATGGGCCGTATGGAAAGACAAAAACGGTGTAGGGCAGATGCTCTTGCAGACGCGCTCGCGTCCCGGTGATCGCTACTTGGGTAGCCTCGACGCCCCGGCGGGGGGGCATATTCAGGAAGGCGAAAAGCACGCGCAGACGGCGCGGCGCGAATTTGCCGAAGAAGTTGGCATCGAATTAGAAGAAGAAGAGTTGCTCTATCTTGGCCGCCTCCCACTCGACGAATTAGAAGAGGGCTTCTGGCGGCGGGCCATGCAGTTTTTCTATGTGTGCACGCGGCCCATTGCACTGGAAGATACGGTCTTTAACGAAGAAGTGCAGGCCTTTGCACAGGTCGAACTCGACGATTTTTCCGAGTTGGTCCACGGTGAGGTGCAACAGATAACGGGGCGGATGCGTAGTGCTGATGCCCCTGGCAGTATAGAGCAATACCCCGTCACGCCTGCTGCCTTTGCCGCTTATTCCGAGGTCATTATGGACGCGATTTGCCGCTCGGCGCGCGCGCTGCAAGCTTATATGGCGAGCGGCAGAATCGACAGAGGGGTATGGGAGCTATAGACGATAACAGATCAAAGCTGCTGGCTCTGCTCGATATAGCGTTCTAAGACCCGCCGCGCCCGCCCATCGTCCAATACCCGCCGCGCCTGCTCTACCCCCTCCTGCGCGCGCTCACAAAAACCCAAATAATAATCGGCGACGCCCACGCTGAGTGCGATGCGATCATACGCCGCGCCTTTCTCGCCTGCCAAAGCCGCCATGCCCTCGCGTGTAAAAGCCGCTGTGCTCGCCTCTTGTGCGCGCGGACTTTGCTCATAGTCGATGCCAAAATTGCGCGGTTGCACGTCTTCGGCCCACGCGCGCTCAGCGCAGAAACCCTCGGTATAGTTGATCGCTTTGCGCTCTGCGTCGGATGCCTTGCCCAAACGCAGCGCATAGTGCGTTGTGCCCTCTTCGCCTTTGATGGCCAGACCGGCGTCGTACCCGCGTGCGCGCATCATATCGAGCAATTTGCCCTCGTAGCCGATATGATAGAAACCCAGCACGGCGCAGTTGCGCCCCTTACAGCGATAGAGTTGCTGCGCCTTTTCCGTCGTCGCCCAGGGTGGACGCTTCTTTATGTGTTCGCGCAGGGTGCGCAGCGCATAGGCGCCTGGTGCATACTCGCGCTGGCTGATATAAACGAGTCCAATTTTTTGTAATAATTCAGCTCCTTCTACCAGCGAGAGATCTACGCGTGCGCCTAGCTTTTTTAGAAGCTGTTCTTCTGTAATGCCGCCCTTTGGTGGCATATAATCGACCCCGTGCAATACCGTCGGTCGACCCAGCGCCGCGCGCACGGCTGCTACAAAGAGCGTGGGGCGAAAATAGCGCAGGGCTCCATCAAAGGGTTGGCCAAAATGCGTCAGCGAAGGGGTGTCCACCTCGATTACTTCCTCCGGCGGCAAGATCGCATCTAAATAGGCCAGCACTTCGTCATCGTTTTCAATATTCATGCGTTGCCCAATCAAAAACGCCGCCATCAACTCGGGTCGCACTCGATTTGCCAAGATCTCTGTCAGCACCGCCCGCGCTTCTAGATAGCTCAGATGGCCACCCCGTAGCACCGTGCGCAACGCTTTTACGGTAGCCTTTTCTCCTGTCTCACCGACAAAACCTTGCGCCCTACCTAACAAAAAGCGCAGCACCTCTGGCAACTGCTCTATATCACCCACGGAAAATGCCGCATGCTCGGCCGCAGACCACCCCGTCTTTTCCCCATATCTTCGCCGTATATTCATCGCGGCAAAGAACGCCCCCATCTGCGCCGGCGAAACGGCTTCGCCAACGGGCAATTCTCCACTCAGGGACTGAAAGACCAACTGCAACACGCGTTCGGGCCGAGGTCCATCTTTCCCTCTGCCCAAAGGCCGGCTCTGATGCGGCCCCGTACAAACCCGAGCCTGCGCCTCCAACATTTCCAAATTAGGTCCAGGATACATACACTCTCCTAAATAAGCTTGGATTACACACTTCCCCTCCCCCTAACGTGCTCTATATTCACTTATATACTATTGGCATGGAGCGCTGGGGCATTATAGAAAGAAGGTTTGTTGTTTGAGGCCCGCAGGGCCGAGTTTCAAACCTTCTTTCTATAATACCTCAGTGTCCCCTACAAACTAAACATCCACAACAAAATGCACACAAAAGACGACCTACAACAAACGCTACAACGCCTCGACGGTCGCAGCTACGCAGCCTACAAAGATCTACATAACACCTACGATTTTGGCTCTTTCACCCTGCATATCGACCACATACAGTCCGATCCCTTCGCCGCTCCCAGCCGTCTACGCGTCGTCATACCGCAGCAAATAGCCAACTATCCGCCGCACACATACCAGTGCAAAAGCCGGACCATCGCCCTTTGCACATATCTCGCGGATTGTTTTGGCCAATATGCGCACAAAACGAGCCGTCACTCTGGTTCGGGCAAGAGCGGTTTGATCGAAATGGATGTCCCGGGCCAACAGCTCATTGAACGAACCTGCATGTATATTGATCGAGCGCGCGTCGAAGCGCGTTTTAGTGTTGGACTACCGGCTACGGGGCGCCGCGCCCGCGGGCGGCAGGCGGGTCAGATGCTCTGCATAGAGATTCCGACCATCGTCGAAAGTGCCCTGTATTATGCGGCCAACGATGCCGATAAAATCGAACGCTATATACAAACGAGCGAAGATGCGGACTCTCTGCGGGCCCAACTCGCCGCGCGAGATTTGATTGCCTTTGTCGCCGATGGCAGCATATTGCCGCGGATTTCCGGAATTTCCGATCAGCCGCTAAATACGGTGGCCGTCTCGTTTAAAAGTCCTGATTCCTTACGCGTCGAGTTTGATTTGCCCCACGCGGGCAGCATATCCGGCATGGGGGTACGCCAAGGCGTCACCGTTATAGTCGGTGGTGGTTTTCACGGTAAGTCGACCCTATTGCACGCCTTAGAGCGCGGCGTGTACAATCATCGCCCCGACGATGGGCGCGAGTTCGTCGTCTGTAATGCCAGCAGCACGAAGATTCGGGCCGAAGACGGGCGCTCGATAGCAGGAGTCGATATTTCACCCTTTATAAATAACCTGCCCTTCGCTCGCGACACGCGCGCCTTTGCCAGTGCCAATGCATCGGGGTCGACTTCGCAGGCCGCCAATACCATAGAAGCGCTCGAAGCGGGTGCCCAGGTACTGCTGATCGACGAGGATACGGCTGCGACCAATTTTATGATCCGCGATGCGCGTATGCGAGAGCTCGTGCAGAGCGAACCGATCACGCCATTTTTTGACCGAGTCCGCACGCTCTATGAACAGCACGGCGTTTCTACTGTATTGGTCGCTGGTGGCAGTGGCGATTATTTCGACGTTGCCGACACGGTGATTGCGATGGAGAACTACCAGCCACGCGATGTCACGCGAGAAGCTCGAGCTATTGCCGCTGCGCATCCTGCGCCACGGCAGAAGCCGCGCGAAGAGCCTTTTTGCACGGCACGGCGCATTCCTCTGCGCCAGAGCCTCGATCCACAGCGGGGGCGGCGCGAGCAGAGTGTGCAAGCACGTGGTTTGGAGAAGGTGCTCTTTGGCGAGGAGCAGATCGATCTGAGTTGTGTCGAGCAACTCGTCGACCCCGGCCAGACGCGCGCGCTGGCGGCGGCACTGCTCTACGCTCGCGAGCACTATATAGACGATAATCGTTC
>JBLHGI010000345.1:0-6226 GCA_047616505.1 Planctomycetota bacterium
AAACCAGAGGCACCGGGACTCGGCGTCGATATAAACGAAGAAGCCGCGGCCGCACACCCTCCCAGTTTTCCCGACGAACCGCCGCATTGGCGGCGTCCGGATGGTTCGGTCAACGACTGGTAAGGGAGGCCTTACCCATAATAAAAAGCGCCCAGTGGCCCGTCTTGAGACGGTGACCACTGGGCGCTTTTTATTAAGTGGAGAAAGTTATGCGCTTATTTACTTCAAACCCGCAAAGGCGCGCACAAAAATCAGCGAACGACTCTCGCTATCTTCTTCTTCAAAATTGCGACGCTCCCAGCGAAAACCAGTATTCATCGTCAACGCGTACCCCAAATAGGAGGACTTATTCGACAACTGTATCGCCAGTACAGTGGCGTTGAAGTCTTCTTTATACCCCGCCGGCGCGATCTCGGGCATCTTTTCTAGGTTGCGAAAGACATCAAACTCGAGGCCATATTCGACGAAGGTCGTGGGTATGAGAAAGTATTTAGAGGTCAACATAAAAAACTGCGACCACTCATTGGTCTCCAAATCCGTAGCAAAGGCAGGATTGACCTTGCGATAAACGCTTTTCCAGCGCGGCCAGAAGCGCAGTTGATCGGAAATGACGATCGGGTAGTCCGCGCGATTGACCAGGCCTAAGAACAGGCGATCGTCTTTAGTATCGGCCTGCGCTCCGCGCTGATTCACGAAGTCATATTTTAACTTGTTGTAGAGATTCAGCTTGCCAAAGCGCTTATAATCAAAGGTGAAATACCCCGTATTGACAAAGGCATCAGCCGCTTCGAGCCGATCGACCACTTCGCGAAAACCGTCTGGATCAGTCCAAAACAGCACCGTGTCCTCGACGTTGTCCTCGACACTCCGCACGTATTCATAAGCGCGCACCTCAATACCGGGCCAGTTCCAATGCCCCTGTACAATGGCGTAAACCTGATCCGAATTGCGTTTGCTGCTAATTTCATCTACCGCCGAAGAACCCAGCGTCAGCTTGATATTTTCGTTGAGATTAACGCCGCCATATGCGTTCCAGCCGCGGCGATCTTTGCGGTAGGGCAAGTCGGCGAGATTGTCGTTTTCAAAGCGATCGATAATCCCGTTGTTGTTCATATCGACGCCAAAGAGAAATTCCGGAGAGTCTACACCGTAGCGCACGAAAGGTTCATCGTAATCGGGCTGCGCATTCTCGTTCTGGTTGAAGTCCGAAATAAAGTCCGAGTTTTCATCGTAACCGGGAAAGACCTGTGGGTCTGGCAGTCCACCGGTGCCAAAAGGCGTGGTGCCAAAAACAAAATCACCCCCTTGCCACAGACGCTGCCAGTCGGGGAAACGGTCTTGGTCATCGTTGTCATCGACCGCTTCAAAAGTGTAGCGCTCCAAGTTTTCGTAATCGATAAAACCGCGCGTATCACTCATAAAAGCGCGCGTAGAATACTCGGGATCTATACGATACAACTCGCCGTAGGCAAAATAGGGATAGGCATCCTGAGAAGCCGTCACATAGTAGGCAATACCGTCATCCTGTGCCGCTCTGTGGTTTTGAAAGGTCTGGTTGGGAAAGCGGCGAAATGAACGGCTAATCGCCCATTCCGAACGTAGATTAAAACCGCCAGCATCTTCAATATCGAAATTGATGCCAATAATATCGCGCCCCGTCGGCAAACCGTAGTCAAAGCGCACAAAGCGCAAGTTCGATCCATCGCTGATATTACCATGGGCGCGTTCTACCAATAAAAAGACCGGCTCATCTTGGCCGTTGACCTGCAAATTAGAAGTCACCTCAATGCGATAGTCGTTGGCTATAGCCAACTCGAATTCGATTTCCCGAATGCCCTTAGTATCCTCAATCTCGTCGCCAGCCTGCATTTCGAAGCTCGCCGAGATATTATATGTTAGCTCAATGGCCTCGACGCCATTGGCCTCGATAACTCCGCCACGACGCACGCCACCGCGTAACACGGGAACAATCTCGGGGTGCTCGACACCATTAATAATGACGCGTTCAGAAAAGAGCCGCGCACCGCCAACGCCGTCTTCCGGCGAGTCGTCGCTCAAGCGCAGCACGACCGTCTCGACCTCTCCCTCGTTCTGCGCCTCTGTTAGCACCCCCTTGAGCGAGTTACTGCTCAACCTCCGCGTAGACGAAAAATTTGCCACATTGAGATAGGTAAAACCAAGCTTCGAGAAATCGTTGAGGCGCACATTGGCATGACCACCAAATAGGTTCGTCACATCGCCCAGGGCCTGGCCGCCGGCATTTTCTCCCGCAACCACCGTGCCCGGCGAGGCCAAACGCGACGCCAGTATCGTGCCTTCGAAGCGATCGGAAGAAAAATCCCACTGAATACCGTTAAAAGCCGGTTTGTTAAATGTAAGCGGCGTCAATCGCGTGCTGATTGCATCACCAATCATCAGCGCCGAGTAGAAACCGCCCTTGGACATAGAAGACACGACCAAGTTGCGGAACCACGATCCGTATTTCGGCGCCTTGCGCACCGTGCTCCCCGAACTCTCCGGGCTATCTATCGCCCAACTATACACGGAGAAACCGCGCGTCACGTAGTTTCCATACATGTCGTAGGTGCGGAATCCCTCTAGTTCAGTGGAGACGTAGCGTTGGTAGTTCTCCTGCGCGTAGTTGCTATACCCCTCGCCCTTCCAGCGATAAAAGTGATAGAAACTCTGCGACTGTTGCCATTTGCGCATCGATGGCGTCATTGCCATTTCATAGACTTCAAGACCATGCGGCTCGCGACCACTCTGCAAACCGCCCTTTTGCGCAGCGACCGGAGTAACCAAGAGCAAGGCCATCAATGCGATTTTTTTCATCATTGGCATAGGTACCTGGATCTAAGAGACTTATCTTATAAAGAATGTAGTCAAACATTATAACAAAGAGTTTTGAAATCTACAAGCTTATATCAAAAAAAATGAGACTCCCATTTCACTGCCCCGAGTTGCTCCTCGCGCTGAATAATCAGCAGTAAATCGCCCGTCTGCACGCGCACTTCGACTGGATTATCGACCACTTCGTTAGAAATACCATCGCGCACACCCCATTCTAGTGTCTCTCCGTGTAGGGCAAATTTTAACCCGCGTGTCTCGATTCCCGCCACCGCCCCCCCCAATGGAGAGAGGGAAACCTTCTGTCCCAACGGAGCGCGAAAACGCAGCACATCACGCACTAAACGAATCTCGCAATAATCGTCGACGATGCGCAGCGCCATATCCGCGGCAAAGACCTTGAGCAAACCCAGATTCCACAGCAAGTGATCACTGCGCCCTCCCGTTACGCCCGTCAGCGTCGCCGCCTCTACGCCAAGCTCCTTCGCATAATGCAAAGTCTTTTGCAAGTCAGTCCCCGTATTGTCGGCATCTATGCGCACAATACGAGCAGCGCTAAGGTGCCCCCGAACCGAATCGGCCACCGAATCTAAATCGCCCACTACGAGATCGGGCACCCTCCCAAATTCGGCAACCGTATTAGCGCCACCATCTGCACACAGTAGAAGTGGTTCGCCAACTATCAGTTCGGCAAAGAGCTCGGCAGAAGGCCGCTCGCCATTGCCCACGATCAAAGCGCATTTAGGCACAGCAGGCCCCATAAACACCTCCTATCCCCATACTCCGATTTGTGTATATTCACTGGACAAACGCGTTTACCCCCCCTCTTAGCCACGACCCACTGATCATGGTAATATTTCTTCTATCCTATTGTTTTTTCTTCGCATTACCAGAAGCCCACGCCCAACAGCCGGGTTTTTCCGCCGATAATAATAATTCTAATTCCCGCCAACTCACCGGGCACTGGCTCAATGAATTCCCCTTTGCACAGCCAGGTCAATCTCCGCGTATCTTCTGGCAGCTCATCGAGTTTGTCGACGATGGCTCGACGGCACACGACTATTTCTCCCGCGATCCTCTACAGCATCCCGCCAACCCCTATACCCGCGTCGTCTCCGCTTGGCAGGCGGGCACTTTCGTCGATCCCCAGTCCGCAAAAGGCATTTTCCCCGTCGTCCGCATAGAACCCAGCGAGCAAATTAATTACGATGCCGGTCGCGACCGTTTCCAACACATCACCGGCAATTTTGGCCCGCAGTTCCGCCGCTTCACCCTATCGGCCGATGGCACCCGCCTGACGCTCTCGGAACTCGTCGTACTCGAAGTGCCTGGAAATATAATTATCAGCTTCCCCACCGATGCACGCAATATGGTATTCCATCGCCTGCCCGACCCAGCTAGTATCGTGCTCCCACAGAGTTGGGGCCGTATAAAACAGGCGCCCCCACGATACTAAAGGTCAGACAGAATATGCTTTGAGCCGTCGACGCAGCTCGGCGTCTGCGGGCCGAGATACGCGGATAAATATTTCCTGTATCCCCTTGGAAGTCTGTAAGATACCGCGAAATCCGCCCGGCATCTCACCCTGCAGCTTAAAATCGCCGACGGCGCGTTTGCGGCCAATCGACTTGCCGCCGATAGATCTATTTATAAATACGGCCTCCACGCCAGGTATGCGTTCAAGCGTATCAATGGTGCGTTTACCCTCTTTATCAGTCGATTGATGCCGCCCTCGGCCCTTGCCCATTCAGACCCTGCTCATTGCGGCGAATGTAGACAATTACTGACAAGCGAACCCACCATTTCTAACAGCTCAGCGCGACTAAAAGCACCTTTTTGCAGAATATTATCCACCTTACCAGTCAAGCGCTGTTTTTCCTCCGGTCCTAATTCTCTCGCCGTAACCACGATGATCGGCACATCTTTCCAGCGCGCATCGCGACGAAATTCTTCGATAAACTGGAAACCATCCATCTCCGGCATCATCAAATCCAACAGGACCAGTTCCGGCGCGTTCTTCTCGACCTTGTCCAACGCCACGCGACCATTCTCTGCCTCTTCTACAAGCCAGCCCTCGCGCTCCAGCATACGCCGCATCAGATCGCGCGCCGTCGGATCGTCGTCAATTGCTAGCAGCGTATAGTGCCCAGCACTTGGGACACGTGCGCTATCTTCGACAGGTGCTATTTCGCTGCGATAGCGAACCGGCAAACTCACGGTAAAAACCGATCCTGCGCCGGGTACACTTTCCACGCTAATATCACCTCCCATCATCTGGCAAAAACGCTTGCTGATGGTCAATCCTAAACCAGTACCACCGTATTTGCGCGTCGTCGAAGCGTCGGCCTGAGCAAAGGGCTGAAAGAGCCGCTCGATCTGTTCTTGTGTCATGCCGATCCCAGAATCCGCTACCGCACAAACTAGCTGCTCAACCCCATTTTTTTGCTCGCGCCGAATTCGCAAATTTATTCGGCCATTCCGGGTAAATTTGCAGGCGTTACTGAGTAAGTTCAGTAATACCTGGCGCATTTTGGTCGCGTCGGCATAGAGCACCCCAAGTTCGCCTTCGACATCTATCTCTAAGGCATTGGCGTTTTTTTCGGCCAATGGCGACACAGTATCTACTACACCTCTGAGCAATGGTTCCACGGGAAATTCTTCGAGGTGCAGGTCTATTTTACCCGCCTCGATCTTCGATAAATCGAGAATATCGGAAATCAATTCCAATAGATGGCGACCAGCGTGTTGGATCTTATTTAAATCGGGAATCGCATCTTCTTGCCCTATATCTTTTGCATCCTCTAGCAAAATCTCACTATAGCCGATAATGGCGTTGAGTGGCGTGCGCAACTCATGGCTCATATTAGCTAAAAAGGCGCTCTTGGCGCGGTTTGCCACCTCGGCGACTTCTTTGGTCTCAGCCATTTCTCGCTCGGCGCGCCGTCGCACTTCGACCTCTTGTTCTAAACTGACATTAAAAAGGGCCAGCGCATCCTGACGCCGTCCAGCCAAACTGGCAAAGAGTCCAAGAAATAAAGGAGCCGTATCGATAACCCAGTGCAAGGGCTGTCGACGCTGCACATCAAGCAGGCTGTCGAGAGAAAAACTCAGCCCCTGCACATAAACATCAATTAGCGTGGAGAGCACGGGAAAGCAGCAGCCGAAAAGCGCGCCGTACAGCGCGTAATACAGCGTATGGTTGAGCGATGTGAAATTCTGATCATTCGACATAAGATTCTTTAGCTAGGCTGGCGCAGGCTCAGAAATAGGTAAAAGGCATACCCCGCCCCTCCAAAAAAAGCTGGATAGATCCGCTGTTGAGTTATAGTGAAAGTAACTGGTCCACACGCAGCGCAACAGGCGTCAGGCGCACGGCGGC
>JBLHGI010000346.1:0-6203 GCA_047616505.1 Planctomycetota bacterium
CAGCCATGCCACCACCGCCGCCGCCGCCGCTACCAGAACTACCAGCACCGCCACCACCGCCACCGCCCTCGCGCGAATCCAACATTTCCATCTCGTTGACGACGACCTCCGTCGTGTAGCGCTTCTGACCGCTTTGATCGTCCCACGAACGCGTCTGTAGTTTGCCTTCTACATAAATTTTGCTGCCTTTGCGTAAGTAGTTCTTAGCAATTTCAGCCAATTGACGCCACAGCACCAGACGGTGCCATTCCGTGCGTTCTTGCCGTTCTCCACTGCGATCCTTCCAACTCTCCGATGTTGCCAAGCTAAAATTGGCAACGGCTGTCCCGTCGGGCGTGAAGCGCACCTCGGGATCGCCTCCGAGATTGCCGATCAGAATTACCTTGTTTACCCCTCGAGCCATAACCGTCTCCTTTATAGTCACCCAATAGCGGGTTTATTGTCATAAGTAAGTCGACATATCTTAACAATCACAGCCCCTATCAGTCAAGGCTACGAGCTCATTATAGCCCTTATCCAAAAGGGGCTAAACTACGGTTTTTATTTGACCAAATCCAAGTTTACAAATAGATTAAAAGTATATGCGCATCTCATTCAATCTCTTGCTTTTAGCAGCAGTTGAGTCTCTTGGCAAAAAAGAAACCAGCACAGAAGGGCATCCTGGGGGCTCTTAAGAGTCTCTTAGCTCCCCCCACCCAACCCCAACGCGCAAAAAAGAAGAAGCGCTCGTCGCCCAATCAGGACAAAGGTCTTCAGGCCCGCGACCAACTCGCTCCTTTTTTTCCGCCGACTATCGATCTAGATCCACTGGTCCATCCGACCAAAAATTTGAATGCCACTATCCCGACCCACATCAACATAGGCACACTCTTAGTGAGCCAGCGTCATGGCATCAAGTGCATCTTGCTCGATCCGCTTGAAAATGTTGAGATATCGATACTTAAGAACATATGCCTGCGCAAATTAAACGATCCATATATTGTTTATTTACCACTAGGCACCAACGTATTAAAAGACGAAGTAGTACATCAAGCGCGAGACTTCGTCACAAAATTGCGCAAGGGCACGCTCATTCTCAGCCCCGGAGGACATCCCAACGGCTATCTGCTCGATGCCATCGGTCTTCCATTGCGCAAAGAGTTGAGCAGTAACAGTCAATTTATGCCGCTGAACGAAGCCTCTGCCAAACGAAGTTTACAAAAACTAGTGGACATCCCTGCAAATTTCACCCTAATCAAAGAAGACACCTTACACGATAAAGACGCTCCCGCCCAAAAAGTGGAGAAGGGGTCCCTCGTCATTAGCCGAGGAGGCGCACTCACGGGGCTGATGTTAGAAGATGTGCAGCTGCCGTTAAAAATAAGCGTAGTCGATCTGACGGCTCTCTTTGCCCTCAAAACGACCTATCAGAGCTTCCCCCTCGCTTCTTTGGTACAACAGGCCAGCAAAAACGGCGGTAAGGAAATCCCCATAGAGCGCGGAACCTTCCTTTTTAGCCCAAACGGCAAAGTTTTCTTTGTCTGGCGCGAAGGCGTGACGGCTTCGGAAAAAAAGCTGAAGAGCTGGTCTACTGCCCCCAGGATTATAGACCCCAATATCCTCCTGGTCTCCGCGACCTACAGCAATATCATTGGCGGCCCAGGTGGCGTTATCACCCAGGACGAGATCAACTATCTGCGCGATGTTTTTAAGACGGCGGGGTCCACCAATATCTACCGAGAAACGCTGCTAATGGACAACAATATATTCTTCAAATTTGTCCAAGATATCCCCTATGCCCATACGGGCAAGTTTCGCGCCTTTATTGGCACGGGACAGATCGTTCAGCTCAACACATTTCGCAAGGGCACTTTCAGTGTCGAGATCGGCGGCAGCCGTATTGAGATCTCCGATCTCGACCTCGTACAAATCCGCAAGCACTTGCAGGCGACAGGCCGTATTCTCATAAAGATCGGCACCCTGCTGCGCATCCGAGACGAGCGCGCCGGCGATTGGGTCTACCGCGCAGTGGGTAACCTTTTCTATCCCTATGAAGAGCTAACGCGCGCCTATATGGAGGAATTCATCCCCGAAACGGTGGCCTTTGACCACCGCGCCGAAAAGCACTCGACGCTCATTGGCCCCCAAGATCAACCGCACGACGACGATATCGCGGCTAGTGGCGCCCCCATAGCCGACCTTACCGCTCTAATCAATAATGAACTCTCGAAAGACCGCACGGTCTTCGTGCTCGATGGAACGCTGTTTTTTTGGCGCAAACGACTCTTTCGCGTCAATGAAGAAATTGCGTTCCACCCCCAGCACCATAGCAAGATAGAGAACAGCGACCTCGGAGCTTATGAATCCGAATGGAAGATCCACCCCGTTGTCGAAGATGCCGCTGATAGCGATGACGAATTACCACCGGATGAATTTGAAGACGAAGACTTGGAAGATTTGCCTTTTGATACTAGCGCCCGATCCTAAAAGTCGCCCCCTCAGGGATTTGAAATCAAACATGTTATTGCGGAAGACCCTATCAACTATCAGTCTTCTTGCGGTCGCGTTCCAAGTATTCCTATCTACACCGACCTATGCATCGTCCGAACGCGTTAGTGCTTTAGGGGGCAGTCCGGAGATGCTCCTCGACAACAGCAATATATTCATTTATCCCGCCAGCGCTGTCGAGTGGCCTCATTTCTCCGTTTCTCTCTTTGAAAACTGGGGGGGAGCACTCTTCCCCATAGGTGAGCGGCAGGTTTTTGGCCTTTTTTTTAATAGGCCCACCCCCCAACTCAAACACTTAAACGCATATATACAGAGCACCGGCAGCGATGTTTTTAGCCAGCTCGATACGCGCCCCTGGTTCGATCTTAGCTATGCCCGCACTCTCCGCTCCAACCTGGTATTAGGCACTTCAGCTTCTCTCGCCTATGATCGCCGCGACATCGGGCAAACGGCGTCCTCTGCCCTCTCCGTAGATTGGCGTATGGGATTGCGCCTTGGTTCGCCCACTACTGGAGTGCTCGACTTCAGCTTGGGCCTTCTCGCTCGCCGCCTTCAAGACGATACCCCTCCCGTTCGCAACGGACAGACCGGCGGCGACGGCTTTAATATTGCAACGCGTTATCGCTGGCCATTGCAGCCAGGACTAACCCTCCTGCCCTTTGCCAGCTACGAGCGCGATACTTTTGCGCTCGCGCCAAAAACCCGAAGCAAACATTCGGCCCAATTGGGAATTGGAATAGAGATGCGACCGACACCCAGTGTCCTCGTCATTGCAGGCGTCGAAACGCGGATGATACGCGACCAAGCCCTATCGCCGACCCAGGCCCCCCTAGAAGACCAAGCTCTTTTGGCCCCGACCTGGGTCGCAGCCGGACAAGCACAGATAGGGTCTCTGCTTTTTCGCCTGGCGTTGCGCCAGGAGAATTGGCTCACAAAGACTCAGCAGCTACAGTCGGGGCAAATACTAGAGCAACGCCATTTTGATTCAATGCTGCAAACGACGCTGGGACTGGGCATAGAGTTGGGGCCCGTTCTTCTCGATGGCCTGTTCGAACGCGATTTTTTTCGCGATGGACCGCATTTCATTGGGGGCAGTCGCCACGGTGGCGGCATTTTTTCTCAGCTGGGCATTACCTACCATTTTGCCAGCCAACGGGGGTGACATGCGAGATTTTGGCTTACTATTTGTAGACGATGAAACAGATTTGCTCGATACTTTTCAGGAATTTTTTAGCGAGTTAGGTTATACCGTCAGCACGGCATGCAATGGCCAAGAAGCTCTGTTGCGCATCAAAGAAACACTGCCACGGGCCATTTTTCTCGATATCTCAATGCCCCATATGGATGGCACGGAGACCTTGCGTCTCATTCAAGAGATCGATCCAACCATTCAGGTCATCATTGTATCTGGCTACGCCTCTGCTCCCATGGCCCGTGAATTACTTCAGCAGGGAGCCTTCGACTTCTTCCAAAAGCCAGTTGATCTGATGCAATTACACGAGATGGTCGAACGTCTCAGCACCATTGAAGATCTGTCCTGATCTAGCTTTTTTATCAATACTTTAGCTTTTTTTCTTAGCGTGATTAAATCAGCTTGACATTCCGCGTTCTCGTATCTATCCTAAATGAAGCGCACGTCTTAAAACCTCTTGTTTAAACGGCGGGATTCCCCCCTGCTTTACGGTTGAAGACAAACGCCCCCACGGCTTATATACCCTTGGCTCGTTCCCTTTGAGGACGACCCTTTTTGGTTCTGCCTTCTCCCCCTCCCTGCATGGGGCATACCGGCCACATGCAGACCCGGCACCCTTCAATTAGCAAGATAATGGATAATAGCCATGGCTGGATCTCCAATCGTCGTTCTGGATATTGGCGCTTCTAAAGTTCTATGTCTCGTAGGTGAAGTCCAAAACGACCAAGTAAAAATTCTCGGCATTGGCCAAAGCCCCTGTGCAGGTTTGCGCCGCAGCGCCGTAGTAGACATGCCCCAGGTAGTCGAGTCCATTCGACAGTCCGTTCGCGAAGCCGAACGCACGGCCGGCCTTAAAATAACGGGGGCCTATGTCGGTATCGCCGGCGAAGGGGTCGACGCGATTCAACACTGTAGCACCGTTGCGATTGTCGGCACCTCTTCCCCCATTGACGAAGAAGACGTACAGCGCGCCCTTGCCGCCGCCGAACAAGAAGCATCCGCTACCCCTCATACCATCATGCACCGCATTGTCCAGAGCTATGCCGTCGACGGCGAGCCCGTGCAAAACCCACTATGGCTACATGGGAATCGCTTGGCCATTGAATCGTTGACGGTATCCGCTTCTGACTACGTCTGCACAACGCTGGAGCGCGCCGCCTCGGAGGCGGGTTTAGAGATTGCCGGATTTCTGCTCGAGCCCTTAGCCGCTGCGGAAACTACCCTTTCTATCGACGAACGTGCAATGGGCGTTGGTTTATTAGATATTGGCGCCGGCACGAGTGATCTGGCCCTCTTCTGCGGTCCTTTGCGCTACGTTGTAGAGATCCCCTTTGGCGGCGACGATATTACGCGCGACCTATCGATGGTACTCAATATATCGATGCGCGAGGCGGAACAACTCAAACGCCAATGCTGTGTTTGTTGTTATGGAGAAGAAGGCGATGAAATGCTCTCCTATAATATGACAGCAGGTCGCACCAACTCTATGACGCGCCAACAACTCAGTGAGATTATCGAAGCTCGGCAGCAGGAAATCTTGGAGTTCGTCCGCGAAGCAATTGCTTCGACGCCACATGGACAAATGCTAGCCGCCGGGCTCGTGCTCACCGGAGGCGGTGCCCTGCTAGGCAATATCACTGAACTGGCCGAACAAGTCCTGGGCATTCCAGTCCGCTTGGGCATCCCCCAAGACATCGTGGCCCCAAGTCCTATGGAAGACCCCTCCTATGCTACGGCCATTGGCCTGCTGCGTTTTGAAGGAAGTGATCATAGTGAGATTGGCAAAGCCCCGGCACCCGAACCCGCTGGCACCGGTTTTCTCGGCAAGCTGAGCCGAATCCTCAGCCTCTTTTAGAGACCCGATAGGCTTGACAGTATTTCGCCATCATTCTATTTTCAGTAGGATAATTTAATATTTTAAGCCATCCTAGCTCAGTTGGTAGAGCAACTCACTCGTAATGAGTAGGTCGCCGGTTCGATTCCGGCGGATGGCTCCATAAAGAACAGGGACTTACGTTAATTCGTAAGTCCCTGTTTTTGTTCTATTGCGCCAGTAATGCGCCAAGCGGGGTGCGGTGTACCACTGGTTATTGGGCGAGACTTATATCGGAGAGGGCTTACAAGAGGAAGATACTACTCATTATATCTGAGTACTTTAAGAAATTTGATTACAAAAATAACTTTAAGGTGTGGACCATTCTCCCCCAAAACTTACAGCGTAAAGTCCTATCCGGTCGCCCTCTTTCTACTCGTTAAGTGCGGCGACAAATGGCAAGAAACCATGCGGGCCCTGCTGATGCCTGGGCGCAGTAGCGGTGCACACAGAACCTCCGGCCCTTGTCGGCGCTTATTTGCAGGAGATTGTCGAGAAGCGTTCCATCGCAACTCGTAAATTATGCCCCACAAGGCCATTGCAATAATCTTTAATTTCATTTGCAAAAACAGATGAAGACACCAAAACTGTAATGAGGATACTTCTAATCACAAGATTCATAATACACTCCCTTTTCGAGTTTATAGAAGA
>JBLHGI010000347.1:0-6159 GCA_047616505.1 Planctomycetota bacterium
GCCTTCTGAGATTGAAGGCACTTTTGCGTTCCGGATACTGGCTTCATTTCGAGATTTCGAACTGAGCCGTCGATCCGACGGCTTTTTTGATGACGAGCCGGGGCGCAAAATCGCCGCGGTTTTTTTGTTTCGTCCAAAAAAATTTGAAATCTGGAGAGAAGTCATGCACAAGGTAGATCCCGAACGTATAGAACGTGCGGCGCGCATGTACGCGTCGAACCAGGAGGCCAGCAATGCACTTGGCATTGCTGCGGGTAGCTTTAGCCGCCTTTGCCGCGAGTATAAAATCGAGACCCCGTACGCGCGCAAACGCCGTCGGCGCAAAGAGTGGAGCCGTCGGCGCGAAGTCGATCGCCTGCTCGATGGCGAGGTGGAATTGATGGATATCGATATCGATATCTGCGAGACGGAAGAGCTGGAGCAAGTGCTCGAACTAGAGTGGTAAGTAACGGGTCGCGACGGGGCATCGCGCCGTCAATGGCGGCCTACCATGCGTATAAAAAAACGGGAAACCTCGGACAAGGGTCTGGGGCTTCCCGTTTGTTTTTTTGTGTGATTTGGCTTTTTTTAAAAGCTAAGGGGGATGGGAAATATGTCGATTTTGACAGCAGATAACGTCGGTAAGTCCTATGGTGACTTCGACGTTTTTAAAGGTTTGAAATTCAGCATAGAGCACGAAGACCGCATTGGTCTGGTCGGGCCCAACGGCGAGGGCAAGACGACGCTTCTGCGCCTGCTCGCAGGGGTTGAAGAACCTACGCGGGGTAAGTTGCACTATAAAGGTGGGCTGCGCGTCGGTTATTTGCCGCAGGACCCGCCGGCGATGGAAGGGGCGACGCTGTGGCAGGCGATGCTCGAGGTCTTTGCCGATTTGCGTCGAGTCGAAGCCGAGTTAGCGCGGTTGGCGGTCGATCTCGAAAACGAGGAAGTCCTCAAGCAATACAGCGCTCTACAGGCGGAGTTTGAACGCCGAGAAGGGTATACCTACGAGACGCGGATCCGCACGGTGCTGAGTGGTCTGGGTTTTGATGAAGCGGACTATGAGCAACCGCTCGATCAACTCAGCGGTGGCCAGAAGACGCGCTCGCTGCTGGCGCGCCTGCTGCTCGATGCGCCGGATTTACTGCTGCTCGACGAACCGACGAATCACCTCGATGTCTACGCCGTAGAATGGCTGGAGAGTTTCCTACAGACTTTTAAAGGTTCGCTCGTAGTCGTTTCGCACGATCGCTATTTTTTGGATGCGACGACCAATCGCACGTGGGAAATGGCCTTTGGCGTGTTAGAGGCTTATCGCGGTCACTATAGCCACTATGTGCGTCAGCGCGAGGAGCGCTATACTTTCCGCCTCAAACAGTGGAACGAGCAGCAGGAGTTTATCGCTAAAACCGAGGACTTTATTCGCCGCCATATCGCCGGTCAGCGCACCAAAGAGGCGCAGGGGCGCCGCACGCGTTTGCAGCGTTTTTTGCGCGATGAGGCGATTGCAAAACCGCAGCGCGCGCAGCAGATTCGCGTGCGTTTGAATCCGCCCAAGCGCAGCGGCGATATCGTGCTCGCTTTCAAAGATCTGGCCGTTGGTTACGAGGCGGGACAGCCGATTTTAAGCGTGCCGAATATGGAACTGCGGCGTGGAATGCGCGTAGCCATCGTGGGGCCCAACGGCGCCGGCAAGACGACGCTGGTGCGCAGTATCCTCGGTGAGTTGGCCGTACTCGAAGGCCAGGTAAAAGAGGGGGCCAACGTCGAGATGGGCTATTTGTCACAGGCCCACGACTATTTTGATCCGCTGCAGGATGTGCTGCGTTCGGTGCGCCAGGTCAAACCGCAGATGCCGGCCGCGCAGGTGCGCTCTTTACTGGGCAGCTTTCTGTTTAAGGGCGACGATGTATTTAAGTGCATTGACGAACTCAGCGGTGGGCAGCGCAGCCGCGTGGCTTTGGCCCGTTTGGCCATGCAGGAGGTCAACGTGCTCGTGCTTGACGAGCCGACGAACCATCTCGACATCGCTTCGCAGGAAGTGCTTGAGGACGTGCTGCGCCATTTTGACGGGACGTTTTTACTCGTTAGCCACGACCGCTACTTAGTGCAGGCTTTGGCGACCCACGTATGGATTGTCGAGGGGGGGCGACTGACGGTGCTGGAGGGGGGCTGGCACGAATACATGGCTTGGCGCGGAGCCATGCAGGAAAAGACGTCACAGGCTGAGGGCGATGGTCGTCAGAGTCAGCGAACGGCGCAGAAAGAAGCGCGTCGCGAGCGCAAAGAGCGCGAAAAAATGGCGCGCCGCCAGCAAGAAGTCGAAGAACTGATACAGCATTTAGAAGGAGAGATGGGCGTGCTGAGCGAGCGCATTGGCAAGGCGGGAGAGGCTCAGGATATGGATCAGGTGCACGCTTTGGGAGAGGAGTTCTCTGCATTGGAGAAGAAAATGCAGGAACACTGGGCGGAGTGGGAGGAATTGGCGGAAGCGTTGGAAGAGGATTCGGTCGTAGCATAAGGGTTTTTCGGGTCTGCGGACCCTGTCTCCAGTAGTATTTAACGCGGCGGCCTTTTGCAGAGGCCGCCATTTTTTTATTATGAATCGAACCGCAGGCTGCAGACGAGATCAGGTCAACCTATAAATCGGGAGATGCCCCATGGCTGTGCGCACACCCTCTTCGCTCAATACACTTTGTCGCAATACGCTGCCATTGCTCTTAGACAAGACCAATGGGCGGCAGATGCTCAAGCAGGTGAGCGATCTCGTCGAGAGCGAACGCTGGAACTCGTTCGACCGATTTCATCACACGACGGAGAAATTGGTCGAATACTATGAACAATCTGGGGCCGTGGCGGAAGTAGACGTTATCCAGAGCGGTGGGCAGATCGGCTCCGGACGTTGGATTATCCAAGAAACGGCTGATGTGCGCGCTGCAACCGTCGATATTGTGTCGCCCTTTAAAGAGCGTTTACTCAATTATAAAGAGAATCCCTGGCATATTATTCAGTGGAGTGCGGCCACGCCGAAAGAGGGGCTGCGCGCGACACTAGTCGTCCTGGATGAGCGCGCTGATATGGAGCGTTTGCCCGTCGGCAGTTTGCGCGGCAAAGTGGTGCTGACGCGCCAAGATCCGCGCTCTTTGCTGGGTTTATTAGCCGATAGAGGCGCCGTCGGTGTATTGTCTGATCGGCCGGTGCCCAATTTTCCGCACGCGTTGGCCTGGACCAAATTTGGTTGGGGGGCGATACCGATGGAGCATGCCACGGCGCGTCTGGCGGGTTTTGTTCTTTCGCAGCGCCAGGGCGAAAAACTGCGGCGGCAGCTGCAAAAGCACGGGCAGCTCAGCCTATTGCTCAAGGCCGATATTCGCAAGTATATCGGTAGCCACGACGTCGTTAGCGGTATTGTGCGCGGATCGGGTGATCCACAGGACGAAATCTGGGCGATAGCTCATAGCGCCGAGCCAGGGGCGGCCGACAATGCATCGGGCGTGGTGCAGACCTTGGAGATCGCGCGGCTTTTAGAGGGGCTAATAACCAGCGGGAAATTGGCGCGACCTCGGCGCAGCATCCGTTTGCTCAACGCCTATGAGTGCTACGGTTTTTTCTCCTACTTGGAGAGAAAACGGCGTCTCCAGACTCCGTTAGCTGGGGTCTGCATCGATACTGTCGGCATCAAACCAGCGGTGTGCGGCGGGCGCTTGGAGTGGCATGCGACTATTCCGATGTCGGCGGGGTTTGTCGATAGGATCGGCGCGAGTATTTTACGTGCCACGCTGCGCCAGCATCAGCCGGGCTATAGGCTCTTTATGGAGCCCTTTGTTTCGACTTCTGATACGCTTATTGGCGATCCGCACTACGGTTTCCCCTGTCCGTGGATTACGACGCATCACAAGCGCGAGGGCAGCGGTTTTGATGCCTATCACTCTTCGGCGGACCAGATCGGGCTGCTCAGTGCCAAGGGGATGGAGACGTGTGCGGCATCGATGGCGGCTTACTTGTATTATCTGGCCGATATGGGGAGTGGGGAAGTGGCCGAGATTGGCCGTATGGAGGGAGCGCATTTTGCCGAGTTGGCACAAAATAAGGCTTCGCGTAAGGAGGCCGATTATTTGCGCGAAGCGCACAGTCTGGGCAACGAGCGCTTAAAGCGTTGGCTGTGGGGGGGCGATCGCCGCGCTGTGTTGGCGGGTTTGGCCGCAGCGGAAGGAGAGGTCTCTGTTTTGTGTGAAAAAAATGCTCGGCCTGAAAAGAAAGAACGCGCGGGAAAAGCGGCGCGCCAGATACCTCGACGCACGGCATTTCTGTCGCCGACGCCGGAAAATGCCCCCGTCGAAATAGGGCGGCGCATCCAGCGTGCCGGAGTGCCTTCGTGGGCGCTGTTCTGGGCGGATGGGCGGCGCAGCATAGCTGAGATTGCCGAACGTGTCGAATGCGAAGAGACGGCTAGCGTCGGTGGGGGGCGCACGCGCGGGCGGCGCGTCGATATGGAAAAATTCGTCGATTATTTTTCAGCACACGCCGAGTTGGGATATGTAGAGTTATTAGATCCAGAGCAGATGTTGAGCAAAAAAGAGCTCGTGGCCGATCTGCGCGCCCTGGGAATAAAAAAGGGCATGGATCTTATGGTGCACTCGTCATTGAGTGCGATTGGGCACGTGCGCGGTGGGGCTGCGACTGTCGTCGAAGCGCTCTTAGAAGTGGTCGGGCGCAGCGGCACACTGCTCATGCCCTCGTTTAACCACCGCGCCGCCGAAGTCTATAATCCGCTGGCCACTCCGACGACGAACGGCTCGATTCCCGATGTGTTTTGGCGGTGCGCTGAAACCTATCGCAGCCAGCATCCCACGCACGCTGTGGCGGCCAGCGGTGCGCGTGCCGAGTGGTATTGTAGCGAGCATCTCGACGTTGGCATCTGGGCGGCGGAAAGCCCGATTGGCAAGCTCGTGCACAATCAGGGGTATATCCTGGCTTTGGGCACGACGCACTGGACCTCGACGGCCTACCACGTTGCCGAGATGGCGGTGCCGTGCGGCTGTATAGATTCTTTTGCCAACGAAGATCGCGTGGTCGGAGCCAAAGGTCAGGTGCAGGCGGTGCGTGGCTTGGCGTTTCGCGGTGGAGAATGTCCCGTATCGATCGATACATTAGAAGCGGCCCTCGATCGACGGCATTTACAACAGCGCGGTAGCGTGGGCAAAGCCGCTGCACAATGGGTACTGGCTAGCGATTTGTGGAATGTGCGTTGTGAGCAACTGCGCAATGCGTGTCCGAGCTGTTCCATCAAACCAGTTATTCGCTGAGGGAGGAAACGCGTGTACGAAAAGTTAAGCGACGTCGAGCTAAAGGGGGGCGAACGGGTCGAATTGGGCTGTGTGCGTGGCCCCGATCTGGATTGGGCAGAGCGCATTGAATCGCTCTTGTTGCACAAGGGGCCGCTGTGGAACTGGCAGAATACGGCCGTGTTGCGCCGGGGTCTTGGCATGGATGTGGTTTTTTATGTGCTGCACCGCGATGGCATCCCACTGGCCAATATGATGACAGTCGAGCATCGCGGGGTGGGTCATTTTGGCCACGTGTGGACCCAGCCAGAAGATCGGCGCAAGGGAGCAGCTTCGCTTATTATGGATGCGCAGATGGCCGATTTTAAGCGGCGCGGCGGCCAGGCGCTCTTTCTGGGCACCGGTTATAACAGTGCTCCCTATCATATTTATGCCGCGCGCGGTTTTGTAGGTTTGGAAGCAGAAAGTGGTTATATGGCGTACTACGCGCGCGATAGCGAGTCGTTTTATGCCGATTATTATGCGCCGGGGCCGGTCGAAATACGCGACCTCTCGTGGTGTGATTGGCCGGCTTCGGCCGCACTTTTTTTAGCCGATTTCCCAGGGGTCGTGCGCTGCCCTAGTATCGGTCTATTGGCAAGATCTTCCACTGAGGGCCCTTTTTTACAGCTCTTGCAAGAGGTGGAAAAAAGGCGTGAAGAGGGAGCCGACGAGCGCGTGCGGGTATTAGTTTCTACGCAGACGGGGGCGGTGGCAGGTTTGGCTTTGTGGAACTGGGATGCACAGTGGCCGCGCACTTGTCAGATCGACCTTTACTGCCATCCGCAGTACTGGATAGAGGCGGGTGCGCTGCTCGATTCTCTGCCGCTGCCAGCGGCAGAGCGCTACGTGACTT
>JBLHGI010000348.1:0-6113 GCA_047616505.1 Planctomycetota bacterium
GTACCTATTGAGTTGATTCGTCAGCAAGAATATTGTCTCCAGCAGATCAACAGGTTACAGGATGCGGATAATTCACCCTCAGCGGCTATCGTGATCCTCAGCAAGAGGACAATTCGCTCAGCCCATGCCCGTTTAGCCGGTCGTCCAGTTTTCCACCTGCAAACCCTCGACTCGCTCAAACTCTCGCTCGTTATTGGTCACCAGCGTGCAGCCCAGCGCCAGCGCATGTGCGGCGATCAGTTGATCGAGCGGACCAATAGGCCGTCCCTGCCCTTCCAGCGCACGGCGCAACCGACCGTACTCGCGTGCCGCCTGTCCGCCGTAATCGATAATCTCGAATGGCGCGACGAACTGCGCCAGCGCCACCCGGTTCTGCGCTACCCGCTGACTCTTTTCCACGCCGTATTCTAGCTCGCTGAGGACAATAGTGGAAAGGCCGACCGAAGCGGGTTCGGTTTGTTGCAAACGGCTGATTAGTGCGGCCGATTTCTTCTTGATCAGATAGGTGCAGATATTGGTATCCAGCAAATACTCGATCACAGCGCTTCCCGCTCCTGTGCAGGAGGCTGCTGGCGTTCCTCCATAAAGTCTTCGCTGAACTGATCTAGGCTGGCGAAAAGCGGAGCCCAGGGATCGTCTTTGGGCAGCAGCAAAACGATATCTCCGTATTTCTTTATGTAAACTTCCGATCCTTCGAAGCGACAGTCCTTGGGCAGGCGCACGGCTTGAGAGCGACCGTTAGTGAAAAGCTTGGCGGTATTCAAGGGGGTCTCCTTTTTCCAGTGGTATATACTGTAATATATACCACTGGAAAAACAGAGCAAACACCCGTCTTATTGCAATATATAACTACAACGGCAAAACTTGGACAAAATACTCAGCGCTCGTCCTCCTTTACCTGCCCCCATGATATCGCCTCTACCGCTGTGGCTCCACCAGCTAGACCGTTGGTCATAATGAGTTGGATATCGCTCTGCGAGAGCGCTGTATCAAAGAGGCCGATCTCATCGATCAAACCATTAAAGGAATAGCCCGGAACGGTCCAGTCAGCAAATTGCAAGGGGTCTTCCATTACGGGATTGGCCGCACGCAAATCCGTATGGCTACTTACCTCCTCGCCGTTGATATAAGCTTTGATGGTCGATCCGTCTCGGGTTAGAGCGACGTGCTGCCACTGGCCCCAAAGGACTAGGCCACGTTGGGTCTCAGTAAGTCCCTTCAGATTAGGTGCGTCGTTCAGTACCCACGACAAAGCCCCGTTATTTATGATGAGAAAGGCAAAGAACTCGTCCGAGGCGAAACCGCCTCCGGAGCGGCTGAACTGTTCGTGCCGCCCTTCTTCTATAGGTTTGATCCAGGCTACATAGGTGAATTGCGCTAGGTCCGAAAGCGGATTGCTCGTCAGCAAAATTTTGTCGCCGCTGCCGTCAAAACTAAAAGCCCGCCTGTTTTTATCCGTTGCATAGGTCACATCATTAACCATCGTGCCGTGGTTACCTTGGCCCGAAGTGTCTTCGGCATTGCCGTCGGCGTGCCATCGGCCGATGAGTTCGGCAGAACTGGTATTGACCTGAATCAGCGATAGAGCCAACGCCGCTATAATACCTAATAGCCCACTGCGTCTGCGCATCACTAAGCTCTCGAGTTTCATCGTCATATCTCCTACTAAAGGCTGGCCTCAGCCAACGGGATGAGAGTGAATAGCTGCTAAGCCCAGTGATAGCACAACTTATGCCATTGCAGGAAAATGATCATTTCATGTTGTTTTTAAACGATTTGTATATGTTGATGAGCTTTAGCTGAGGTGTAGGGCTGTCGTTACATCTGTAATGAATCCATGACACATGTGATGGATTCATTACACGTGCTAATAGGGGTCGTTGAAGGGGGAAGATGGAAAATTACTTAGAAGAGGCTGATGTATTATTTGCGGGTAACATCGATGAGAGGTTGCCCAATGAGAGCGTCTCGGCTAACGAGCGTCAAGTTTTCCTCTTTAGCTTGGGCTACCTGCATACGATCCAACGGATCCTGATGGGGGCGGGGGCGTTACCTGTATTACACAACCTAGCGATGCTCCGTTGCACTCTGCACCTGCATCTGCACTTTACGCAGGATCGAGAAAGAGGGATGCCGCTCCGATGAGCCCTGCATTGTCGCCGAGTTTTGCGGGTGCGATCAATACCTCCTGAAACCCCGGCAGCAAACGGCTCCCAAGCACGGCGCGCATCGATGTCTCGAAAAGATCAAAGCTCTGTGCGACGCCCCCTCCCAGCACGACGACGTCTGGACTCAGCGCATGGATAATGGATGTGATGCCGATGCCGAGAAACTCGCCCTCCTCTGCCATCAGCGCCAAGGCCTCTGGGGCGCCTCGGCGAGCGGCTTGGGCAACATCATGGGCGCTGGCCGAGGCCGCGAACGCATGGAGGGAGTTGTTCGGGTTGGAGGCTGCGAGCAATTGCGCGCGTCGGCCTAGCGCTGTGCCCGAGGCCAGCGCTTCGAAACAGCCAGTGGCTCCGCACGAACATATCGCGTCCCCATATGGGTCGATGCCGATATGGCCGAGGTGTCCGGCAAACCCTCTGCGCCCGCGCACGACCGCTCCACCGGCGATAATGCCGCCGCCAATGCCCGTGCTTATAGTGAGATAGACGACGTTGCTATAGCCGCTTCCTGCACCAAAGCGCCATTCGCCAACGGTCGCTGCGATCGCGTCGTTCTCGACTAGTACGGGCAGGTGGAAATAATCTTCGACGGCTCGTCTGAGTGGAAAGTCCTCCCAGCCGCTAAGCGTGGGAATACAGCGGACGCTACCGCTGGTCGTATCGAGTGGGCCCGGTGCGGCAACGGCCATAGCGCTGGCGGTCGAAAAATCGTAACCGGCAGACAAATCGCGTATCTGCTCGAGTACGTGCTGGGGATTACCGGTATTTGCCGTCGGCGCCGCCTGGCGCCAGAGCAGGGTGCCATCTGCATCGACTTGCCCGACGCGCAGCTGCGTAGCGCCGAGATCGACGGCGATACAGCAGGTGGGGTGCTCGATGCTCATGGGGCACTCGGCATTTTCCTGACCCAGTCCATGCGGGCGTCGAGGTCCTTCTCGGCGAATGCGAGTGACCCCATCACGACGGCGTCTGCGCCCGCACGTCTGAGATCGGGAACGGTGTGCTCGCGAATCGCGCCGTCTGCTGCGAGCACTATTCGATTCGCGTGTGGTTGTGACTTGATGATATGACGTGCTGCGGCCATCCGCTCGAGAGCGCTTTCATCGAGCCCCCGGCCTTTGACGCCAATCCGGGTGCCGAGCAAGGTGACGAAAGAGACTTTGTCGAGGTGTTCTTCGATATGGGCGACCGGTGTATCCAACGTAAGGACGAGGCCCGCCCGCATGCCAAGCCCGCGGATTTTGTCGATGGCGCTGCCGACGGATATGTTCTCGGCGTGGATACTCACCAGATCGGCGCCTGCATCGGAAAATTGTGTTATTTGCTCAGAGAGGATGGCGTCCTGCATCATAAGGTGCACATGCAGCGGCTTGGATGTCCTGCCGCGAATCGCCTGCACCAAATCGGGGAACAGTAGCAGCGCGGGCGAGAAATGGCCGTCGGTAACGTCGAGGTGATATAGATCGGTATGGCGGTCGATGCGGTCCATGTCGGCCCCGATGGCGAGCAGGTCGGCTGACCATAGCGATATTTCGGCGAGCAAGCGGTCGCCTGGCAGGGCGTCGAACCAGTTTTTATTTGGCTTCATAGTCATAGAGTATCTTCGGTAAAATGGAAATCGTCGTGAAAAAGTAGCGGGCTGTATACTGCGCGCCGTGGGTTAGCTAAATGGAGCCCTGCACCTCTTTCAGGGCGATCCTTTGGCCGGAGCGCACGGAGTCGCGAATGGCCAACATCGCGCGCACAGAGGCCTCACCATCTTCTATGTCGGCTCCTTCGATCGGCGTGTCGTTTAGGATGGCGCGGGCAAAACCCTCGACCTGTCGTCGATAGAAATGTCCGTCGGCGCCCAGCACGCGTCGGCTGCTTGCATCGGTCTCGTGAAATATATCCACTTCGCTGGCCCGATAGTACCAAGGGTTGTAGGTCTTGCCAACGATGGCGCCATGCTCGCCATATATGTGAAAGCCCTCGTGCCAATCCATGCGCACGGCCACGGTCAAATCGAGGTGGCCAAGACAGCCATTGGCGTACTCGACATCGACGAACCAACAATAGGCCCCAAATATTTCGCTCATTCGTGCACGGACGGCGACTAGATCGCCGCCGAAATAACGCGCCGTATCTACTAGGTGGCTGCCGTGCGCCAGCATGAAGTACTGTTCTTTGTCGGTTTTCGAATCTCCCGCGGGCTTTTTAGCCTTTGCGCTTTTTATCGGCAGAGGCTGAATAGCATCGGTATTGGTATAGCGGTGAGTAGAATCGCAATACCAAGCTTTTATGGCCTGCAGTTGGCCGATGCCGTCGTCGATGAATTTCTTCGCCGCCTGCAGCCCGGGGTCGAATCGTTTCATATGCCCTACCTGCAATACTTTGCCGGTCTTTTGTACAGCGGCCTTCAATTGGAAGACTTCTTCTAGGCTAGTGGCGATTGGTTTTTCACACAATACATGTTTGCCCGCCGTCAGTGCCTCGATGGCCATGGGTACGTGATAGGCATCCGCCGTGGCCACGATGACGGCATCTAGCGCTGCATCGTCTAACATGGCTGCATAGTTTGTATATGTTTTCTCGGGTGCATAGTAGGCACTGACGCGGGCTAGCAGGTCATCGGCGACGTCGCAAATGGCAAATAGCTTTGTATTGGCGGCTTTCTGGCAGGATTCCAGGTGGGCGAACTGGGCGATCGGTCCTGCGCCGAGCACCCCAATATTTAAGCAGTCCTTTGTCATAAGTAATCAGGGGCGGGGAAAGGCCCGCGGCTCCGTGTCATCGGGATGCACTAGGGCATGTCGTTCAAAGAGTTGCTCCAGATGCACTAGTCGCTGCACCGGCGCCGTGTCGAGCATAATATCCGTATACATTCCGCCAATCTTAAAGCCGTGTGCCACCGGGCAGTGGTGCTGCAGATACTCATCGACTCGCGCGAGTTCCTCGGCGGTTTTGCCGCGCTTGTGCAGGTTCATAGTAAACATCCGCCGTCGTGCGCTGCCGCCGAAGGAAGCGTGCCAAGTATTGTGGTTGAATATGACGAGGTCGCCCGGTTGGGTTTCGAGCGCCACGTTGCCGGGGATCTCTGTTGGTTTGCCGCCCCACGTGAGTGTCTCGCGCGGATCGGCTGTGCCGTTGCGCCAGATTGAATCCGGGTGCTGGCTGCCCGGCAAGACGCGCAAGCACCCCGTGTCTCGTCCAACTGAATCGAGATAGAACGCCATCTTGATGGCAAAGAGTTCGGGGTGGCTGCCGTCCGGGTGCCAGCCGGTGTCGCCGCTATAATAGTTGCCATCGCCCGAGGCGTAGTTAAAATCTGCGCCTAGAATATCGCCGGCGATCCCCAGGATGCGCTCGTCGTCCAAAAGCGTGCATAGCCGCTTGTTGTGGTCGATGGTTGGCACGATCATCGTGCGCTTGGAGCCGTCGTGTTGCTCGCCATTGCCACGGTTTTTGATCACCTGTTCGAACTCTTCGGTGATCCAAGCAATCTCGTCGGCAGCAAATAACTGCTTCAAGGCCAGATAGCCGAAGGTATGGAAGAAGGTGTGCTGTTCTTTGGATAGGTTCATGATACGCCTCCTATTTTTCCAATGAAAAACGGACTAAAGTATTTTACTCCGGTTCTTTTACTTGCGCTATCAGTAGAGGCGTCATTTCTCGTAGGAGCTGTTCCAATGCATCGCAGTGTGAGGTCGCTCCGTTCAGGTCGTCGTTGCGGCCCAATTCTTCTAGGGCGACAACTTCTGCGAGTGGTTTGTGTAGTCCGAGTGTGGTCAGTGAGCTTTTGAATGTGTGGGCACTGTGGCGGATGGCTTCGGGGTCTTTCTGTTTTATCGCCATGCGCAATTGGTTTTGATAATCGGGCATATCTTCCAGGAAAATGCGGATGAGTTGGCTTAGTAATTCAACGTCACCCCCGCAGTAGCCTAAGGCATCGCTGAGGTCGGCCGA
>JBLHGI010000349.1:0-6106 GCA_047616505.1 Planctomycetota bacterium
CTTTGTCGCAGACTTGGATATGGGTCCCCAACTGTAGGCCTACCTCGCCGATATAGCGCAGCATTTCCGGATTGCGGTCACTGACACGGCGTATAATAGCGCTACTGCCTTTTTCTATATCGGATAAGCGCGGGTAATTAGGTTCGTCGATGGTGCCCTGCTTGCTGGGAATCGGCTCGCCGTGGGCCCCGACAGTGGGATAGCCCAAGGCTTTGTCGATACGATCTTCGAACTCTTCGGAAATGGCGTGTTCTAAGCGCTCGGCCTCGGCATCGACGGCATCCCAGGGATAGCCTAAAGCTTCGGATAGATACAGTTCGATAAGGCGGTGATGGCGTATGGTCTCTAAGGCAATTTTCTCTCCGGCAGGCGTCAGCTCTACCCCTCTATAAGGGGCGTATTTCAGCAGGTTCATCTCCGCTAGTTTCTTGATCATATTGGTTGCTGATGCGGCTGTTACTTCCACGCGTTCGGAGATGAGCGACGTCGTAACCTTTTCGATCGTCTCCCCCCCCTTTTGCAATTTATATATGGCTTTGAGATAGTCCTCGATGGACTGGCTGAGCATGCAAATCTCCTGTTCTTTAGTTTCACCTCTTCCTATCATTAAATAAGACCAATTTATAGGATTTTAGCAATGGGCTTGACTTTTTTTTAGTCAAGGCTAAATTTATTCCTCATATGAAGATAAATATTTATATGAGAGGTTTGTATGGTCGTTAAGTATATAGGACTGCTTTTGTTCTCCGCTCTCTGGGCATGTGGGGGTGAGGGGGGTGAACAAACAGAGAAAAAAGATGAGACGGGCAAAATACATATCGTCTGCACTACGGGGATGATCGCCGATTTGGCGCAGCGTATTGGCGGCGACCGAGTCGAGGTGAAGGGATTGATGGGGCCGGGGGTAGATCCGCACTATTACAAGGCTTCGCAGGGGGATTTAGGCAAGTTGAGCCGCGCCGATTTGATTCTCTATAACGGCCTCTATCTAGAGGGCAAGATGGAGGATATTTTTAACAAAATGGCGCGCACCAAGAAGGTGGTGGCCGTTTCTGCCGATTTGGAAAAGAGTGGCTTGCGGCAGCCCCCTGAGTTCAAGGGGCATTACGATCCACACATCTGGTTTGACGTAGCGTTGTGGGCACAGACTATTGATGCCGTTGTCGCAGCACTGGCAGAAGCAGACCCGCAGGGAGCAGATAGTTTTCGCCAAAATGGTGAACTCTACAAAACGGAACTAAGTGAATTACACGCGTGGGTGTTGACGCAAATAGAAAAAGTGTCCCCTAGCCAGCGGGTATTGGTTACAGCACACGACGCCTTCGGTTATTTCGGCCGAGCTTATGGTGTTGAAGTGCTGGGGCTGCAGGGGATTTCGACCGTTGCTGAATATGGTGTCAACGACGTGACGCAACTAGTCGATCTGATCGTAGCGCGGAAAATTAAGGCGATATTTGTCGAGAGCAGCGTCCCCGAACGCTCTATCGAGGCCGTGCGTCAGGGGTGCTTAGAGCGTGGTCATCAAGTCGAGATCGGTGGTACCCTTTATTCGGATGCCATGGGAGGAGTTGGCAGCGGGGCCGATACGTATGTGAGCATGGTCCGCAGCAATGTAGAGACGATTGTAGGAGCATTAAAATGAGTGAGGTCGCTTCAGCGTCTAAAGCAGTACCGCCCATTCAAATTCACGATATGACCATTGCCTACCATAAGAAGCCGGTGCTCTGGGATGTAGATATAGATGTGCCCGAAGGTGTGCTCGTGGGCATTATCGGCCCCAATGGAGCGGGAAAGAGCACCATGATTAAGGCGATGATGGACCTAGTGCCGAAGGCCTCTGGTTGGGTGAAGATCTACGATCGGCCCTACGAACAGATGCGCAGTGCGATTGGTTATGTGCCACAGCGCGAATCCGTCGACTGGGATTTCCCTATCAATGCGTTGGACGTGGTGTTGATGGGGCGCTACGGACATGTCGGGTGGATACGTCGGCCCGGTGCCGAGGACAAGCGGATTGCGGCAGAGGCGCTCGAACAAGTGGGAATGGGCGAGTTTGCCAAACGGCAGATTAGCCAGCTTTCAGGTGGGCAGCAGCAGCGCGTTTTTTTGGCGCGGGCGCTGGCTCAGGATGCGCGTATCTACATGATGGACGAACCCTTTGCCGGTGTCGATGCCGCCACCGAAAAGGCGATTATCGATATCCTCATCGCGCTGCGGAGCCAAGGTAAGACGATTCTAGTGGTGCATCATGACCTGCAAACGGTGACGGAGTATTTCGACTGGGTGATTATGCTGAATATGCGCGTAGTTGCCGCGGGGCCGACGAACGAGGTTTTTACTAACGAGAATTTGCAAAAGACCTACGGTGGGCGGCTGACGGTGTTAAGCCAGGCTGCCCAAGCGATCGCGGATCAGCGGCGGGGCGACTGATGTTCGAGAATGCACTGCGCTTTCTCAGCCTGGCCGATGCCAATGTGCGCTTTGTGCTCTTGGGCTCTTTGTTGATTGGTGCTACGGGCGGACTGCTGGGTTCCTTTGCGGTGTTGCGCCGTCGCTCTTTAGTCGGCGATGCACTGGCGCACGCCGCGCTGCCCGGCGTCGCGTTGGCGTATTTGCTGACGGGTAGTAAGGCGTTGCCCGTGCTCTTGCTAGGGGCGACGATTTCGGGGGTCCTCGGCGTGCTTGTCATTCAATTCGTGACCAATTTTACGCGTATCAAAGCGGATTCTGCCATCGGCATCGTGCTTTCCGTTTTTTTTGGTATCGGTATTGTACTGTTGACGCATATTCAGCGCGTTGGTGGTGGTAACCAGAGTGGGCTGGACAAATTTTTGTTTGGCCAAGCCGCTGCGATGGTCGGGGATGACCTGGTTGTTATGACGGTATTAACCACTATAATCATTGCGGCCGTACTGTTTTTTTACAAAGAGTTCAAAGCGCTGATCTTCGACCCTGGATTTTTCTCTACGCTCGGGTTTTCGGCTCGTCGAACCGATGTGTTGCTGATGGGGCTGATCGTGCTGACGGTGATGGTGGGGCTACAGGCCGTTGGCGTTGTGCTGATCGCCGCCATGCTCATTACGCCGGCGGTGGCCGCCCGTTTTTGGAGCGAACGTCTGGGGACTATGGTCGTCATCTCGACTGCATTTGGTGGTCTCTCGGGCGTCGTTGGCACCTTTATTAGTTCATTGGCTCCGCGCATTCCCACCGGCCCGGTTATGGTGCTGGTGGCGACGTTTTTCTTTTTTGTCTCGGCGCTCATCGCGCCGCGTCGTGGTCTACTTTCACGCTGGCGCCGCGAACGTCATAATCGCCATCGCGAGAGCCGCCAACACTTTTTACGCGCCTATTTCGAATTGGCCGAAAAAGATCCAGTCCTGCGCTCCTTTTCGACGTCGTCGCTGGCGGCGGAATTGGGCTGGAAGGCGGTGCGCGTTGAGCGCTTGGGGCGCAAACTGGCGCGCCAGGGATATACGGTGCGGGGTGATGGGGGTTGGACTTTGATGCAACAAGGTTTTGACGAAGGACTTTTTATTGTCAAATCTCACCGGCTCTGGGAGCACTATCTCTACTATCGCTCGATACTAGATGCCGACCACGTCGATCGGCCAGCAGATGAAGTGGAGCATTTGTTGACGCCGGAAATAATTGATCGTCTAGAGCACATTTTGTCTGAAGAGCGCGGCATCGATCCGCAGCAGGTCGTTAATATTCACGGATCGCTTAGCCATTACCGCAGCGGAGGGCGCGAATGATTTCTATCGATGGTGCGTTCTGGATCGTGCTAACGGGCGCGCTGGCGACAGGTTCGTGTGCGCTGTTGGGGGCTTTTCTGGTACTGCGCAAAATGTCGCTATTGGGCGATGCGTTGAGCCACGCGGTATTGCCGGGGATCGCCATTGCCTTTCTGTTTACCGACAGCCGTGCCATCGTGCCCATGTTTGTCGGCGCCGCAGCTTGCGGGCTGGTGACGACATTTTTAGTCGAGACTTTTCACCGCAAGTGGAACGTGCAGGAAGATGCTTCGATTGGCATTGTCTTTACGGCGCTCTTTGCATTGGGTGTGGTTATTATAACGGTTTTTGCTGGCCAAATTGATTTGGACCAAGAGTGTGTGTTATACGGCGAGATTGCCTATACGCCGTGGGATGTGCTTATCGTGGGCGACGTTGACTACGGGCCTCGGCCGGTGTGGATATTGGGTGGGGTTTTTCTACTCGACCTGCTCTTTGTGCTACTTTTTTATAAGGAACTGAAGATCGCCTCTTTCGATTCGGCGATGGCCGTGGCAGTCGGCATCAATGCCACACTTATGCACTATCTGTTGATGGGGGCCGTATCGTTGACGACGGTGGCGGCCTTTGAATCGGTCGGAGCTATTTTGGTTGTCGCCATGCTAATTGTGCCGGGTGCAACTGCTTATTTGTGGAGCGACAAGCTGCACGTTATTTTGGTCCTGTCCGTGTGTTTTGGCGTCGCTTCGGCGCTGGGCGGTTATTGGATGGCCAGTCTGTGGGATAGCTCAATCGCCGGGGCTATGGTTGCTGTCGTGGGTGCCATTTTTTTTGTTTCGCTGTTGCTTTCGCCAAACCAGGGCGTCGTCGCTCGCATCTGGCAGCGCATTGTATTTTCGGTGCAGGTGGCGCAGGATCATATGCTCTTGGCGCTGGCGCGCCGCGCCGAGGTCGAAGAACAGTACCGCTTTAGTCGCGACGAGCTGATGGAAATGGCATCGGTGTGGCGCGGCGTAGCGGCTTTGGCTCTGCGTCGCTTGGAGCGTAGAGCGCTAGTCGAACGACAGAATGGCTATTTATATTTGGCAGCAGCCGGCCGTCAAGAGGCCTTACGGCTTTTGCGCAACCACCGGCTATGGGAGACGTATTTGAGTGGGTTGGGGCTGCCGGAAGATCACGTGCACGATCCGGCCGACGCGGTAGAACATTTTATCGGACGCGAGTTGGCTGCTGAATTGGACGCCGAGGTCGAGGTGCAAACGGACCCGCAGGGAAAGCGAATCCCACCCCCAGAATAGGTATGGTGCGCTTGAACAAGGAGCAGGAGAGGTCTGTTTTGAGCCTATAGCCCATCTCTATAGGAGGCGCGCACATGATACGGACGAAAACCCCCCAAGCCGACCTCAAACGCTCCTATCGTCGTATGCTGTGGATCTCGGTCGCCGCCTCGCTGCTTTTGCACGCAGTGCTGTTGAGTGTGCTGCCGTCCTTTGATTTTACGTCCTTGCTCACTCGCTCACCGTTGCCGACCACGATCCAACTAGAGCCGGTGCCGCAAACGCCCGCAACGCCCGTATTGCCCCCGCCGCTTCCCACCATGGACCGCATCGCAGCGAAGGTGGTAGCGCCGCGTTTGCGTGCCGTGGTAGCGCCACAGGTTGTGACGGAGTTTCCTCTGGAAGAAGAGATTGAAGCGGCTGAACTCTGGATGGTTGAAAAACAGCCCAAAGTGCTCTACCGCGCTGTGCCGGCGTATCCAGACAGCGCGCGCGCGGCTTTGGTGGAGGGGCGGGTTACGGCGCGAGTATTGGTTGGGACCACGGGTAAGGTCGAGCGCATCGATCGGATTGAAGGGCCAGTCGCCTTTCACGAGGTAGTCGGAAATGCGGCGCGGCAGTGGCGCTTTACTCCAGCAGTACAGAACGATGAAATGGTGCGGGTATGGGTGAGTTTGCCATTTGTCTTTGAATTGGAGTAGGGGGGCAGACCTACCCGCTCGGCATTATTAGCCACCTGCGCGTTTGGCTTTGTGCCCTAGTTTCTCCAAGGTGTCGACGACCTTGTCGGCATTGTCTCCCTGAATTTCGATAATCCCATGCTTGACAGATCCCCCCGCACCGCAGAGGCGTTTGAGGGCTGACGCTAATTCTTTTAACTCGGCATCCTTTAGCAACAGCCCCGAGACGGTAGTGACCGTTTTTCCTCCGCGCCCTTTTTTTTCACGGCGCACGCGGGCAATGCCATCGCCTGATATAGCGGTGGCTGCCGCCTTTTTTGTGTCGCCAATACGTCCCTGGTCACTCGAATAAACTAATTTGCTGTTCTTGGCCATGCGCTCGTTTTCCATGATTTAATTATTGCTATCTTAGGCG
>JBLHGI010000350.1:0-6098 GCA_047616505.1 Planctomycetota bacterium
TCGAGAACTACTTGCCCATCGACCCGAGCACCCGGGGTGTTCTCGATGGTGAGTATCGCATCAACTCGCAATATCATTCTGTGCGAGATGCGCCGGATAGCCTCAACTTCGACCTTATACGGCGCACGACTCAGCTGGCCGTGGCGACGTTGGCGCAGTATGCCGTCGGCACAGGTTTGCCCAATTTAGCCGTTTTTGCCGGCGATCTGCGCGGTGGTGACCAGGACCAATTGCGCGTGCGCATCAGCAATATTGGCTTGGGGTCTTTGCAGGGGGGCTTTGCCGTGCGCGTATCGCAGTGCGCTGCCGACTCGAGCGCGTGCGAGTTAGTATACGAAGGCCAGGGGCAAGGGCCCATCGCACCGGGTGCGGGCGCCGAACTGAGCTTTCCCTGGAGCCGTTTTGGCGAGATGATCTTCCTCGTCGAGGTCGATACGCCAGAAGATGAAGTGGCCACGGCAGACAATCGCTCCTTCCAGGCGGTGAGTTTGTTGCCGCAGCAGGATATCGCCGTATTTCCCAATCCTTTTCAGCCGCTGCGCGACGGTGCACTGCGCTTTAGCGGCGTGCCGCTCAATGCTACAGTGCGTCTATACGCATCGACGGGTGAATTGTTGTGGTCGGCGCGCGAAGACGATCTGCGCCAGCGGCGACTCGGAGCCCGCGGCAACGAAATACTGTGGTTGGGGGTCAACGGTGCCGGGGCAAACGACGTCGGCTCTGCCTTAGTGGGCAGCGGGGTGTATATCTATACGATCCACTCGGTCGCAGGCGAACTATTGAAGAAGGACAAGATCGCCGTCGTGCGCTGAGCTAATATGGAGTAAGAGAAGTTCGTTGGAGGGATCTTTTGCACGCAATGCCATTTCCCCTCTCGCGTTCTATTTAGCTACTCGGCCCTTTATACCGTCTGCAGCGGACAATCTGCACAGCGTTTATGCTCGTCGCTACAGTGTTCCAACTCGCAGCTAAGCACCGCTTCGACGTGGCGTTGCCAGTGCGGCGGGTAGTGTAGCTTGCCTTCGACTTTAAAGTCGCGGACCAAGGCGCGCAGGAGGGCGAAGCGTGTGGGGCGATCTACCACGGTGGTGCGCACGCGTTTTCGCGCCGCTGCCAGAGAGTCTAGATAGGTGGCAAAATCCTCGTCGAAAAGCTGCTCTAAGTCTTGGCGCAAACGGCTGGCCAGCGAAGGGCTGGTATTACTCGTGCTGATACTCAGACGCAGGTGTCCCGGATGCACGAGGGCTACCATGCCGAAATTACAGTATTCCGGCTGGTCGTAGGAGTTGATTAGCACATTGCGCGCCGCGGCTAATTGCCAGACCTGGCGCGTTAGTAATGGATTGTCTGGGATGGTATTGAGCACGAGAAATGCGCCGTCGAGGTCGGATTCGACAAAGCTGCGACTCTCGTGTATGATGCGTCCCTCGCCAGCCCAGCTCTTTAGCGTAGGGGTGATCTCGTCGGTGAGCAGGGTAATACGGGCCCCGGCATCGAGTAGACGCCCCGATTTTTCCTCGGCTTCGCGTTGGCCGCCCAGCACTAGGCATTTGCGATCCATTACGTCGAGGCCGACCTGAAAGAGCGGATTGATATTCATTTGCCGTGTCCCAACTGGGCGGCCAAGTCGACTAACTGCGGTAAGACCAGTTTTTCTAACGCGATCTCGATGGCCTGCGGATCGGCTGGCAGGGAAAATACCAGACGGCGCTGCTGCACGCCGGCGACGGCGCGTGCCAACATGGCGCGTGGACCGATAATTGGAAAGAGCAGGCCGCGCAAAAGTTCGCCAAAACCATCGAGGCGGCGGTCGAGTAATTTGCTGGCGGCTTCGCTGGTGGAATCGCGTAGGCCTATACCGCCGCTGCCCGTTAGGAAAATTGCGCGTACGGAGCTCGACTGACCGAGTATGGCCAACTCGCCCTTGATTTGCAGTTGGTCGCTTTTGATCTTGCGCGGTGCAGAACAAGTGTGGCCGCCGCGCGCGAGAATCTCGGCAACGAGTTCGGCATTTTGTACGGCGCGTTCGTCGCGATCGCCGCCGACGGCAATCACGGCACAACCAACGCTGTGAGTCATATTGAACTACCCCTTGGCCAACGAGGGGTAGTCAGTGCCTTCTTGCGCGCCCTGTTCGACGGGCAGTCCGAGCTCAGCCCAGCCTTTTTCTACGACCTGGCCCGCTTGGTCACGAGCGCCACCGAAGCCACCGGCGACATTGGATATATCGGTAAAACCGGCCGCTGCCAACGCTTGGGCTGCGCGCATAGAGCGTCCACCCATCTGGCAGCCGATCAGCAGCTTGGCATCGTGAGCGAAGGTCTTCTCGGCGACGCGCACAAAATCGCTATTGGGAACCATGCCCATCGATTCTTTATGCATAATGGGTATATTCAACGCACCGGCCGGATGGTTTGTTTCGTATTCTGGCATCGAACGAACATCTATATAGACATAGCCCTTATCGCTGTCTAAGAGTTCTTTGGCTTGCGTGGAGTTGGTGTTCTTGACACTCATTGGGTAAACCTCCTGTTGGATAAAAATACCTTTGTCATCGAATACGGGGCGCTCGGTGCGTCGCTGGTCTCGCAGACGGTCAAACCAGCAGCCATAGGAACAGAAATATCGCCCCTGACGCTCTAAGAAATTGCGTTTGTACGGCAGGCCGCAAGCGTGGCATCGGCGCGCTGAACGGGGGCGCGCATCGCCGGATAAATTGTCTAGTAGGCGATTGAGATAATAACCACCGCGCCAGCCCAGCAGCACGGCGCAACCCATTTGCAAGAGGGTGTGGCTCAGTAACACACTGCCGCTGAGAGCTAACCAGAAACATAGACAGTGCGGGCAACTAATTAGTTTGTGTAGTAGTCGCGAGCGCTGCTCTACATTCTGGCGCAGGCCTTCCGTTAGTGGAGAACGCCGTATAAAACGGCTTCCAAAGGTTGAGAAGGCGATGTTTGTCGCCAAGATGTAGAGCAATGACTCCACTTGACAGTGTCCACTTTACTAGGCTTGTTTCGGTGATATAATTAGGGGTTAATCTATCGTTTTTAGCTGTATAGACAAGCCCAAACGCCGCACGGCGGTGGAAAGCGAATGGCGAATAAATGAATCGGTGGACTAAGTGGATGCGGCATATTCTGGCTCTGACCCTGGTAGTCCTCTGGGCCTGTGGCGGAGAGGATGAAGCGGCTACGGAAGGCGATGGTGCTGCTGTGGCCGATAGTACGGCAGCCGATAGCACATTGGCCGATAGTGCAGCAGCCGATAGCGCCCTGGCCAAAAAGAAAGCGGATGCTATTCCCGTAGAAATTGCGGCGGCTAATGTCGGCTCAATTTCCTCCTATCTGGTTTTTAACTCGACGGTGGAGACGGAAGAATCGGTGCAGGTTTTTCCGCAGATTAGCGGGCTAGTTGAGCGCATTGTTGCCGAAGAGGGAGACCGGGTTGAAGTCGGTGATACGCTGCTGGCTATCGAAGACGATCAGCTGCGCATTGCCTATAAGGAAGCCAAGGTCAACTTTGAATTTCAAGAGACCAATTTCCGCCGCAACGAGGCGATGTTCAAGCGCAAACTGATTAGCGATCAGGATTATGATACCAAGCGCTTTGAATTGGAACAGGCGCGGCTGCGCTACGATCGCGCCCAGCTAGAATTGGAGCATTCGGTGATCGTGGCGCCCTTTTCCGGCGTCATTACGGATCGCTTTGTCCAAGTTGGTGCTCGCGTCGGTTCGGGGACACACCTGTACGATCTAATCAAATTAGAAGATATGATTGCCCGCGTCTTTGTCCCCGGGCAGTACCTCGCGGTCGTGGCAAAAAAGCAGCAGGCTGTAGTAGAATCTGATTTTCTGCCCGGCAAGACGTTCGAGGGGTGGGTTAAGCGCATTAGTCCAGTCGTCGACCCGAGGAGTGGCACCTTTAAGGTTACGGTGGGTTTGCGCGACCGCTTCGAGCATTTGCGCCCCGGTATTTTTGTAAATGTGCGCATCGTGACGGATACGCATGAAACGGCGGTACTGATACCGAAACAAGCCATCGTCTACGATGGGGGCGACCAATACGTTTTTGCCGTGCGCGATACCATTGCGCAGCGCATCGCACTCTCTGCAGGCTATGAAGATTCGCGTCATATTGAGGCGCTTACCGATATTGATCCGGGCACTCCGATCATCATCGTCGGCCAGAACGGGCTCAAGGATGGGGCGCGCGTGCGCATCGTTAACCAGCCCGAGGGTGAGGATGCAGACGGCGAGATTACAGAGGGTGAAGAGGGAGAGTTGGGTGTAAATGCCGAGGATAATGGCAACGAATAAGGTTAGAGGTTAGTCTATGGAAACGCCCCCGAATTCTACATCCACCCAATCCGGATTTTCTATTACTACGCGCCGGCCCGTGGCCATTCTCATGGTGGTCATGGCCATCTGCGTCTTTGGCTGGGTTTCCTACCAGCGCCTTTCGCTCAACCTGATGCCGGATATCTCCTATCCGACGTTGACGGTGCGCACGGAATATCCAGGCACGGCTCCAGAGGAAGTAGAGACGCTGTTGTCGCGTCCGCTCGAGCAGGAAATCGGCATCGTTCCCCATCTCGTAAACATTAGTTCTATCAGCAAAGCAGGCCAGTCCGATATCATTCTTGAGTTCGCGTGGGATACGGACATGAATGTCATCTCGCAGGACGTGCGCGAAAAGGCCGATCGAGTCTTTTTGCCGCAGGATGCCAAAAAACCCCTTCTGCTGCGCTACGACCCTTCGTTAGATCCTATTATGCGCGTCGGTTTACACGGACCGCAAGACCTCTTTAAGCTGCGCTATATCGCCGAACACGAGATCAAACGAGAGCTGGAAGCACTGGCTGGCGTGGCGGCGATAAAGATCAAAGGCGGGCTAGAAGAAGAGATCCACGTCGAGCTAAACGAACGCCAGATTTCGATCATGGGCTTGGATATTTCCCAGATCAACAACCGCCTGGCGCAGAGCAATGTCAACTTGCCGGGTGGCAACTTGCGCGAAGGACAGGTTGAATATTTAATCCGCACGCTCAACGAGTTCCAGAGCGTGGAGGAGATCGGCGAGATGGTGGTGGCACGCCAGAATGGAGCCGATGTCTATCTGCGCGATATTGGCCGAGTTTATCGCGCCCATAAGGACCGCGAGGTTATTACCCGCGTCAACGGTGGCGAGAGCGTCGAAATTGAAATATACAAGGAGGCCGACGCCAATATTGTCGCCGTCGCCGAGCGCGTGCGCTCGGCCCTCTATGGTTTGCCCGTGCAGCAGGCCTATGTAGAGGATATTGAGAAAAAAGAGGAAGAGGAGGCGAAGGCGGCAACAGGGGAAGAAGGCGAAGAAGGGGAAGAGGGCGAAGAGGGCGAAGAGGGCGAAGAAGGCGAAGAGGGCGAAGAGAAAAATCTGCAGGAGCAGAAGATCGAGGCGGCTCAGCAGGCCATGCACCATCTGACCATGACGGATTTTATTAGCTACCGCCTGCCTGCAGAAGCTGAGTTAGAGATGCTTTCAGATCAGTCGATATTTATCAAAAACTCTATAGACGAAGTGCAGAATAGCGCACTGATCGGCGGTGGTTTTGCGGTTCTGGTCCTATTTATATTTCTGCGCAATATCGTGCATACTCTCATTATTGGCCTGACCATTCCCGTATCTATTATAGCGACTTTTGCACCGATGTTTATCTACGACGTTTCGCTCAACATCATGTCGCTTGGCGGTTTGGCACTGGGCGTGGGCATGTTGGTCGATAACTCAATCGTTGTACTCGAGAGCATATTCCGCTGTCGGGAAGAGGGCGACGATATCATACGCGCTACGGTGCGCGGCACCTCTGAAGTCGGCACGGCCGTCTTTGCTTCAACGCTGACGACGATCACGGTGTTTTTTCCGATTGTCTTTGTCGAAGGGGTCGCTGGGCAGGTCTTTGGCGATATGGCGCTGACGGTAGTTTTTTCCCTCTTGGCATCGCTCGGTGTGGCGCTCTACTTCATTCCTATGTTGGCCTCGCGCCAAGTGCGCGGCACGGGCGTGATGGAACAGTTCGGGCGCAGCGATTTTCTGCGCTTAGAAGCCTTGAAGCG
>JBLHGI010000351.1:0-6089 GCA_047616505.1 Planctomycetota bacterium
GGTCTGCCGTTGCTATCTCGTGGGCCATGCCATTGGCTCGTTATCTCGTTGATAAGGTCTGGATCGGTTAGTTTCATCGGTAGCCTAGTGATAACGACGAGAAAATGTTGCACTGCGACCCATTGGAGCGGTTCAGTGTCGTGAGTTTTGTATGGGGGCCAGGGCAAATGACGCCAATACACGATCATACGGTGTGGGGGTTGGTCGGTGTGCTTCGGGGTGCCGAAACCTCTGAAGAGTTCGATCTCGACCCTACGGCGGGATCATTGAGATCGAAGGGGATTCATTTGTTAGATGCTGGAAGGGTCGATCTCGTATCTCCGCGCATCGGCGATATTCATAAAGTATCCAATGCGAGCGCGGATCAAGGGGCGATTAGTATCCATATTTATGGAGCCAATATCGGGGCGGTAGAACGCCATGTATACGATGAGAGTACGGCGGCAAAGAAGCCCTTTGTTTCGGGATATTCCAATGAGATAACGCCGAATATTTGGGACCGATCTACCGGAAAGTAGAGTGTGAGGGCACTATATCGCTTATACGAATTGGTCGTCGGAGTCGCCGCGCACGATCGTGATCTGCCCTTGCTCTTCTAGTTGTCGAACTTGCTGTACGATACGCAGCTGCACTTCTTCTACCTCGCTTAGGCGCATCGGCCCCAAGAACTCCATTTCTTCTGTTATAAAGGTGCGCACGCGCTCGGACATATTGCCCAAGACTTTGTCCTTGAGTTCGTCGGAGGCCGACTTGAGGGCGACGACGAGGTCTTTCTGGTCGACTTCGCGCATCAGCGTTTGCAATTCGCGGTCCGTGAGTTTGGAGATATCGGCAAAGGTGAACATCAGGTTGCGCACGGCTTCGGCTACTTCCGGATCTTGCGCATCCATATTGTCGAGCACGCTCTTTTCGACGGATGATCCCGTCAAGTTGAGAATGTCGGCGACTACTTTGGGACCCCCTACGTCTTGGTTGCCGCCGAGAATGTCGCGCAGAGAAGACTCCAAACTTTCTTCGATCTGTTTAATGACGTGGGGTGTGATATTCTCCATCGTGGCGATGCGGAAGGCGACATCGGCCTGGAGGCGCTCGGGAAGGTTTGAGAGGATACCCGATGCTTGCGGAGCTTCTAATTGCGAAAGGATTAGAGCGATGGTTTGAGGGGGCTCGTGGCTGATAAAGGGGGCGATTTGGTCGGGCGCCACATTTTTTAACATGTAAAAGCCCGAGGACACTTTAGAGGTAACGCGCTCGAGAATTTCCTGGGCTTTGCGCGGCCCGACGGCGCGCTCTAAGGCGGCGCGCGCAAAGTCGGTGCCGCCCTGACTGATCCATTCGCCGGCCAGCATAAGCTGTTCGAATTCTTCTATGACTTTGTCCATGAGTTCGACACTGACATTCTTAAGCGCAGCGATAGCCTGCGTAATTTCTTCGATCTCGTAATCGGAGAGGTGTTTCATAATCTCGCCGGAGACCTCCTCGCCCAAGGCGACCATAACAATAGCCACTTTTTGCATTAGAGGTAGGGCTCGTTCTTCGCCGTCTTCATCCTCTACATCGGCGTCTGTGTCCCGCTCTTGGTATTGAGAGATTAGAATCAGCTCCTAGGTCTGTGCGTTGCCAGAGGCGGTAGGGGGAAGACCTCTATTTATATGTGATCAAACTAAATCGATTTACTTCCCATCTCATCGAATTTTTGCTGTCAGCGCCTCGTCTTCACTGATCTATCCTTTGAGTATACGTATTTTCGTATAGCTTTGCTCTTTAATTGCCTATTTAAGCACTTAGAGGCGGCAGCCTAGTAATTAATAGCGGCAATCTCATGGGGCTGCTTCGATAGATAATATAGTGGGGCCGAGGTCTGTAACAACCATTTGGAAGCTTCCTCGAGAGCCTGCTGTGCCCGTGCGTCGTTCGGGGAGAGTGTCACAGCGGTCCGCAGGGAGGTAACGGCTTTGCTATAGCGACCTTCTTTGTAGTGGATCAAGCCTAGATTGAAATGGGCTCTGGCATAGTCGGGAAGAGCAAGGATCACATCCTGGTATATTGCGAGGGCGCGATCTAGCTGGTCGCGGATGCAGTAGAGGTCGGCGATGCGACAGTATTCGTGCCAGTAGGAAGAAGGGGAAGAGGCGTCCTTCAGAGCTCGTAGAACGGACTGGCGGGCGGTATCTAGGTCGCCTGAGATGCGATGCACTTGGGCTAATATGTACCAGGATTTGCTATGGCTTGGATCGGATATTAGGGCTGATTCTAAGGCGGTTGTGGCTCCGGGCAGGTCGTCGCGCTGAATCAGTAAGAGCGCTAGATCATGCTGGGCTTGGGTCAGGTCTGGCTGTAGTTGCACGGCCTTTCGATAGGCGTCGATGGATTTTTCTGGCTGTTTTTGTAGGGCATAGGCTTGCCCTAGGCCAGCCAAGGCCAGGGCGTACGTCGGTTGCAGTCGTAGGGCCCTTTCAAAGGCGGGCACGGCCAACGCCGCTTTGCCAGAGGCATTGTGGAAAAGACCTATATGGTGAAAGGCTAGCGCAGCTTGGTTTTGTAATAACTCGCGGTTATCCCATTGCATAAGAGCAGTGCGCACTCGATCGTCAGCCCATGAGTGCCGCTGGGTATCTCGATCGAGAAAGGCGGCAATTCCCTGTAGCATGTGCAATTCGGAAGCTTTTGGGTGGGCTGAGATCCCAGTAGTCAGCGTTTGCTGAGAAGACTCACCAAAGAGGAATCCAGTGATGGCCAAACGCAAATAAGCATCGGGCGGAATGCGCAGCGGGTCGCGGGCAATAGCTCGCTTTAGAAGTTCAAGGCTCGTCTGTTGGTCACCGTGGGCGATATAAGTGCGACTGGCGTAATAAAGGGATATGGCCTCGGCTCGCTGCAGGCCGATAAAGCTGGTGATGGTTAGCGTGGCAATCGCCACACCACCGCTGAGACGCCCTATATTGGGGGTCCACCAGTGCTCAAGGTGCAGCATGAGGGTGTGAATGAGCCAGGCGAGAAGAAACGATGTGCCAGCAGTGGCCAGATAGAGGTAGCGGGAAACATCGTGACCCTCCCTCGCGATAAAGGGCAAAAGCGCCAGTATAGTCCAGACGGCCCAGTCGGCGGCTGGGAATATTTTGCGGGTTAATAGCAAAAGGAAGCCGGCTCCTATCAAGAGCCCTATCATCCATTCCCAGGAGGCGGTTTCGTAGGATACTAGCCAATGCGATGCGGTAAAGCAGCGGCTCAGAGCCTCAAATAAGTTTCCCAATAAAAGCGTCGGGTTAGGCGCCGCGAGCAATTCTTGTGACTGCGGAGTGTCTGGATAGAGTAGATACATCAATCCTGCACCCATTGCTGCCACGGCACACAACGGTCCGCTATAGAGGGCGATCTCGCGTGAATTTAGCCCGTGGCGCCAAGCAAGAAAGGAACAAAAAAGCGCTGCAGATAGAGCAGAGGCATGGGTGAAGATGGCGAGGATCAACAGGCCGTAGGCCGCAAACAGCCAGCGCAGTCGTCGATTGCTTAGGAAGTGATTGAAAAGTAGTAGAGTTGCTAGGCTAAGGATTAGGACCAGCGGATAGGCTAAGCAGGAAATCCATTGGACGGCGCGGAAGTGCGCGACGTTGATGGAGAACAGCAGGCCTCCGAGTAGGCTAAGTTCCAAATTGGCACCAAGACGGCGAAAGGTGTAGGTGAGCATCAAACTGGCGCTAAAATGCAGGCCTATTAGTAAAAAGTGATATAAGGCAGGTGAGGTGCCTCCTACTAGGTTGGCTAGTAAGAAAACGAGCGAGACGATAGGTCGCCCCGGCAGCGCTTGGTTTGCCGATAGCAAGAACGATGGATCTTGGCGCATGGCCGCCGCATCGCTTAGATAGGCGAAATCATCTGTGGAAAATGGGTGTTCGAGGAGGGAGCCAAAACTAACGAAGGTCAGGGTGGCCAACAACGCAGTGTAGAGAAACCAGGTAGAGCGACTATCCCGCAGGATGAACATGAGCTATGGATCCTTGCTTTTATATGAATAGATCTACACCCGGTTGGGTAGCAAGGCTCATGCCGCGGTCTTAACGGTCGCTATTAGTGCATATAAGTATATTAAAAATAAAGCATATACTTATACTTGGGAATGTGGGTTTGCAGCGGCAGGTAGGGCAATTAATTCCCGCTCAATTTAAAGCTAGGGCATAATAGCGCCCTCTGTAATACGTAAAAAAGAAGTGAATTAACAGGGGGTGTTGGATGGGATGGACGCGGGCGGCTTGCTCTAAATTCTCTGCCGCTACATAGGTCGTCGCGTCGGACCCGTCCACTAATACGTGATACCAAGGTTGGCTGCGGGTTGGCTGCGTGCGGTTTTTAGAATACCATGCAGAGTCGGCTCGGCAAACGGGATCAAACGAGGCAATAACGCCGCGATAACCGTATTTATTGTGGTGAACGATGGTGCCGATAATCAATAGGTTCTGCATGAGTAGGGCAGTCTCCGGTGCTATATCTTCGCCGCTGTTATTTCCTATGAAAGGGTGGAACTCGCGCGCACGGCGTCAGACCAGTCTCGCCAAATATCGCCGTCTGTAGGGTCCATTACAAGCTTGTCGGGCAGCGCGTCGGTGGTTTTTAGATACCCGTAGATCGCCGCCTGACGGATGATATCGTCCGATTGATTTTGTCCCGCCATATGCAGTATCTTGGTATGCCAAAGGACGATGGTGCCGGCGGGTCCGTGGCAATCGACGGGTTGCGTATCGGTCTTGATTTGACCAATGACGGGATCGGAATAACCACCGGCTTTGCGTTCTTTTAGAAGCTTGTCTGTATGTTTTTCGCCCTCTTTAAAAGCCTTCCACTGTTCTTCCCAAATGCGCGTGTGACTGCCCGGCCATACGGTAAAACCACCGGAATTAGGTGGTAAGTCATCGATATAGGCCGAAATCTGTAAACGGAACCGACCATAACAGGCGCCGTCAGAATGGGCGCTGCGGTAGTCCGGACCTGGAGATGGGCTTTGGGGCAGCGTGCAATAGAGTCCACGCGTGCCCTGTCCAGTAAGCCATACGGGTCCGGTTGGGGGGAGGCTCAGTGTTTCTTCCGTCGTGAAAGACGCTTTCTCTGCCCATTTGCTGGTCTCTTGTCCGAGGTGAGTGGCCAATCCGGCGACGGCATCGTCGCTCATAAAACAGGGGCCCGTCGTCATGCCATCTTGGTCTTGCCCGGCGGGCCAGACGACCGAGCCGTTGCCAAGGAGTTGCTCGGCGATTCGCCACAGGGCGCGGGGTACCAGGTCGAGCATCCATTCTTCTGTGCCGTTGCGGATAAAAAACTTGTGATCACTTCCGGCGAAGTAGGGATCGCCGCCGTTTATTGGGCGCTGCGCTTTTAGGTGGGCGCTTTCCTCCTCGCTGAGTGGACTCCACGTGGAGTCGTCATTTTTTTTCATGCGGGGTAGATAGGCTGCAATCGCAGCCCACATTTCGTTCCGGGCTCGTTGACAGAGATTGGGATCGAGAGCGGCGGGTAGGACTAGATAACCATCGCGTTTAAATTGAGTGATCTGATCGGCCGTCAAAGGGGCGATCTGTGCTACACTAGTCAAAGGGGCGATCTGTGCTACACTAGGGGGAGGCTTTGACATAGTTAGGGGCAGGTCTTCGTATTTATTGCTGCGAAGAAAGGCCGAGAGCTCCCTCGATAGCCGAGACTAGGGTCTGGTCTTCAATCGGTTTCTCTAGGACGTAATCGGCCCCTATGGTTTTGGCATGGTAAAGTAGGTCTTCTTTGCCGATTAAGGCCCCTCCAGAGATCGCGATGATCGGCGTGTCAGGCGAATCGTTCTTGATGGTTTGTATCACCTCTATCCCGTTGATCCCCGGCATATAGATGTCGACAATGACTAAGTCTATTTCTCTGTCTCGGTATAGCTTAAGACCCTCTTCGCCGGAAAGGGCTACAGTCACCTTGTAATTACTTAAGGCCAGTAGCTGGGCTAATACGCGTGTGACAATAACCTCATCGTCAATGATCAGAATATGGACCGACATAGGTTCCGTATCTATTATAGGGGGGGAATTTATTTTATCTCGCTTACTCTACAGTATAGC
>JBLHGI010000352.1:0-6052 GCA_047616505.1 Planctomycetota bacterium
GAGAAAGGCGCGGCCCTGTACAAACAGCTCGTAGAACACGTTGACGAAATTGATACTAGCAAATTCCCAGCGCAAATCAGAGCTATTGGCTAACGCGTAGGAAAGCTCTAACTCGACCATGGGCACAATCGCTGCATTCCAGTTTGTATAGCGGCGTTCGTGGCGCGCGTTTAATTGCTCAAGCGTGCTGTATTGCTGCGCCAGCCAGTCGCGCCAGGCGTATTCCGGCCCTACTAAGTAGAGCGCCGCATCGGGGATCTGCTCTAAGAATGCCTCGTAGTCCACGCGCTGCGCCGAAGCGACCCACGTGCGCTCACCGGGCAAATCTATTTGCGCAAAATTTGTATAATTTCCTGCCCAGCGCTCGTTTAAGCGCTCGATGCGGCCTTTGTATTTGTCGTTGAGAAACGACTGGTACTCGGCGTCGGTCGCTTCGGCGCGGATAAAGGATACATTGAGAATCTCGCGCACAAAGGTGAGCCACTCTTGGCGCAGGAGCGGCTCGTCGGCACCGGGCAGACGCCGCGGCAAAGTGAAATCTTCAAAGCGCGTGATGGGCCGGGCGTGCGCCGCGTTGTAGTCCGCCGTCTTTTCCGTGCCGTAGAGCGGCGCGACAATATTTTGCAAAAAGGTGCCCGAGATGGATACTAAGGCGCGCTCTGCCAGCGGGCGTTCTTCTAAAAGAGCGAAGTATTCGCTGTAGAGCACAGACGGCGTATAGTCGTAGCGCGCAATCGTCCACTCCGGGATATTGAGCGTCAGCTGCGACCACGTATTGAGCGGTGCGCCGAGGTCTTCGCCCAGCGCAGCTAAATCGCCGCCAAACCTTTCGCTCACACGCGTGCGCAAACGCCGCAGATTGGCCGACGAGATGCGCTTTAAGAGTTTGGTGCCACCGAGAATCTGCCAGTGACGAGGTATTTCTTCTTCCCCGGCAAAGCGCTCTAGATCCTCGATGCGCGCGGCAACGACTTTCTCGGGCAGCGTCGCCAGCGAGAAGCTGAAGTCCTGATAACCGCGCATGCGATTCATGGTGCTGACGTCGTGGCTGTACTTCATTTCTAAGAACTTGCGCACCAGCACTTCATCGTTGCGCATATAGGCGGGCACCACGTCCATCTCGGCCACGTCCATCTCGCTGCGCACCGACCCCGACAGCATCAGCAAGAAGGGATAGACCATCGTCGTGCCGCCCAACAGGAGCACGACGAGCACCGACGCCTGTATCATGCGCCCCTTGAGGGATTTGGCTTCTACTTTGGTTAAGACAGACATAGATCCCTCATTTAGTATCCGCTGTAGAAAATTCGGCTTGTGACATGCGCTTGAGCTGGTAGGCCGTCAGCACGATAACCATCGCTCCCAGCACCCAGGCCATAGCGGCACCAAGACCGTAGTGCAGTTCCATAAAAGTGCGCTCGAAAATATCCAGACCGAGCACTCGCGTCGCGCCGTTGGGGCCGCCGCCGGTCATCGCCAGAATAAAGTCCGTGCCGCCTTTAAAGGAGCCAACGATGGCCCCCACGAGCTGGATCAGAATGAGAAATTTGATGCGCGGCAGCGTGATATAAGCCATGCGCTGTAGGACACCAGCACCGTCCATCGTCGCGGCCTCTACCAGCTCTTCGGGCACGGTCTTGAGTGCGGCTAAATAGATGATACAGCCGGGGCCAGCCGTAGCCCAGATGGTGGGCAATACGACGCAGAGCATCGCCAAGTCCGGATCGTCGACCCACGAAAGCGGTTCGACGGAAAAAGAGCCTACCAGATTGCTAAAAAAGACGCCGAGGCCACCCCACCCACGGACGGCATCCGGGTCCAAACCGCGAATCTCGATAATGAGGTCGCTGGGACCGTTCCAAGCACTAACGAGCGGCATCAGCGAGGCGATCAATAGAGCTCCACCAAAGCCGCCGATAGCCGAGCGCACGGACCAGGTCAGCTCGCGCAGCTGCACGGCCATCGATATGACGAGGCCGATAAGCGAGAACCACGCGCCTAAGGCCAACAGTTTAATCATCGTGCTCGAGGCGGGACCGAGCTCGTTGAGCATGAGCAAGAGCTGGTTAAAGAAACCCGACTCCGAAGGCTCGTAGAGCTGACGCCAAAGAAAGACCATGATGACGCCGCTGACGACGGTAGGCAAATAGAAGACGGTGCGGAAAAAATATTTTAGACCTGCTGTCGGCACTTCATCGAGCAGGACAGCCACCATGATCGGCGGCCAAAAACCGAGACCCACCGTGAGCAAAACCCAATAAAAAGTCCTGCTCAGCGAAGCCCAAAAACGGCTATCGTAGAGCACGGTGGCAAAGTTATCGAGGCCGACAAACTTCGATTCGATGACGAGCTCGTAGTCGAAGAGGGCCAGCGGGGCACCCATTAAAAGCGGCAAATACTGCCAGAACAGCACCACGCCTAGAGCGGGCATAATCAGCACATAGGCCGTGCGGTAATGCCACCAACCGCGCGTGCTGCCGCGGCTCGCTTCTTCGGCGGTGAAGATGCGCCATACCCAGATGAGCGAACCGGCAAAAACCACGACGATAAAGAGCAGGACGGAAGCACCAACCGTGCGGCGTTTTGTCCACTCTTCTTCGCTGAGTTCGCCGAGCAAGAACTTGTCGACGCGCTCGGCGTATTCGTTTAAACCCACTTCAATGCGGTCGAGCGCATCTTCTTTGCTCAGTTCCAGGAGCGGTTGTTGTAAAGCCCAGTTGATCGGCTCGGAGACCTTGTTATAGATAAACTGCGTGTTTTTTCCGTAGGGCTCGGGCACGCCCGATTCCAGTGCGGTCTTGTAGGTGTTCTGCCAACCGGGGGGCACTTGGCGCAGAATATCTTCGTAGCCGAATTGCCGTAAGAGATCGGGGCGCACAAAACGACCATAGCCGCTCTCGACAAAGACGCGCGTGCGAATGCGTTTGGCCTCGTCGCTGGTCACAAACCAGATATAGCGCATCACGGCCAGTTTTTGCGCCGGCGTCGTCTGGCGAAAGACACCCATCATGCGGGCATTGAGGTCGCCGCCGCCGGTGCCGCGCGGCGACTTGGGAATGGGGGCGATGCCGACGAGCTCTGGGTTGATCGAGGCGAGCATCTCGTCGGCCAAGTCCGTAAACTGCATGCCAACCTGGCCGCGCTGCCATTTGAGACTGGCGTCGTTACCGGGCAGAGCGACATAGGCGATCCCTTTGAACGTCTCGCCATTGGCTTCGAAAGGCTCGTCTACCAAACGCAGCAAAAAGTAGATCGCCTCGGCGCAGGCTCGCGTATTAAAGGAGGCGCGCCAGCGCCCGTCTTCGCCGCGCGCCATATAGGTGACGCCGTTGGACGCCAAAAAGCTATAGGCGCCGTAGCTTATATAGGGACCGCCGGAAAAGGTGATACCGTATTTGCCCGGCAGCGCTTTGATGCGACGCCCATATTCTAATAATTCGTCCCAGTCTTTCGGCGGCTGGCGCGGGTCGAGACCGGCCTGTTGGAAGACGTCCTTGCGAAAGAGCAGGGCCTTGGCCAGCACCGTTGTCGGCATCGCCCAAATATGGCGCCCCGGTTCGATTCCCTCTTTTTCGCTGTCGGCCTCGCGATAGATAACGGGCCAGACGGGTTCGACGACGCGATCGAGAATGGTTTCTAACGCATTCTCGATTTCTGCAGCCGTCGGGTCGGCCAACCAATGGCCGGCGCCATCGTCCTGGCGCACGCGCTCGTCGGCGCTGAGCACGCGAGCGAGCAAGATTTCTAAAGGTTCTAGGAAGCCGTGGTTTATATAGCTGGAAGACTGGCGGAAGTTGACGTAGATAGCGTGCGGCGGGTTGCCCGAGGCAATGCCCATCAGCGGCCCCGTATCCATGGCGTGCCCTTCGATCTTGGGCATCGCAAAGGGTTCGATCTGGTATTGGGGATATTGTTTTAAAAAGACGCGCAGCACGGCGCGCTCGGCGAGAGCCCCGGCGCTGGCATTGCTGACGGCGGGTAAGTTTCCGGCGCGGATCGTAACCGTTGCAGGGGGTGTTTCGTCAGCGGAGGCCGCTGTCATTGCACCCGAGAGCACGAAGACAATCACCGTCAAGAACCGTGGAAATCCCCGCACTAAAAAAAGCACTATTCTCCGTTTCATCGCTGCGATCGTCTCAACCATTATTCTTGCCCGGATTGCGAGTGAATAATACAAGGGGGGCTATATAAGAAAAGTCGTCTCGTTGCCTTTCGCGACAACGAGACAATCGATTGTTGTGCGTGATTGTTGTGCGTCCAGGGCGCGTATTAGTCGAGGATCTCGTTCACCCTTTCCGCTGGACGAGCAATTACGGCCTTGTTACCATATACGACGATGGGACGATTCATCACTTCGGGATGTTCTACTAGCAGAGCGACCAAGGCATCGGCCGTGTTGTAATCATCTATATCGAGGCCGAGTTTGGCAAAGGACCCGGGATGCAGCATTTCTTTGGGTTCGACCGCGAGCAGCTCGAGAAAATTCCTCAACTCGCTCTCAGCAAGCGGATGCTGTATATATTCGACAACGTCGAACTCGACGTTGCGGTCGCGCAGGATATCCTGCGCACCGTTTGACTTGCTTCAGTTGGGGTTGTGATAAACGGTGATCTGTCCCATGAAAGTCTCCTTTTTTCACGATGGAAATTCGGGGAGCCACTTGAGTATAAGTGTCTATTTTTATTAGGTCAAACTGGAATTCTGTAGACCGCGTCAAAAGGCGAACTCACAATAAGCGCAAAGGGAACTATATGGAACAGCGACGCACGTTATTAATGGCAGACGACCACCATGTGCTCTATCGCTCGGGCACGCGGCGCGCACTGAACCCGCCCGTACGCCATGCGGCCAACCCCGTACTGGCGCCAAGTGAGCCGTGGGAAGTGGCCATTGGTTGGACGAGTATCTATCGCGACCCCACGAGTGGTCGCTACCAACTCTGGTATCAGGCCTTTGCAGGGGATCGCGCTCCGGATCGACGCTACGGCTGCGTAGTCTGTTATGCCGAGTCGGACGACGGCATCCATTTTACAAAACCGGCGCTAGATTTCTTTCCCTTTGGCGATATACAGCGCACAAATATCGTGCTAATCGGCAGCGGTGGACACTCTTTCCGCTACTGCAATTCGGTGTTAGTCGATGAGCGCGCAAAGGATTCAGGACAGCGCTACAAGATGGCCTATTTTGACTGGGCGCAAACAGAGTCGGGCGAGTACCCCGGCCTCTGCGTAGCCTTCTCGCCCGACGGCATGCACTGGCAGAAACACGAGCGAGCGCCGCTGTCCAAGATTTCCTACGGCCCATGGGCCGAAGAAGTGCCCTTTACCGACGAGACGAGTCGCCCCTGGGCCATCCCCCTATCGATGAGTGATGGCACCGATGTATTCTTCGACCCCGTGCGCGAGGTCTATGCTTGGTATGGCAAAATGTGGCTGGACGGGCCCGATGGGCGCATGCGCTGGAAACACGCGATGGGCCGAATAGAAAGTGAAAACTTCATCGACTGGTCGGCGCCTGAAGTCGTTTGTACTCCCGACGACGACGACGCGCCGCACGTAGAATTTCACACGACACCCGTCTTTTATCACGCAGGGCTGTATTGCTGTCTCAACCAGCTGTTGGATCGAGCTGCAGGCGGCGGAGTAATCGACGTTGAACTCATGCTGAGCCGCGATGGACTGGATTGGCAACGGCCCTTTCGCCAGCAATTCTTTTTACCGCGCGGCGCAGAGGGGTGTTTTGACTCAGGGTCGATCTTTACCAATTCGACGCCCGTCGTACTCGACCATGAGATGCGCTTCTATTATGGCGGCTATTCGCAGGGGGCCACCAGCGCCGACAACCATCAACACGCGAGTGGTGTCGGCTTCGCCGTGCTGCCGCGCGATCGTTTTGCCGGTATCGCACCGCTGGCAAAGACAGACCTGCCGACGCAACAACAACCACTCGAACAGATCGGGCAGGTGACACTCAAACCGCTGGAGCTAGAAAACTGTAAAGGACTCACGATCAATGCCGATGCGCAGAATGGTCGTGTGCGCGTCGAGGTCCT
>JBLHGI010000353.1:0-6050 GCA_047616505.1 Planctomycetota bacterium
GTGTGTAGGGTCTGGTTTATCCGGGATTCTCTATTTATTTGCAGGGGTTGTCAGTGCTGTAGATCCGCTGCAGAGAGCTGGTGTGGTGACGGCATTAAAGCGGTTAGTAGCAGCTGGAAATACGCTTGTTATCATGGATGCTGCTCCAGAGCTTTTGAAATCTGCCGATGCCGTATGGGAGTGCGAAGAGGGGACGATAAAAAGCATTGGTCCAGAGGTCTTGATACATGGCGTAGAGGGGCGGGTAGTACGATCCAGTCAGGAGGAGTGGGGTTTGCGAGGAAGTGGTAGTTGGGGGGAGGTCGACCTGCCGTTGCCGAAAGGGGCTATGATTGGCCTGACGGGAAAGTCTGGTGGGGGTAAAACACAATTCCTGCGAGATCTAGTTCTTCCAGTGCTGAAAGGGAATAGAAAAGACTACCACGCACAGTGGTTACAGGGGCGGATACGGGTCCATTTTCCGGTTCGCATCTTGCGCGAGCGAACCCTATTACAAGAAGTGGGTTTGGTCTCTCGCGTCGCAGAGTTATTTGCACAAACACCGGCTGGGATGGACCGCTCCTATCCCGCAGAATTTTTTAGTGTGGAAAAACCGGGGGGGCGGTGTCCGGCGTGCGAAGGGCGAGGGTGCGTGCGCTACGACTTGCAGTTTGCGGAGGATATGGAATTATTGTGTCCAGCCTGCGAGGGACGGCGTTTTAGAAGCGAAGTGCTCGAAATTACCTATCGGGGAGCGAATATAGCAGAAGTCCTTGAAATGGAGGCGGTGCATGCACAATCCCACTTTACTCGAGAGCGCATAATTGCAGAACGTCTGTCGCCTTTTGCATCATGCGGGGTTGGCCATGTCCGCTTAGGTCAGGCCGTAAGCCAACTGGAATGGGGGGAGGGGTTGCGTTTGCAATTGGCTATGATTCGCAGCAAAGTGAGTGCTCGTGATTTTGTGCTCTTAGATCACCCTACTCTCGGTGAGCATCCAGCAGAAGTGCGTCTGCTGATGGATGTTTTGATCGCTTTGCTCGAAGGAGGAGCCACTATTTTAGTGGCAGATCACCATCCGGATATAGTGGCCTCGTGCAGTATTTTGCTGAATATTGACAAGGGGCAACGGGTAGAAGGAGTCGGTCGACCTCGCGTATAGGGACGGGGTTAAGGTGCTCCGAGAACCGCATTTTTACGCAACGTAGAAAATAGACTGCTTGACGCGACAGGGGGCACCTGTATATTTGGAATTAAGTGGGGGCCAGTGGGGCTCCCCAGATTTGGACAAACTATGCAAATCGTTGAAAAACTCCGCGAAATGAGCGTGTCTCGGCTAGACCTGAGTGGTTTTGTAAGCAGCAGTGCTCAGACCTCTGTCGCCGATGTTTTAAAGTTGTTGCGCACATCCAAAGTGAGTGCTGTGCTGGTGGTTGAAGGTGATGTATTACTCGGCGTTTTTACGGAACGCGACGTGCTCACTAAGATTGCCGATAATCCAAATACATGGCAGCAGCCCGTTGCCGATTTTATGACTCGAGATCCTCAGGTCATGCGGCCCGAAGGATCCATCAACGAGGCGTTGCAGCTAATGGAGGAGGGGCATTATCGCAATGTGCCGATCCTCGACGAGCAAGGCCATGTGGTGGGCAATTTGCAGCAGCACGAAGTCATCCGCTTTCTCACCGACGAATTTCCCCGGGAAGTATACAATCTTCCTCCCGATCCCGATCGCGTCGCCACGACTAAAGAAGGGGCCTAAAGTGTCCCCTGAAACCGTGCTTCGGTTTTATCCCATTTTCCATACTACATCTATAAATCAGGAGGTCCAGACTTAATGGCCGAAAATACGGCCTCTCCGGCCTCTTCTAACGCTCAAGGCTTCGTTGACGAGCGCAGATCCGTTGTTATCCTGTTTTCCGGCGATTCGGGAGACGGAATGCAGTTGACGGGAGATCAGTTCACGAATACATCGGCCATCTTGGGCAACGATGTAACTACCTTTCCCGATTTTCCCGCTGAAATTCGCGCTCCAGCAGGAACGATACCGGGTTTGAGTGGTTTTCAAGTAAATTTTTCGGCCGATGACCTGCATACGGCTGGTGATTCGCCGCAGGTTCTAGTGGCGATGAATCCCGCGGCGTTAAAAGCTAATTTGGCCGATCTCGAACCTGGTGGGATTATCATTGTCAATACCGATGCCTTTACGCGCAACAACCTGCGCAAGGCCGGTTATGAAACAAACCCGCTCGAGGAAGAAAATGCTTTTAGCGGCTACGACTTACACCGTGTTCCACTAACAACACTTACGCGCAACGCCCTCGAAGGTATAGAGGGTTTGACCACGCAAGGTAGGGACAAGTGTAAGAACGGTTTCGCGTTGGGCCTGGTCTACTGGATGTTTGATCGTCCATTGGACAATACGATCAAGTTTTATGAGAGTAAATTTGCCAAAAAGCCCGAAATCGTCGAGGCCAATACGCGTGCGCTCAAAGCGGGTTTCAATTACGGCAATACCGCAGAGGCATTTCAGACGCGTATAAATGTGCCGAGCCGCGTAGCGGTCGACTCCGGTGTCTATCGCCGTATTACTGGTAATGAAGCGGTCGTCTACGGTTTAGTTACAGCCGCACGCAAAGCGAATTTGCCACTCTTCTATGGTTCGTATCCCATTACTCCAGCTAGTCCTATTCTCGAAGGGTTGGCCGCACTCAAAAACTTTAATGTTCGCACGTTTCAGGCTGAAGACGAAATTGCCGCTATGGGGTCTGTTATAGGGGCTGCCTTTGCCGGTGCGCTGTCGGCTACGGCCAGTAGTGGGCCAGGTGTTGTGCTCAAGAGCGAGGCGATCAACCTTGGGGTTGTGATGGAATTGCCGATGGTAATCGTCAATGTCCAGCGCGGTGGCCCCAGTACGGGACTGCCCACCAAGACAGAGCAGGCGGATTTGCTTGAAGTCCTCTTCGGGCGCAATGGCGAGAGTCCGGTGCCCGTGTTGGCACCGGCGACCCCTGGTGAGTGCTTTGATTATGCCGTAGAGGCTTGCCGAATTGCCATACGGCACATGACACCGGTCTTTCTACTGACGGATGGATTTATCGCCAATAGTTCGGAGCCTTGGAAAATTCCCGATCCAGACCAGATTGAGCCCATTGAGGCGAGTTACCGAACGGATCCCGAAGGGTATCAGCCCTATATGCGCAATCCGGAAACACTGGGACGACCATGGGTTGTGCCAGGGACGCCCGGCATGGAACATCGGATTGGCGGTTTGGGCAAACAAGATGGGACGGGCAATGTCTCTTACGATCCACATGATCATGAGCACATAATAAAGACCCGTGCGGAAAAGGTTGCGCTCATAGCTAATTTTATACCCGATTTGCGCATAGACGGACCCGATGAGGGCGACCTGCTCGTGCTGGGCTGGGGTGGTACTTATGGGGCCATCCGCGAAGCCGTTACCAGCTGTCAGCAACAGGGGTTAAGCGTGTCCCGTGGTCATTTACGCCATCTCAACCCCTTTCCCAAAAACCTAGGCAATGTCCTCAGTCGCTATAAACAGGTCCTGGTGCCAGAACTTAATATGGGACAGCTTTCGTTTCTGTTACAAGCGCATTTTCCAGTGCGCGTGGTCAAATTAAACAAAATGCAGGGACGCCCTTTTCAGATTCGCGAAGTCGCTGCCAAAATTCAGGAATTGCTCGGTTAGGGCAGGAGAGATATACGATATGAGTGAAGTCGCAGAACCGCAGCCCCTCTCGCGCAAAGATTTTGTCTCAAGCCAGGAAGTGCGCTGGTGTCCTGGATGCGGTGATTACGCGATTTTGGCGCAGATGCAAAAAGTTTTGCCCGAAATCGGAGTGCCCAGAGAGAATATCGTATTTGTCTCGGGCATTGGGTGCTCGAGTCGTTTTCCCTATTACATGAACACCTATGGTGTCCATTCGATTCACGGTCGCGCGCCGACCGTTGCCACGGGTATAAAAGCGGCTAATCCCGACCTAAGTGTTTGGGTCATAACGGGGGATGGCGATGGTTTGTCCATTGGTGGCAACCACCTATTGCACTGTCTGCGCCGCAATGTCGATTTAAAGGTGATCCTGTTCAACAACCGCATTTATGGTTTGACTAAAGGACAGTACTCACCGACATCGCTGCAGGGGCATCGTTCTAAATCTTCTCCAATGGGGTCCATCGATTATCCGCTGAACCCCATTTCGGTTGCTCTCAGTGCCGAGGCTACATTCGTAGCCCGCACCCAGGATACCAATACTAAACACCTTAGTGAAGTATTGCGTCGTGCCGCTGCCCATCGCGGCACAGCCTTTGTAGAGATTTATCAGAACTGCGTCGTATTTAACCCAACTGCGTGGGATCATACGACGGACACAGACGTGCGCGACGATAATATCACCTTTCTCGAAGACGGCCAACCACTGATTTTTGGCAAGGAGAAAGACAAGGCGATCCGCATGAATGGAACGGCGCCGGAAGTGGTTAATTTAGCCGATGCAAAGGAGAGCGAACTCGTCGTTCATCACGAGGATATCGATAATGCGAGCTATGCCTACATGCTAAGCCGTATGGAGAATCCAAGTATGCCATTGCCCTTTGGTGTATTGCGCGCTGTCGACCGCCCTTCCTATACCGATATGTTAGTAAACCAGGTCCAGCAATCTATTGCTGATAAGGGAGAAGGCGACCTGAAAACCCTCTTCAGTTCTGGGGATACTTGGACTGTAGAATGACGGGAGGTTTGCTTTGATTTGTCCATCCTGTGCACACGATAATATTGCTGGGACAGATACCTGTGCCGAATGCGGAGGAAGTTTAGCACACCTCTACGAAGAGGGTGAAGCTGACACTTTGGGAGTACTCGCCGAACCGCTGACTCATCTCAACCCGCGACCCGCTGAATGTGTAGATTTATCTACGCCGATGGTTGAAGTTATGGCTCGACTCAAGGGGAAAAATGTCGGCTGTGTGCAGGTAGTGGATGAAGACAGAAAACTCGTTGGAATCTTTACTGAGCGCGATGTTCTTTATAAGGTGGCTGGTCTGATAAAAGACCTTGATCGCATCGTTGTCGAAAGTCTAATGACGGCAAATCCAACGGCGTTACAACCTCAAACGGCCATACAGCATGCCCTGCATCTTATGAGCGTACACGGCTTTCGCCACATACCTGTTATCGATGAGGAAAATCGCCCTGTTGGGATTGTTTCGTTTCGCGATGTAGTCGGTTTTATAGAAAGACATTTCGCGCCACGCAGCTAAAACCTATGCGGGCTCTTTGCCGCTTTGCTTGTGTGATTGCAGTGTAAAACCGGCCTTTAGAAGGCCGGTTTTTTTTTGAAAGAGAGAATGGCCATGCTGAAATTTACCCTATATCTTTCTATATGGGCTGCTGTGTTTTTGGTGGGCAGTAGCCAGCCGGCCCAAGCTGAATTGCGTTGGGGTGATTTGAATACCGAACGCCCTATTTTAGAAGCCGATTGGTTGCGTCTTAAACTGGAGGTGATGGCTCTGCGCTTGAGTTATCCGGCTTATCGAGTTGAGATTATGCTCAGCGATGAGCCGCGAATAGAGTTTAGTTTCGTCGCTAGTGGTGGTATGGCTAAACATCTGACGGAGGAAGTGGCACGTGGAGAGGCCGAGGAAGTATTGGCCTATCATGCCGGTGGCATACGGGATCAGATTGAGAAATTACTAAAAGAGGAATTTCAATCCTTGTGGGAAGGTTTTGATGGGAAAGTCGATATTAGTGGCCATTTCTTGGGGCCAGGTACAGAGTGGAGTGATCCGCCGCGATTGATCGGAAACTGGCACGAAGATACTTTCACGTGGTCGCCTTGAATCGAGGGAGCACGTTCGTTTGAATGAGAATTCAACTATAGAAAATGAGCTGATGGTTCTACCTGAGTCCGTAGCTAAATTGGCTCGGGACTTAGGGGGACAACTCGAAATTGCCAATGGTGATTTCGAGGAGAGCTTGCTAGATCAGGAGTTGTGGGCTTCGGTCGATTTGTTGGAAACCATAGGTATTAAGCATCATCAACTATTCAACG
>JBLHGI010000354.1:0-6038 GCA_047616505.1 Planctomycetota bacterium
ATTATAGGGGATTATTAGCGGCCTGACACCTTGTAAATGGGTCGCCCATTCCTGCGCATCATAGTGGCGGCGCACAAAACAAGAATAGTGCGCGGGAACGGCTGCTTTGAGCCCGAGTGCCGAGGCAATTTTGGCCGAGCCATCAAAGTAGGGGAATTCCCCTTCGTTGGGGTGCGTCGTGAGTAGACCTATATCGGGTTTTAGTTGGCGCACGGGCTGCAGTAATTCCTCGTGGTCGCCGAAAGTGTTGACCGGATCGCCCGATACATAGACTCGCACTTGGCCGACTTCTACTACGTAGCCGAGGTGGGTGACATCCGGCGGTTTAATTTCGTCCTCGGGCAATCCCTGTGGTGGTTTTGCCCAGACGGTATGGGCTTGCATCGCGCCCATTTTAACAGAGTCGCCGGCACTGACAATGGTGGTCAGAGATGGTTCGATACCGGCTTCGCGTACGGCTTGGATGCTTTCTTCTGGACCGATGAAACGCACTTCTGGATAGGAGGTGCGAATGCGGTTGATCGACTCGATGCACGTGTGGTCACCGTGGTTGTGGGTGAGCAGGATAAAGTCCGTGCGCAGGGCCGCTTCGTGCAGCGGTGGGCGCGCGTGAATATAACGCTCTGAAGGGCGTTCGCGCGGAAAGTAGGGGTCTACTTGGACGATGGTGCCGTGCGTATCTTTGAGCCCGAAACTGCTCTGACCAAACCAGTGGATGCCCACGGCATTTTCAGCCACTGTGATATCTTCGAATGGGTGCATCGGAATAGCTCCGGTTATTGCGCTGATATTGCGGCGAGACGCGCCGTACGTATGTTTTTCTATACACTAGAAACTAAAGCCTATACCTGCTTCAGCAAGGGCAAAGTGAACGATTTCTATGAGTAAAATGACGCTGTTGGACGCCGATTATCAGAACAAGAAAAAAGAGCTGTTAACGCTGTTAGTCGCGCATCTGCAGCCCATCTATACAGATGAGGAAATCGAAGCGCTGCGCATTGATGCGATCGATCCGCAGATCCTTTCGCAGCGCTCTGGACGCGGGTTCGTCAATCGCGATTTGGTCGAGACCCTGTTGGGCAACTTACTCGAATGCGTGGCACCTGGTTCGCATAACGCCGTTGGTATAGAGCATAAAAAAGGGGACCTGAGCGAGTCCATTGGGCAGGTTGCCGATCACCTCTACGCCATGGTGGCGCAATCGCTGTTGGCTGCAGGGGAAGACGAAGGCATCGAGCAGCAGGCATTGGCTAGCTCTTTTGCGCTGCTGTGGGACTTGCCGCGTCTGAAGCTGAGGGCGCGTTGGAATCGCTTTGCCGCGCTGCGCGATCCGGCCGTCTGGGATGCCTATTTGTTGCACAATTGTGGTATCGCACGTGAGGAGTTGCTGCGCATTGACTTTACGGGCCAACTAGAAGAAGCCATTCGCCGCCGCGACTTTGAGCACTATCGCCAATTCCTCAAGGATTTGGAATGCGATTTTATTTATGATTACCAGATGCAACTGGTAATGAGTACCTATCCAGGTTGGCGTATTCTGTTCTATCACGATATCGCACATGCGTTGACGCGTAGCGATGCCGTTGCAGATGATCCGGGTTTGGCACGCCAGCCAGTGCCGCTCTTGCCGCGGGCTATCTCGGAGTTGGCTGGGCGCTATTACCAGGCGGATCTACATCCGGAAACACAAATTGGTGACGCTAACTTCCTCGATCATCCGCACCGGGGAATGACGACTGGTCAGACGGGTATTATTGGTTCGGGATGCCATATGTACCCTTGTACGCTAGGCGGGCTTAGCGACAAAGTGCAACAGCGGCACCCCGTTATCGGCGATTTCGTTTTTGTCGGCACGGACGCGGGCCTGTTTGGCCCTGTGATGGTGGGAGATCATTCTGTTATTGGCGCCAATTCCGAGATACACGGTTATGTTGAAATGGGCTCTGATTGCCGGGTGGGTGCATCGGTTTTTATTGGCACGATAAAAGACGGTCGCGAGCGCCCGGGGCGCGTACAATTGGGAGAGGGAGTGCGCGTGGGGGCGGGGACGATTATTGAAAATGCTTCGGAACTGGATTTGCTCATACCCGATCGCGCCGAAATTCCCGCGCGATCGTATGTGGTCAACGACGGCTGTGGCCAGCCCCGTTTCGTTCGCGAATAAAGAAACTGGTTTATAAAAAAACGGGGAGCAGTTCTAAGCTGCTCCCCGTTTCTTGTACTCTGTTCTGTGTTCTTACATATTGCGGAGTAGAGTAATCGCCATGCCCGTTTCCTGGCGTTTGCGGTCGCCGGCTAGGCCGAGCTTGAGGCTGAAGTTGAGCGCGTTGCCATCACTCATAATCCAATCGATATTGGGCACTAGGTCCACGGCGAGAAAATCGCCCAAATCGTCTGTGTTACTCGCTATTTTAAAGTCGAGATAGGCCGTTAGACGCGGGCTGATTAAGAGCGCGGGTTCAATCAGCGCATCGACTACAATGCCCGTTCCATTCGTGTAGCCATCTAATAAACCGACGAAGAGTTGTTTGTTGAGTCGGATCTTATCGCTTAGCATCAACGTGTTCATAATGCCGAGGGAAATACCTGGGTCGTCAATGTCGCCGGCGGGAAGCACCAGGTTGAGGCTAACGGCTCGTTGCTCCCCTATCCCGTATTTGCCACCTACCGTCAGGGCGGCAAAATTAGAGGAAGAATCGTCGAGAAAACCAAAGGTGAGCTGGGCGCCAACTTCTACCTTGTCGTCGGGCGTAAACTTGCTCATAAAAAGGATGCTCGTCGCATCGGTCAAGCGGCCGCTATCGGCATTGTCTATACCTAAATCGACGCTTTTATAACCCTTCTGACTAGGCAGTACGTAGAAGGGGTCGTAGCTGAGTTGCTGAGCGGATGCCAACGTAGAAAAGAAGTGGAAAAGGGCGATGCCCCAAAGTGCTTTGCGCATGTAAACTCCTGAATCGTTACCTGTTTATGAGGCTATTAAAGTATAGAGGTGTTGGTTCTTTCCAGCAAGTATTGGCTGTGTTATAAGGAGGAGGATGTTCGCGTTGTCAAGTCGTCGCGTTCGAATACCTCAGGCCGCAGTGCCGTGCCCAACCCCGGACCTTCAGGTGCGTAGACGCGGCCATTCTCAATTCGCGGTTGCTCGGTGACTAATTCCTGGTAAAAACCGCGGTAATAGGCGCGCACGCTTTCTTGGATCAGGGCATTGGGGCAGTGGATAGAAAGATGAATTGATGCCATTAGCGTTACGGGCCCGGTGCAGTCGTGGGCGGCGAAGGGCAAATTATAGGTGTCGGCGAGGGCCGCCAATTTGCGACTTTCCGTGATACCGCCGGTCCAAGTGACATCTGTCATGAGAATGTCGACGGCCTGCTGTTCTAAAAGCTCGTGGGCGTGGTAGCGAGTCAGTGCCAGTTCCGAACCACAGATGGGTATGGAGGTGGCATTTCTCAACTGCGCCAACGTGGCAACATTATCCGGTTTGATAAAATCTTCTAACCACATGGGTTTGTAGGGCTCGAGCGCTTCGGCAATACGCACGGCCGCCGGTAGCTTCCAGAAGCCGTGTCCTTCCATCATAACTTCTATTTCTAAGCCGACTGCATCGCGAATTTTCTGTATGGGCTCTAAGCCTTTCTCGATGTCTGGGTAGCTGATATACGTGCCGCTGCTCGCGGGGGCGAAGGCGTCGAAGGGCCAGATCTTCATGGCGGTGATGCCTTCGGAGAGCAGGTCGCGCGCTAGGACGTCGGCGCGGTTGAGGAAGGCGTCGAGATCTTCGTAGCGCCCATCGGCTACTTGCGCTGAACCGACACGTGCAACGCCGGGGATTGCGCGGGCGTACAGCGTGCCGGCACAGGTGTTATAGATGCGGATCGACTCGCGGCTAGCGCCGCCGAGCACGCGGTAGATGGGCAGTTTGGCCTGTTGGCCCAAGAGATCCCAAAGGGCTACGTCTATGGCGGAAATAGCACGCATCTCGTTGCCGCGATTGCCATAGACGTGGGTGGCGTCGTAGAGGCGGCGCCAGTGACCTTCTATGTCGAGTGCTTCGTGGCCCAAGAGCAGTGGGGCTAAGACTTCGTGGATAAAGGCGGTGGTGGCCTGCGGCGTATAGTACGTCTCGCCGAGGCCGACCAAGCCCGTATCGGTATGCACCTGCACGAAGAGGATATTGCTAAACTCCCCTACGTGCAGGGTCTCGATACGCGTTATTTTCACGTTATAAACCGCAGCGCTTCGCAGCGGCGAAAAACGGAGCAGCCATAGAGGCCGCGCCGCGATAGGTCATATCGCTCGTCATGGGGTGCACGGAGATAAGTCTTGCTCCGTTTTCCAGGGCTTCGACGATGGCGTCTTCGATGTCTTTGGGATCTTCCATCGCACCCGAGCCGACTACGCGGCCCATATGTATGCCGCGCTTAGCGGCCTCGCGGAAGAGCTCGTTGACGGCGTCGTTGATCTCGGGGATTTCGCCCTCGCGCAAGATTGCGTCAAAGGGGCCGACGAATCCGCAGGCCTTGTTGCGCCCCTGCGCAGCCATCAGATCGAGCACGCGGTCGCGCATATCTTTGTCGAGAATGTACTCGGCGGTTTCAAATTGAATCCAGCCCTGCGTTTCGGTTTCGGCATTGCGCAGTTGGTCTGGCGTAAACATCATGGTGCGGTCACCGCTACGCACGGGATAGCCGCCGCGATCGTCGGATGTCGCCTGGCCGGGAACGGGAAAATTGACGGCGCGGAAATAGCGCTCGGCGTCTTCGTAGGTCGTGCTATAAGGGCGCAAGCTGGCGCGTGCACCCAGCTGGTAGACGTCGCCGTGCGCCGAACGCGCCTCGCGGTGCAGTCGCTGTACGGGTAGTAGGCCGAGGCGGCACTCGGCGGCGTTCTGCTCGCGGCCGTACCAACCTTCCCACTGCGAGTGTTCGGCATCGTTGACGATCCACGAAAAACCAGCCTTGGCCCAGGCGTGCGCTTCGCTCTCGCGGAACCTATGCCAGGGCACGTCGTTGAAAATGCCCAATAGCGGGGGTGTTTCTTCGATCGATTTGGCTTGGTCCAATACCTCCTTGAGGGGATTGCGGTTGGGGTCGAGTGTATAGGCGTGAGCCCGCTGCGCGAATACTTCGGTCGAAAGCGGCAAACTACCGCCGATGGCTTCTATGGCGTCCAAGGTGTGTCCTCCAGTCCTATTGTAAAAAACATGATGTTCGTAGACTGCAAAAAATCGGGTACGGTGCCGCTGTGGGCAAGCGCTTGCCCACTATGGCGCCTTGGTCTTACCTTGGGAGCCCGTAATGCAAACGAGAGAGGATGGTTGCTCGTTGTCTGAAGATTCTATAGCTGGCCCCGAAGTTAGCGGTCGTTCTTTGGTCATCGGTACTCTGCTGGCTTTTTTTATTAATTTGGCCTGCCCTTACTCGGTTTTAGTGCTGCAAAATGCCGGTCTGACCTCGGACTACATAACGGCTGGCGCGATGATGATCTTTCTGCTCCTAGTCGGTCTTTTTAATCCTTTATTAAAAATGTCCTATAGGCCTTGGGCACTGCGCGCGGGCGAGATGGTCGTTATCTATGTGATGATGATTGTCGCTTCGGCGATTCCCACCTGGGGATTGGTAACGAACTTATTTCACATTCTTACGCGCCCTTTTTATTATGCGACGCCGGAAAATCGCTGGGCTGAAATGGTGCAGCCGCTCATTCCGAGTTGGTTGGCTCCGCGCGACCCCGAGGTTGCGCGCTATTTTTACGAGGGGTTGCCCGATGGGGCCCGCCTACCTTGGGAAGCTTGGATCATACCCATGTTGGCCTGGGGGAGCGTGATGCTGGCCGTCTATTTGTTAATGGTTGCGACTATGGTCATTTTTCGTCGTCCATGGGTCGAACAGGAACGGCTCGTTTTTCCGCTGACGCAATTGCCGTTAGAAGTGCTGCGCGGCGCCGACGATAGCTTGTTTCCACCGCTCTTTCGCAACCCGCTGATGTGGATCGGTTTTTCCGTGCCCTTTGTAATGCAAATGTTGACCGGGTTG
>JBLHGI010000355.1:0-5950 GCA_047616505.1 Planctomycetota bacterium
GATTACGCGCTTTCAGCTAGAGATTGCAGGGACTGCGAATTTTGCCGATGATAGCGGTATTTTAGAAAGCGTCGGTGTCTTAGCTAGTGGCGGTCGCCTAGCGGACTCGATTGTTTCGGGGGCTGAGAGCGATAAGTTTGTCAGCACCACTACGGCTGTGGGGTCTTTGCTGGGATTGGCCAATGGGTCAACTGGCACTATTCAGGTTGGTGGCGAGAGCATCTCCGTCAATCTAGCTGAAGACTCCCTAACCGATATACAAACAAAAATAAACGATGCGGCTCCTGCGGGTGTGACGGCGACGATAATCAATACGAGTGATGAGGAGGGCAATGCCCAATTTCAGCTGCGTATTGATGGCACGGCCGATCTCGTCGACAGCGGTAATGTGCTCGAGTCTATTGGTGTGCTAGTCGGTTCGAATAATGCCTTTGAGAGCGTGGGGCAGGTGCTTACTTCCAATGCCCAATTGCTGGGAAATGGGGTGTTAATTCACGATACGGGTAGCGGGGCTAAGACGGATGAATTAGCCAGCGATGCGGATATAGTTGGCGGTTTGATTAGTTCGACCGCCGCTGGGACTGTAACGATTGGCGACGCTGAGGTTGAGATTGACTTGGCGTCTGACTCACTAAATGATATCCGCGACAAGATCAATGCGGCTGCACCTACTGGCGTTACGGCTACGGTCAATGCTACTGGGCCGGCTACCTTTGAGTTGGAGATTGAGGGTACGGCCAATTTTGTCGACGATGGCGGAGTGCTCAATGCGCTTGGAGTTATTGAGGATCCGACCGCAATAGATGCTGAAACGCGTTTCTCTGATATTTTCGGGGCTGGCGTACAGGCGGGTGATACCATCTCGATCAGCGGTACCAACAAAGCGGGTGACCAAGTCTCGAGTACCTTTACTATCTCAAGTGGTAATATCAAGGTACAGAACCTGCTCAGGAGTGTCGAACGGGCTTTTGGCAGTGACGCTACGGCTTCTGTCGATAGCTCGGGGCGCATTGTTCTGCGCGATGACGAAGCGGGGGCGAGCGAGTTAACGTTGGAGTTACGGGCGAATAACGAAGGGGATGGCAACCTAGCGCTGGGTGCGATGGCGCGAACGACAACGGGGGTGGATGCACGCTCTGCGGAACTGCAGGCCGGGCAGGATTCCCTGCTTCGCATAAACGGTATCGAGCTAAGCCGCTCTACCAATACGATTACCGATGCCGTACAGGGCGTTACCCTCGATCTATTAGAAGCCGAAGAGGGTCAGCTAGTTGAGATCACGGTCAACAAAGACGATACATCGGCTCTGCGCGAAAATATTAGCTCCTTTGTTGATTCATTTAATACGGCAATGAGTCTGCTCAATGAACAATATACTTTTGATGAGGCTTCGCAGAGCAGTGGACCGCTGGCTGGCGATTCGACAATACTCGCTATACAGACGCGCCTGCGCTCGATTGTTACCTCGCAAATTAGTGGTTTAGACGAGGGGTTTAATGCCCTCGTATTGGTGGGTATCAATTTCGACCGCAACGGTCATTTGCAGGTAGACGATGAACGGCTGACCGAAGCGCTCAACGAAAATTTAGAAGATGTGCGTAAGCTCTTTGTCGCACAGGGTAGTTCGTCTGATAAGAGCGTAGAATTTGTTTCCTCTAATTCTAATACCCGACCCGGTAACTATAGCGTCGAAGTTACGCAAAATGCTTCTCGGGCATCGCTGTTGAGTAGCTTAGAAGTAAATGGCAATTTGGCTGAAGACCAGCTGCTGGATCTCGTCGACAAGGTGACGGGTAAGCCGGCCAAGATTGAATTGAAGGCGGGGTCGAGCCTAGACGATATTGTCTCAAAGGTCAACGCGGAGCTCTCTAGTGAAGTGGCCGAGGTTCGGCGTGCCAGTATCGCCAATACGTTAGACGGCAATACCGCGTTGCTCGCCTCAAAGGCTTTTGCCGATATTTTTGGCGCGGGCACACAGGACGGCGATACGATTCGGGTCAATGGCACTACGCACGATGGTGATAGCGTGTCGCGCATTTTTTCTATTGATGATGCCACTACGACGACCGTTGGAGATTTGCTCTCTGAGGTTCGCAGTATGTTTGGTGGTCAGGTCAGCGCGAGCGTTGATGCCGAGGGGCGGATCGTGGTAGTGGACAACCAGGTGGGCAATAGCAACCTGACCCTGACTTTGATCGAGCAGAACGAAGGGGGGGGGAGTCTTAACTTTGGTAGTATCGAAGTCGAGACAGAGGGTCGTTTGGGGCTAGATATAACCGCTGTTAACAAAGACAATCGCCTGTCCATTGAGCACAATGGTTTTGGCGATCGCAACGGATTCAGTCTGGGATCGGATATTGCGAGTCTAGGTCTAAGTGCCGGAGAATTTGCGGGTAAGGATGTTCAGGGCACGATTGATGGTCAAGAAGCTGATGGTTTTGGTCGTATCCTGACGGGCAAGATTGGTGCCGATAATGTCGAAGGCCTGTCGCTGCGAGTCGATATGGACGATGATGAACTGGCGACCGAAGGGGCTGAGCAGGGAAATGTCGACCTCGTATTTGGCGTCGGCCGTTTGTTGACAGACGAACTGAAGAATATCACCGATGCATTTGATGGTACGATCAAGAATCGCGGACGGGCAATTGACGATACGATTGATGATTTGGATGGTCGCGTCGCCGATATGGAACGGCGAGTTGAGCAGAAGCGACTAAATCTAGTCGGTAAATTTGCTTCTTTGGAAGGGACTCTTTCGACCCTCCAGTCGCAAGGCAATTTTCTCAGCAGCCAACTCGCAGGTTTGAGTCGATAACCGCAGAGAGAGATGAGAGAGTATGAATAGAGGGGCTTTCAAGCAGTATAATCAGGTGCAGATCAAGACAGCGAACCGGGGCAAACTCATCGTTATGCTCTATCAGGGCGCTATCCGCTTTATGAAAAAAGCAATGCTATTCTTAGAGCAAAAGGATATGGAGGGCAAGGGGAATGCCCTAATACGCGCCCAGGATATCATTCTTGAACTGACGTATGCGCTAGATCAGAAACTGTTGGATCAAGGCGACGAATTGGCTCTTAACCTACAGCGCCTCTATTTGTATTCGTATCGGCGTCTAGTGCACGCCAATGTGCATATGGAAACTGAGCCGATCGAAGAAGTGATCAAATTGATGGAGAATTTATTGGGGGCTTGGGAGCAGATCATACAGGGCAATAGTGGAGGCCCCGGTGGGGGTGAAGGAGTCAACGCAACTGCTGGACTAGCTTTGACGGGATAATGGCTATGAGTACCCATGCTGAAGTAGTTGAACTACTCGACGAGCAATGCCGCGCCTATCGCGAAATGTATGAAGTTGGTAGAATGCAGCGCGCTTGTATTGAAGGCGAAGATGACAGCGGCTTAGAAGATGCCTTTGCCCGCATGCATAAACTGATGGATGAAGTGCGTCTGCGCCAAGAGCATTTGCCTCGGTCTTCTGGCGGAGAAAGCGATATCGAACAGCGTTTTGCGCAAATGCGCGACTTACTCAAACGTTTGCAGGCGCAGCGCCAAGCCACTCAGCATACTACTGAGCAAATGCTCAAGCGCAACCGCGATGAGTTTCGCCAATTCGGCCGGGGGCGGCGCGCGGCGCGCGGCTATCAGAATGCGCGAGCACCAGAGGCCAATCTATACGACGGCAGGCGCTAGGTTGTCTATAATTTTGCATTTACCTATATTCGGCTCGGTTATTAGCTATATTTAGATCTTTGTATAAAAAGATTAAAGTTTTGTACAAGGGTGCCGATATACGTAGTAGAAGCGGGTTTACCATTTAGAGAAGAGGCAATGAAGATGCGGATAGACGGATTATCGCATCAGCCGAAGATTTCGCAGGCTCAACAACGCAACGCGCCAGCTCGCGGCAAGAATGAGAGTGAGCGCGCCGACGACGTAGTCGAGATCTCGAAAGGGGCACAGGATGTTTCCGACCTTAGCGCTTTGGCGCGTTCGGAAGCTACAGAAACTAATCCTCGCATAAACGAGATTAAGCAACGGGTTGAGTCCGGTTATTACGATTCGCGCCAGGTGCGCGAGCAGATCGCCGACTCCCTCCTTGAGTCGGATGGCCTAAAAGAGGCCGTTTCCGACATTGGAACTTTCCGGGTGGCGCGCCAGCAATTGGACGAAGTGCCAGAGGTGCGCGCTGAAAAAGTCGACGATGCCCGTCAGCGAGTGGGCAGCGGATTTTACGACCGAGCTGAAGTTCGGCTGGATACAGCCGACAAGATTCTGGACGAAATGGCCTAGGCAATATTCGCTCCAGGATCAGTCGAAAAATAAAAAGGGCAGTGCCATTCTGGCGCTGCCCTTTTTTATTTTTGTTAATATTGTTCCTGGGGTATATGGCGGCGCTATTGATCGGCCGCGTATCGCGGCCTTAACTCCTACCGTGTTGGCTGTTGCTGGTAAGGGAGATAAATAGATGGCCGGAAGACCTCGTGCGATGTGCTGGCATAGGTCAGGGGGCCGTATAATGGCTGTTGCGCGCAGCTTAGGTCTATAGAGACCCTTTCCTCCTTGGCTTATTAGTGGTGGAGTGATTGGAGGGGCGGTTCGCTTACGTATGGCAGTAGATGCAGCATTGGCGAAGAGGGGTTTCAAGTAGAGATGAAACCTGTTCGGTTGCCACCTGTATTAGGAGCGGTGCTCCTCGGGTGGGAGTACTTGGAGAACATTGTCGATGCCGATGTGTTAAAAAACTTGGGAAAGATGATTCACAGTATGTTCATAGTGCCTTGACAAGGGCTGTTGTGCCCTTATCATTTGTTAGATATCCCCTATTACAGACGCAGATTCTGAGACGGACCGTAGCCAGATGGAAACCAAGTCGATTAGCAGCCGAGAAATCCAGGTTTTGCAGGCTCTCGTGCGAGCGCACATCGCTCTTGGGGTGCCAGTGGGGTCGCGGACATTGGGCGAGTCCTATAGCTTGGGCGTCAGCCCAGCGACTATCCGCAATGCACTAGCCAGCCTAGAGGAAAAGGGGTATGTCCACCAGCCGCATACTTCGGCCGGCCGGGTGCCGACGGAGCGGGGTTACCGTTTTTATGTCACTCAGTGTATGGCAGAAGAGGCATTGGGATTAGATGCTGGGGGGGCCGTGTTGCGCAGAGAACTCGAAGCGCAGCTGTGCGAAGGGGACATGCAGGAGATCATGGCGCAGTTGGCGCATATTATTGGAGACGTATCTAAACAATTGGGTTTAGTTTTGGCGCCGCGCTTTGAACAGGGCGTACTCGGGCGTATCGAGTTGGTTAGTCTCGCAGAAAATAGACTCTTGCTGGTCGTTTCTATCAATCAAGGGCTCATGAAAAGCTTGGTTATTGAAGTGGGCTCTGGGCTTTCTCGTGAAGATCTCGAAACGATGAATCGGCTGCTTAACGAGCGGCTCTATGGGTTAAATCTCGCCGAGATACGCCACACCGTTCGCGAACGGTTGCGGAACTTAGAGGAGCGAAACCCACAGCTGTTGCGCGCCGTCGTTGATGAAATTGAAGCGCTTGCCCAGACTAATGGCGACCTCTTATACGTGTCAGGCACCAGTAATCTGTGTCTACAACCAGAATTTGGCGATTCGTTACGCGTCGCTGGCTTGGTCGACTTAGCTGAAAAGAAGGATTTATTAGCTCATCTCATGAGCGAACGTCGTGGCGTTGTCGTCACCATTGGAGAAGATCATCCGCTGGCGGCTATGCGCCACTGCGGCATGGTCACTGCAAGTTATGAAGTCGAAGGTGGTTTGGGTGTTATTGGTATTATCGGTCCGACGCGCATGCCATATGAGTCGCTGGTGGCCTTGGTCAATTATGCAGCACTGAGAGCTGCACAGCTAGTTTGCTAACGATAGATATTGAGGGAGAGCGATGAGCGATGAGCGATAGGGATGCCCAAGATGGAGTAGGAACG
>JBLHGI010000356.1:0-5931 GCA_047616505.1 Planctomycetota bacterium
AACGAGCGCGGACTACAGCTCGCCGAAATCACAAAAAAAAAATTTGCAATACCTTCATTGGATGAGACCTTGGATCGCCTTCTAAACAAATTGCGACAGGGCAAGGGCTTTGCCTTTCTATGCGCTATGCCGACAGAAGGCTATGCCCCAGAGGACCTGAAAAAGCTGTATTGGGGACTCTGCACTCACTTGGGGACCGGCGTGACACAGAACAGCGAAGCCGGGCGAGTTCACTATGTCACCGACGTTGCTCCCGCAACAGGGCACGCGCAACGTCGGTCATCCCGGCCCCATTGGGCTGCATGTAGACCTTTCCGACTGCTTGGCGCTCTACTGCGTTCGCCAAGCGCCCGACGCCCCGCACAGCGCAGTCGCCAGTTCCATGTTGGTTTACAATGAAATTCTAAACCAACATCCAGAATGGCTGCCCAAGCTCTACGAAGGTTTTATCTGGAACCGCGCAGGGGAAGAAGCCGCAGGAGAAACGCCCGTTTCCAACTACAAAGTACCCGCCTTCAGCGAAATAGATGGCACCGTGAGCTGTCGCTTTTACGGCGGCTGGACTTCGCGCCTACATTTGATACAAGGGTATTCTGTACCGTATCATAGTCAGGACGAATAATAGAAAATTCACCGCCGAGGAGAAACTCTGCAGATGAACGCTCGCAACAAAAAGAAACGCATAGACCAAGCAGTACAAGCTCAAGCCGCGCAAGCGCGCGCCATTTCGCGCCAGATCCACACCTGGGCCGAGCGCCCCTTCCGCGAAGAGCAGTCTTCACAGCGCCTGGCCGCCTACTTAAAAGAAAATGACTTCGACATTGAATTCCCCTTTAAAAAAATCCCCACCGCCTTCAGAGCCAGCTGGGGATCTGGAAAAATCAGCATCGGCCTACTCGGCGAATACGATGCCCTACCCAATTGCGGTGCCGCCGATGGCGCCTGGGGGCACGGGTGAGGCCATAACCTCCTGGGCGTAGCCCCGGCCGTAGGTGCGGTCGCTGCAAAAGAAATTCTACAACAAGACAACTCAAAAGGTCGGATCGTCTATTACGGCTGCCCGGCCGAAGAGACGTTGGCTGGCAAAGTATATATGGCTCGCGACGGCGCCTTTAGAGATCTCGATGCCGTGCTCGCCTGGCACCCGGGCTCAAGCTCTGGCGTCAACAATTTCGGCGGTTCTTCTATGGACTCATTAGTCTACGAGTTTGCCGGCAAAACCGCGCACGGAGCCAGCGCCCATATGGGCCGCAGCGCCCTCGACGGCGTTATGCTCATGGACGTGGCCGCCAACTATCTGCGCGAGCACGTGCCCGAAAACGTGCGCATCCACTGCGTCATCCGCAACGGCGGCGACGCACCCAACGTCGTGCCCGGTTATGCCAAAATCTGGTACTATGTGCGCGGCAAGGATCGCCAGGAAGTCGACGAAGTCCGCGAGCGCCTCAACGACTGCGCGCGCGGCGCCGCTTTGGCCACGGGCACCAGCGTACAATGGCAGCGCATCACCGCCGTCTATCCGCGCCTGCCCAACGACGCAATGTGCGAAGCTGTGCGCAACAATTTGCACCTCTTCGGCACGCCTACCGTGACAAAAAAAGACCGCGACTTAGTAAAAGAGCTAGGCTACAAGGGAGATTTTGACACAGCAATTGCCGCTGGCAGCGGCGAGCAAATGCGCGGCTCAACCGACGAGGACAACGTCTCTTGGTTGGCGCCTATGGGGCGCTTCCAGATGGTCTGTTATACACAGGGCACCCCAGCACACCATCGCGATATGTCGGCGCAGGCCATTATGCCCTTTGCCGAACGCTCGCTCTTACAAACAGCGAAAGTCTTTGCCGGTTCGGCCGTCGATCTATGCCAGGATACCAAGCTAATAAAAACGGCGCGCAGCGAGTTTAAAAAGCGCGCGAAAGGCTTCATCTACGATCCGCTCGTGCCCAAGCGCCAGCCGGTGCCCATCGACCCGCCGTAAGAAATAGGCGAGGATTCGCATTGCAAGGGCTTTGTCGGCATGCTCTTAATTTTCTTCGCGTAATAACAGCGCGTTATTTTAAGACATCCGCCAACACTTCTAGCGAATGCAAACAGGCATCTGACTCATATATGCGCACGGTCGTCATCAACTCATCGGCTCCCGTCTGGGCAACAAGCGCCGCGAGTTCACTGCGCAGCGTCTCCGCCGAACCGACAAAAGCATATTGTAGTTTGTGCTCGACAATTGCCTGCTCCTGCGGTGTCCAATAGCCTTCTATAAAATCTATAGGCGGCGCCAACAACACGCGCTCACCGCGCGCCATATGCACCGACGTCACCTGTTGCGATGTAAAGAGCTGGCGCGCCTCTGCATCCGTATCGGCCGCCACCACATTGATGCCCACTATCGCATAGGGTCGAGCCAGTTGTTCTGAAGGCCGGAACTCGCTGCGGTAAACCTCGAGTGCCTGCAGCAAATAGTCGGGTGCAAAATGCGCCGCAAACGCATAGGGCAACCCCAACATACCAGCCAATTGCGCGCTAAATAAACTCGAGCCCAAGAGCCAGATCGGCACGTTGAGCCCGGCCCCTGGCACGGCGCGCACGGCCTGGTCTGGCTGGGCCGCACGAAAATATGACTGCAGCTCGATGACATCGCGCGGAAAATCTTGGTCGCTGCCCGTGCGCTCACGACGCAGCGCTTGAGCCGTGCGTCCATCGGTCCCCGGCGCGCGCCCCAGCCCCAGATCAATCCGCCCTGGATAGAGCGACTCCAAGGTACCAAACTGCTCGGCTATAACTAAAGGGGCGTGGTTCGGCAGCATAATACCCCCTGAGCCAATGCGCATTGTTGTAGTCGCCCCGGCCACGTGCCCAATCAGCACACTCGTCGCTGCACTGCCGATGCCGCCCATATTGTGGTGTTCGGCCAGCCAGTAGCGGTAATATCCCAATTGCTCGGCGTGCCGCGCCTGTGCGCGGACCTGTGCGAAAGCCGCCGCTGCATCGCCACCCTCTCGGATCGGCGCCAAGTCGAGAATCGACAGACGGATCGGCCCCTTTATTTCATCAGCCATTCTCTTGCTCCGGATACCCGTCTCTTTCTTGCGCCACAGCCAAGTGCCGGGCAATTATATCGGCAAAGCGGCGCTCGCTATTGTCCTCCGGCGCATAACCAATCACCTGCCGCGCGTTGGCAATACTCCAGAAGGCGTGCGGGTTATCGCTAATGCCATAGAATATTTGGAACGACACGCCCCGCACATCCGCGATATCTTCCGTCTCGATACTCTTGACGAAAAGCTGCTGCATATCGCGCTCGCTGAGATAGGCCGCTAAAGCGCGGCGCATGCAGCGCAAATCGCCCATTGTGCAGGCACCGACGTCCGTCTCGCGCGGACCACCGATGCGTATTTGCACATTGGGCAAGGGGCGATCATTGCCCTTGCCCACCGCAAAGACGAATCCCAAATGCTCGTAGGTCTCCTTCGCCCAGCCGTAATAATTGTCCGACTGCGCGCGGCTATTTGGATCGACGCAGTCCATCTCACCATCTAAGATCAGCGATTCGTAATAGTCGGCAGCGTGATTGGAACTGGCCATTACCACGCGTTCAACACCCTCTTCTAAAGCTACTCGATAAATATTATAGGCCATCTCCACATTTTGCATTTCGGCCCGAAAGCGCGCGTCTTGTCCCGCCCCAGCAGGGTTCGTAGAGCCCATATGCCCAAAATGCGCTACGGCATCGATGTCTTTAAAATGGTGGCGATATGCATCGCGATCACCGTCGACGAGGTCCGCTATTTGTACATCTGTCATATGTTGACCGTCGCGATCGGTCGTGCGCACGTCGAGCAGCGTCAAATCGTAGCGTTCGCGCAGAGCGGGCAGTACCTGTCCGGCGATCTTACCGGCGGCACCCGTTACGAGCACTCTTTTTTTCATCTTTGTCCTCTTATGGGGTGAGGGCGAGGGGGCGTATGCAAAAGGGATTGCAACTCGGCCCTGCGGGCCTCAGACAGCAATAGCCCTTTTGCATACGCCCCCTCGCCCGCTATAAATAATTTGCGTTATGGTTTATATATCGCGCACAAGATAGAAACTCAGAACATGGAGTGCAATAAATAGAGTAGGGATAATCCACACACTTGAATAAAGCCTAGGATTTCCTCACCCTAATCACCCCAATAAATATATCTGATCGGCTTGGGGACTGGGCGCTGTCCCAGAGGATCTTTGCCCTGGGGCGGACGGGGGAAAAGGCCGCGTGGGTGGGCAGCGGGGAGTCGTCACCCTCCGGGTGTAAAAGCGCCAGCGGTACCCTCTGGGGCATAAAAGCGATGGGGGCAAGCCGGGGGTTTCGGGGCAAAGACTCCGTCGAGATAGTGCCCAGACCTCCCCCACCCAAACGAGTATATCACTTGACATTATACCCCATCCTACGCGGTATTGGCCCTACTCTACAATTTTTAATCGATAATTTCTTACTGATTCATGTCACGTTTTTACGCCCCATACGGTCTTGTCTATTATGAGCAACATACCAGCACAAAAAAACACATTCGACGAAGCAGCGCTGATCAGGTTAGCTCAAAGCGGCGACGAACGGGCCTTCGCCCAGTTAGTAGAGCACTATCAAGCCACCGTCTTTGCTACCGTAGTCGCGATTATACGCGACTTTTCCGGCGCACAGGACCTCGCACAAGAAGTCTTTCTGCGCGCCTGGTTTGGCCTTGGCCGCTTACAAGATGCCGCGCTCTTTGCCGGCTGGTTACAGACGATCGCTCGCAACCGCGCCCGCTCTTATCTGACGTGGCGCCAGCGCCAGCCTCTGCGAGAGGAATTGCATATGGACTTAGCGGACAAGAGTGATCTACCCGACGACACTATGGAAAAAACGGAGCAGCGACGATTCCTGCTGGCTACGCTCGACGCCTTGCCCGCGAGTTGGCGCCTGAAGACGCCCTCGTATCCATGCTCTTGGCCGACGCCTATACCTTTGCGCGCTCAGCCGAAGACCTGGAGGAAAAAAGCAGCGCCTACGACCGCGCCCTAGCCCTGCTCGACGAAGTCATCGAGCGTGAACCAGACAACTTGCTGGCCCAATTGCGCCGTTCCGCCATCCGCACTAGTTTGGCACCCGAAAAAGACCTCTTTGCCGAACAGCGACGCATACGCGACCGCGCGCGCAACACGCCCTACGAAGCCGTAGCCGAGTTAGAATTAGCTCGTTGCCATCTCAAGCGCATGCAGGGCGAACAGGCGCTGGTCATCTACAAAGCATTAGAAAAGAAACACACCTGGCTCACCTGCGTGCTCTATTCCGAAATCGGCGTAGCCCACGCCATGTGCGAAAACGGCATCAAGGCGATCAAATTCTTCGAGCTCGCCGCCGAGCATACAACGCCGGCAGCCATGGCCACACTCAAGGAAGTCTCCGAACAACTGATCGGCAAACAGTACTGGGCCTTCTGGTGCAATGTCGACAACCTCGAAACGCGCCAGTGTCAGAACTACGCCTGGCTAGCCGGACTCTATTCGGCCAGCGGGCAAATAAAAAAAGCGCGTCAACATTTAAAGCAGTCACTCGTTTACTTAAACAGCGATGCACTCGGCGATGCCCAAGATGTGCTCAAACAGCAGTTTGCCATGCAGATGGAAAATATGTTTCCCATCTTGGCAATGGAACCCGAAGTGCGGACCTTATCACGAGAGGTGCGAACGTTGTAGCGAATTGATTTTATAGCGGTTGTCTGCTTATACCTGCAGGTCGTAGGCAGCCTCTATAAACAAACACTCAAGCTCTTTCTCTATAGAGACCACATATGAGCATTATGACAGCACCGCCCCCAGCTCCTTCCGAGTCATCCGCCTTTGAGGTCGTCGCGCCACTACGCCAAGACCTAGAGGATTTTGGTTTTAAAACCTTCCGCCAATACCGCCACTAGT
>JBLHGI010000357.1:0-5923 GCA_047616505.1 Planctomycetota bacterium
GCATACTCAGCACGGAAGTAATCGCCGGCATTATTATTATCGGTGGGTTTGCTATGTGCATACGCTCAATCCTCGCCTTTACTAACCAAGCGACCGAACTGCGCCCCAAATTAACTAAAATAGAAAGCCAATTGGGCAACTTGTGCGATAGCATGGAAGGGCGCAAGGTAAGGGTTGCGGACCTGAGCGAAGTAGTCTTCCCACTCAAGGACCGCGAAGCCCGCATGCGTTCGTACTACGATCAGATGATAAAACAGGAATTAGATAGAGAAAAAGAACAAATGGCCGCACAAGCCGAGAAAGAAAGCAAGCGTACACGCCGTATCCAGCGCAAGAAAATGGGTTATGACGACGAGGGGGAGGAAGAAGAGGCCTGATTAGAGGCGATAATAGCGCTCTGCTGTCCGGTAAAAAAGCTGTTCCTGCTCATCGCCACTCGCCCCCCGCACCGCTTCGCTCAAAGTCTCCAACCATTGACCATAGCTAGCTCCAAGCAAGCATACTGGCCAGTCACTTCCGAACATGGTTCGCTCGAAACCGAATGCCTCAATAGCACTATCAATATAGGGGCGCAATGTTTCTGACGTCCAACTCCCAGGATCTGCCTCTGTCACCATCCCAGAAACCTTGCAGCACGCATTGGGCAGCGCAGCCAACTCGCGCAATTGGTCTTTCCACGGCTGCATGGCCCCCGCTTTAATATCGGGTTTGCCAACGTGATCTAATACAAAAGACATTTCCGGCACCTGCCGCACCAGTTCGACGACTGAGGATAGCTGCGGGTGATATATACACAGATCGAAACTATAACCCCGCGCTGCCAATAGGCGCATACCGGCTATGAATTCCGGCTTCAGGCAGAAATCGGCCTCCTGCGTCTGTAGCAAGCGGCGAAATCCTTTGAGATTGGGATGTTCCCCGAGTGTATCGAGGTAGTCCTCTAGGCCAGGCTCCTCTACCGGAGCCCAAGCCACGACCCCCTCGATTGGGGTATTCGCCTCAGCCATGGAGAGCACCCAACGCGTCTCTTGTAGGGCGAATGGTGGATCGACATCAGCCTGTACATGTACTGATTTGACTACATCCGTTCCTCTAATAGATTCTTCGTAGTCGGCGATGAGGAAGTTCCGGTCTATATCTGGAACTTCCGTTAGCCAGCTATAAGCAAAACGACTCTTGTCCCACAGGTGGTGATGCGCATCAATGATCTGCATGTGAAGACTCCCCTCTCCTCTACCGAGCTAACCCAATGACAGCAAATGACTTACCAGACATCAATGCCGCTCTCAATGTAACGAGCACTTTTTTTCTTATCCTCGGTTATATCGCCATCCGCCGCGGACAACGCCAACGACATAAAATCGCTATGCTGGCAGCTCTGGTCTCTTCCGGGCTATTTCTTTGCTCGTATCTCGTATACCACTACCACGTCGGCTCCGTGCCCTACCCACACCACGACTGGACCCGCCCTCTCTACTTTGCGATCCTAATCCCCCACGTCATCCTCGCAGTGCTCAATGCCCCCCTTGTCGCCCTAGTCGTCTGGCGCGCCTGGCGCGAAGACTTTGATCGCCACCGCCGTTTGGCGCGATGGGTATGGCCAGTATGGCTCTTTGTTTCCGTCAGCGGCGTCGCCGTCTACGCGATGCTCTACCAGTTCTAAACGTCGCTGCGCCACCGCACCATCAATAGCGAGAGAGTTACTGTCAGCACCGTCCACCCAACCGTCAGGGCTAGGGCCAGCACAAATTCGGCATTCGCCATCAGTGCGCTAGGGGCCGTATAAAATGCCGTGCGCAGAGCGATCATTGAATAGGTGACCGGGTTGAAGCGCATGACCCACTCCAGCCATGTAGCAGCTCCCTCTATGGGGAAAAGTGCTCCCGACAGCAACCACATTGGTATAAATACGACGCTCATAATTGCATGATAACCAGCCGTCGTATCCATCGCCCAAGCCACGATAAAACCCAACCCCGTAAAACCAAGGCCAATGATTATACATAAGGCGATGATTACGACGAAGTTCGATAACCCGATAGAAATTCCAGCCAGCGGCGCAAAGAGCAGGAAGATGCCGGCCTGTATCAGCGCGATAGCTGTGCCACCGGCTATTTTGCCCAACACGATACTCAATCTCGATACAGGAGCGACGAGTACCCCTTGTAAGAAACCGGCCGTGCGATCTTCGATAAGCGTGATGGTGGAAAAAATGGCGGCAAAGAGCAGTAACATCAGAACGATGCCGGGATAGAAAAACTCCCCGTAGTCTTTACTTTGTCCAGCGGGAGCAAAACTGTCGGCAAAACCTGAGCCCATAAAGAGCCAGAACATCAGCGGCTGCGCTAATGAACCAAAAAGTCGGGTTGGCTGGCGCAAAAAACGCACCAATTCACGCCGTGCTAATACCCAAGCAGCTGTCATTATGAAGCCTCCTGGCCAGCGGCAAGGCGCTCTCCGGTGAATTTTACAAAAACGTCATCAAGAGACGGATGTGCGAGTGAGAGCCGACGAATACGCGACGAGAAACGCTCCAATAATCGATCGATGCTGAACGCTTCTTCTAGTGGAAAACGCAGCGATTGTTCGACGAGGTGCCCTTTGAGCCCCAGCTCAGATTCAAGCTCATTGAGCAAACTAACCGGTTCGTCACACTCCAGGGTCAACATCTGTTTTCCAATGGCTCTTTGAAGCTCTTGCGGGGGCGCACAGGCCAGGAGTTTACCCTGATGCATAATGGCAACCCGGTCGCACACTTCAGCCTCATCGAGCAAGTGAGTTGTGACAATTACGGTCGTGCCCTCTCCGCGCAACGTAGCGACTTGTTGCCAGAACTCTTGGCGCGAAATTGGATCGAGGCCCGTCGTAGGCTCGTCCAGTACTAATACGCTCGGGTGGGGCAGGAGAGCCTTGGCTAGCTCGACGCGGCGTGCCAACCCTCCCGATAAAAATTCAACCTTCTCCCCGGCGCGATCTGCCAGCCCCAGATCCGCTAGGAGTTCGCGCATACGCGTTTCAATAGCATTGGCGCGCATGCCGTACAATTGTCCGGCGGCGCGCATGTTTTCCACGACACTCATCTTGCGATCGAGTGCCGGTTTCTGAAACACCACGCCTAGCTGACGACGCACCGCACGCGGATCAACGGCTAAATCGATTCCGCCGAAAAGAATCTGCCCCGCATCGGGTTTTAATGCCGTTGTCAACACCCGCAACAGAGTCGATTTACCACTGCCATTGGGACCGAGTAAAGCCAACATCTCCCCGGCGCGGATATTTAAATCCACATCGATAAGAGCCGCTCTATCAGGCGATTTACCCTTGCCTGGATACGTATGCGATAGCCGGGAAATACCGATAAATGCCTGGGGGTCCACGTTTCCTCCTGAATGGACAATGGATCATATGCGCAGTGCATGCGAACCAGGCAAAATAACGGCAATACCGCTTAGCGTCAAGCCGACAAAAGCGAGGGTAGTACGACCTTATAAGCGCGCCCTTGCCACCGGCCCAACAGCAGTAGCTGCCTGTTGGGCAGCCTGTTCCCAGGCGACATATAAATGGGCCAAATGCTTGCGCGCCTCGGCAATTGCCGTTAGGTCCAAGCGCGTATTCCCCTTGATCAACAGTTTGTAAACGTAGAGGTACAACCGCTCCAAATTAGCCGTCAATCCTCCATCATCACTGCGATGATCAAGTGCGTCACTTAGCTGAAGAACTATATCTTGAGCTCGTATGAGTTCATCGCTCTTTTTTACCATCTGACCCGCTTCAATATCCACTACTGCTTGGTCGATACAGCGCAGAGCCTTCTGGTACAGCAAGAGCAATAAATGTGTTTTTTCCTCAATTCCCCACGAAGTCGGCTCGTGGCTTATACGCATCCCTATGTCTTGTTGTTTGACCATCCTTGGTCTCTCCTTATTAATGAGTGAATGTAATTCGGATCTACGTGGAAAGGACCTCCTCAATTACTGCTAATCCATACGATACTACTTAGTATTAAGTTGTGTCGTGACTATCGACATATGTAGGCAGATCCTTTAGCACTTTCTTCCACGCGCTCGCCTCGGGGGATCCAGATTGACACCTACATGCTTTTTCTCTACTTTTCGCGTGGATAGAAGAAGTTCATTAGTTCAACTCTTACATAACCTTAGAGCAGGACCCTCGATGCCAGATGAATTGGGAGACGAAGAGCTAAAAACCCTTTTGGACGCGGCTCGTAACAAGTCCTCGACCTCTAGTGGGGACGCACTGGAAGGCGTTCCACTCGCCTACGATTTTAAACGACCACAGCGCGTCAATAAAGAGCAGATACGCGCCGTCGAGACCTTGCACGAACAGTTTGCCCGCCTCTTCTCTTCCACCCTGGCCGCTTCGATGCGCATGGTCATCGACGTAGACCTGGCTTTTGTCGACCAGACACTCTACGGTGAATTCGCGCTTTCCCTGAGCACTCCCTGTGCGGCCTATCACTTTGTAATGGATCCTCCTGGCAGCCAGGCCGTCCTCTGTTTTGCCCCTGAATTAATGATGGCTATTGTCGATCGCGCCCTAGGAGGCAAGGGCCAGAGCTTCACAGGAGATATGCGCCCTCTCACGCAAATTGAGCGCAATATTGTCAACAAACTCGTCAGTCGCCTACTCGCTGACTTCGAGGCCACTTGGGATGCTGTCACCCCCGTTCAAATAACAGATGTAGTACTGGAAACCAATCCTGAGTTTATCCAAATCGCCGCCAGTGGCGAGCCTATCGTGCTCGTGGCTTTTGAAGCACATTCCAACCACACGACTGGGTTAATTCATCTGTGTTACCCACTTTCGACCATTGAGCCATTCTTACCTCGTCTAACACCCGGTAACCGACAGCAAAACAAACACATACCCCAAGGCAATAGTGCAGCCAACAGCCACTCTCTGAGTAAAATGCAGGTTTCAACGGTCGTGCAAGTTGCCAAGGGTAACCTCCCCTTAAAAGAGGTTGCCGCACTCAAATCGGGCGATGTAATCAAACTCGATACGCATAAAAATGACCCCGCCGTAGTATTTCTCGGCAGCCAGCCTAAATTCCTCGCCCGCCCCGGCTTAGATGGCCGACGACGAGCGGTACAAATCCTCGCTGCAATCGACGCGAGCGATGAAGACCTCTACCGCTGAGACCATGTGCCTTCTAGTAGGATCACTGCAAGAAGATGCCCAGTTTTAGCCAACGACTACACACCGCCGGCTCCCTTCTATTTGCGTGCTTTGCCAGTGGTTTTGCCGTTGCCGTGTGGGACCCTCATCCGCGCTTTGTGCTCACCGTAACCTTGGCTATTACGGCGGGGATGATCCTGTTGGGCCCCTATGCCGCAGCCGTGATCTATTCTTTGCGCATTCAACGGTTTCTCGCGGGCCAATTGCGCTGGCCGGCCTGTATCGCGTTGGCGCTCTCTGCTATATATCTACTCAACCACCAACTCGGCTGGACTCGACCTCAGTTCTTGTTAGCCGCGCTACCCGCACTAGTGGGCACCGTTATCGGTCACGATGCAACGCTGGCGGTACTCGAATTGCGCAATAACCCGCGCTTCGATCCTTGGATGGTTTTCTTTTTTCCTCTTTTTATTGGCTTGGCAGTGCTGGCAGGTTATAGCAGTCTCGGATTCTTCTCCGGCACCTACCAGTTTGTCAAAGCCGTAATCGGCTGATCCTATGAGCCTAGCCTTTTCAAAGAGTCTAGCCAGCCATTTAGAACAGCTCATACTAGGCCCCCCCATCTACGAACGACGCGGTAAACTGGACAATATGGTCGTTTATCCACTCTTTCCCTCGAGTCTATCACCCGACCCTCCCGACATGATCACGCTCTCAGAAGCCCTCAATAAAGGGCTGCGCCTCAACGATACGGGAGTCGTCAGCCGTATCCACGTTGACAATC
>JBLHGI010000358.1:0-5909 GCA_047616505.1 Planctomycetota bacterium
CTCGACCCCAGCACGCAGGGCACCCATAATGTCGTGACGCGTTTGCCCGGGGAAGAAGGCTATTCGCCACTATGGGTCCTACAGGTCTTTAAGCTGAGCGCCTTTGAACGCGTTCTCGACCTTGCTTCGGCCCTCGATCAGGCCAAAAATGAAGAGAACCTAGTTGAGCTTGGTCGTTTAATACGCATTAATGCTCCTATCGTACATGTGGGCGGCGAATGAAGGGCGCAATAGGGTGGCCTAGGTCGGTGGCAGTACTGGGGGCGGGCGTAATGGGAGTGCAGATAGCTGCGATCTTGGCGGCCACGGGAAGGCGCGTCTATTTGTTGGATTTGCCCGAGGATGGCCTCCCTATCGCCCGTGTGCAGCGAGGGATCGCAGCGGCCCTGCGTGGTCGTCCCCCCGTTTTTTACTCGACGGCTATGGCCGAGGCAATTATACCGGGATCACTCGAAGATTTGTCGATTGTGGCAGAGGTCGACTGGGTGATAGAAGCAGTCGTGGAAGATCTCCAGATCAAGCGAGCCCTTTTAGCCCGTTTAGACGACGGCAGCGAAAAAGGTCCCATTATCAGCAGTAACACCTCTGGGTTGTCTATTGCCGATTTGGTCGCTGGCCGTTCACCTGCCTTTGCCCATCGCTTCCTGGGCATACACTTTTTTAACCCTCCGCGCTATATGAAGCTGGTCGAGATAATAGCCGGTGTCGACACGGACCCCGTTCTTTTTGAGCGCATGGGGGCCTATTTGCGGCAGGAATTGGGCAAAGGGGTCGTCGTCGCCCGCGATACCCCCAATTTTATCGGTAACCGCCTCGGTGTCATGGCAATTATGGCTCTCTTACACCAAGTGGAGCGCGAGCAATTACTGGTCGAGGAAGTGGATGCTTTGAGCGGCGTACTGATGGCGAGGCCCGCCAGTGCAACGCTGCGCCTATGCGATATGATAGGTATAGACACGCTTGCGCGCGTGGCAGAAACGGCGCATCGCGAGTTGGTGACCGATCCCTGGCGCGATCGCTTTGTCTTACCCGTTTTTATCGAGCGCATGCTGGAATCAGGTTTTACTGGGGCCAAAAGTGGCTCTGGATTTTATCGCAAGATCGATACCGGTATATTTGCGCTCGATTTACAGACTTTAGAGTACCGCGAGATGGTGAAGGTCGAGTTAGGGGCCCTTAAGGGGCTGCGTGGGAGTCCCCAGCAGAGGGTGCAGGCGCTGTGGCATGACAAAACTCGCTGGGGTGAAATGGGCCGACAGCACTTGTCTGAAGTGTTATCCTATGCCGCATGGCATGCGGGTGAGATGGCCCGGGACATCACGGAGATCGATCGCGCCATGCGCTGGGGGTTCAACTGGGAGTTGGGTCCTTTTGAGTTGTGGGATGTTCTGGGGGTAGACCCCGTGCTAGAAATAGTGGAAGAAGGGCGCAAAGAACCGGCGCTAATACGGGAAGTGCGCGCCGCCGATGATCCGCATTTTTATGTGCAAGACGAGATGGGCCAGCGTGCCTTTAGCATAGGTCGCTCTAAGCATCTCCGCTTTGAAGCCGATCCGGAAACTTTGGAATATGCCGCACTCAACCCCGCGCGGGCGCTGCACGGCAACGATAGTGCATTTATTGTTGATATCGGGGACGATATTGGTGCCTTGGTGCTCTGTAGTAAAATGAATGCTTTGGGACCCAAGGTCTTGGAGATTGTGCAATGGGTGGTGGAACAAGCCCCTTTTAAGGGGCTCGTGCTGTGTGGTGCCAAGCCCCATTTTTCTGTAGGAGCCGATTTAAAATATATCGCCCAGTTTATAGAACGAGAGGATTGGTCGGGGCTTGCCGGATTTCTCGTGGATTTTCAGCAGGCCGTCACCGCCATCCGTTCAGCTGAGTTCCCCGTGGTCGCTGCTGTGCGCGGTCTGAGCTTAGGGGGGGGCTGTGAGTTTGTTTTGGCCGCTGCTGCTCGAGTGGTCGCGGCCGAGACGCGAATGGGATTGGTTGAAACGGGTGTTGGTTTAGTGCCAGCGGGAAGCGGAATTGCCGAATTGGCTAGTCGGACTAGCGCAGACACTTTGTTACAGACGTTCACAACGCTCTTTCGCGGTGTATTCAGCGACAGTGCCTACCAGGCTCGCGCGTGGGGATTGCTCCGCGACGAGGATGCGATTCTATTAGCTGAGGACCGGATTGTCGAGCGGGCTAAAGAACATGCATGCACCATGAGTGAAAAATACGAGCCAACGCGAGAAGAGTCGGTCAACATTCTCGGCGACCAGGGAATTCGCACGATAGATGAATGGTTGCATGAGCAAGCCGATCGGGAAAATATTAGCGAACATGATGTACTGATCGGTCGCAGTATTTCGCGCGTATTATGTGGCCGTGCGGGGGAAGCACGGCAGGTGCCGCGCTCAGAACTGTTAGCATTAGAGCGCGAGGCTTTCTTGGAGCTTTGCAAAACAAACGCAACGCGCGCGCGCATTCATCATATGCTGGAGACGGGAAAAAGACTAAAAAACTAGAATCGATAGAAGGGGTACTACTATGGGTTTGCGGAGTCCCACTGAGTTTAAGGACGGTCTGCGCGATGGGCGCGTGGTATATTATCGCGGTGAACTGGTAAAAGATGTCGTCGATCATCACGACCTAGGTATGGGCGCTGAGCATGTGGCACTCGACTATGCGTTGGCTGAAGATCCTGAGCATAGGGATTTGATGACCTGGGTCGATTTGAAAATCGGCGAAAGGGTCAGTCGCTATTTTAAAGCGCCGACGGATTCAGCGGACCTACTCAACCGACGCGAGATGATAGAGCGGTCGACGCGACTGGGAGGGGGGGTTGTGCTCTTAATTAAGGAGATTGGCACCGATGCCCTTTTTGCCCTAGATATGGTCACTGCCCATCTCGATAACGCTACGGGCAGCGAATACCGTCAGCGCGTGACCGCTTTCCACGAAGAGTGCAAGAGGAAGGATCTAAGCCTCGCGGTGGCTCAGACGGATGTGAAAGGCGACCGCTCGCTATTGCCCTCCCAGCAGGACCATCCAGACTATTACGTGCATATCGTTGAAGAGCGTGCCGATGGCATCGTCGTGCGCGGAGCCAAAGCGCATACGACCTGCGCCCCTTATGTCGATGAACTCATCGTGTTGCCAACGCGTGCATTCAAAGAAAATGACGCAAGTTACGCCGTCTCCTTCGCCGTGCCCGTCAATACACCGGGGGTAAAACTAATAGCGAGCCCCTTTGGTTCGCCGCCGCCCAGTGAGTTTCACCACCCCGTTAGCTCTCGGCACCGCATGATTGATACACTGACGATCTTCGACGATGTCTTTATTCCCAACGAGCGGGTATTTCTCAAAGGCGAGTGGCAGTATGCCGGACCGTTAGCCAATACTTTTGTAGAATTCCACCGCTTTACCGCTGCTTCTTATAAACCGCCACTCTGCGATCTTTTTATCGGTGCTGCCGCGCTACTGGCCGAGCACAATGGTATTACTAAGGCCAGCCACGTGCGCGAAAAACTTACCAAGCTCATTATTTACACTGAAACCGTACGCGGTTTGACGTTGGCTGCCGCCCATCATTGTAGCGTGCGCGAAACGGGCATTGCCGTGCCCAATATCACCTACAGCAACATGGCCAAGTATCACTTTGCCAACAACTATCACCAGGCCGTGTCGTGGGTGCAGGACATCGCCGGTGGTCTCGTCGTTACGGGGCCTTCAGAAGAAGACCTAGAAAACCCAGAAACACGCCCCTATATCGATCGTTTTCTCGGGGGGAGCAAGGGCGTAGATGCCGAAACGCGGCTGCGAGCCATCAATCTAGTGCGCGATTTGACGGCTTCGACTTTTGGTGGCTACAATGAACTGCTGGCGATACATGCCGAAGGCTCACTGGAAACCCAGAAAATAACGATCTTGCGCGACTACGATATCACTCGTTGTGTTGAACTGGCCAAGATGGCGATCGCACACTAAGTCGTCTGGATAAATGACCTGTATGGCTATGGGGGCTATTTTCATCGCTTGTTTTCGCATTGGTCTGAGTTGAGGCTGTGAATTTCATTCGCTTGCTTTCCCATATTGCCTTCCGACTAAACGAACAAGCCCGTCCGCTATTCGTAGAGCTATTGCCTTCATCCCTAGCGGAAGCCATACAGGCACCGAGCGGTGAGGAAGAGCATCTCGAAGAATGGGAGCAGGTGCTGCTGGCCGCCTTCGATAACCCCGTAGAGCGGGAAGATGTTTCGGCTGGGGATGGGGAGGACGTTGGTGATGCGGAAGAAACCCCCGCTGATGAAGCATCGCCATCCCAGGGAGGACCGGCGCTGTTTGCTCTTCTTTTGGCAGGGGCTCCTGTGCCAGCTCGGGCTGCACTTCTACTCTTTAATCTACCCCTGCACCTACAGGGCCCTGTTTTACATCGTCTCTTGACCTTGTCGCCTCTTTCCTGTGCGCGCGGCATAGCGGATGCAGAGCGCGAATTCGTAGATTGGGTCAGACGAGAACAAATTGATAGGGAGCATTGGGGCTTAGAATCGGCGCGCGAAATTTTACGTGCTGCAAATTTACCTCGTCAAGTCCGCCGATTACTGTTAGCCGTTGCCGAAATCGACCGCGAATCGGCACTCCTCCTCCAGCATCATCTCTACGACTTTGTCGATTTGCTGCAACTGTCTGACCGCGATTTACAAGTCCTCCTCGCCAAAGAGAGTAATGAGAACCTCGCGCAGGCATTCCTCGATCTACCGGAAGCGGTTAGTAAGCATTTCCGGCGCCACGTTTCCGCCCGACGTCGCACTATGATTGCTGAGGAGACGGCGCGCTATGCTTTAGTTACTCCCATAGAAATAGAAGCAGCACAACGCGCGGTCCTGTCGACGGCGCGCTATTTGTATAATACGCGGCGCATCACTACCTATTTCGGTTCATTGGAAGATCGAGAGCAGGGAGAAGTTGATGACCTCGTAGAGCAAGAAGGGGAAGAAGATGAGAAGCAAGGTGAGGGGGGAAAGAACGAAACTATAGGAAAGGCCGATACGAGCGCAGTGTCGCTGCAAAAAAAGATCATGCTGGCGATGGGAGTTATAGCCGCCTTGATCCTGTGGTATGTTGTTCTCTTTTCTGGCGATAGCGTGGAGACTACGGACCGTTCTCGTGACGAAAACTCCAAGTATAGTTCAGGGGGAGTAAGGGGAGCGGCTGTAGTCTTAAGTGAAGGGGGGCGGAGCGGAGAAGAGGAATCTATAAGGGCAGGTAATTCACCAGAGGTTCTATCTGAAGGACAATATTTCGATACGGAGTCCGGTGTGCAAGCCGTTGTCGATGTAGTGGGGCATGCGCAACTCGAGGTGGAAGAGTTGTCACATATCGAGCATCTGGGTAGTGAAGGGGGAGAAACAGGACATGTATTAGCGTTACGTGTGGGGCAGTTGCGTGCAACGGTTGTAGACGAGGATTTCGAACTGCGCACGCCCGTAGTACGCATCCAGGCGCCAATCGGGGCAAAGTATACAACGCGTGTCGTGCTCGATGCAACGACGACTATTCGTGTTGAGTCGAGATGGGTGGAGGTGAAATCGCGGAGAGATCCCGCGTTGAAATGGCATTTGGAGCACGGGGACGGGGGGGTATTTTATAGTAATGGCGATGTAAGTATCAAAAGAAAAGGGGAGTAAAAAACGATGGAAATTTAAGTTTCTGGCATATTTACGAAAAAAAAGTTGAATTATTCCCTAGGTAGTTATTATATTAACCGAATCGAGTTGGCGCCCCTCTCCTAGCCGACAATTATCATTGGATGCGATATCTTCCCCTGCGTCCGATGTTTTTCCCTTTGTACGTCCACATAAAATTAGCTGACATAGCTGACTGTACCACTCCCCCTATGGTTCATCGCAAGAGGAGGGCAG
>JBLHGI010000359.1:0-5901 GCA_047616505.1 Planctomycetota bacterium
TGACTACTCTTCATCTTCCCTCTTGTGATTCGATTACTCAAATGCCGTGGGGTGGCGCTGTTGCAGAAAGGTCTTTTAACCCGGAAATTAACACCATCCTAAAATGTGCATAGAGTCCATTTTTACAAAATGAGCGGGTGCATTTGTTACTATACACAGAGCCATAGAGCGTGAATATCCTTTTACAATTTCTGCTGCTCTTATTTTTGAATTGTGCGTTGTATGGGCAAATCAGAATAAACGAGTTTCAGGCCGTCAATACTTCGACCTATGCCGATATGGTCGATTTTGCAGACTACGCCGATTGGATAGAGCTCTATAATGCGTCCGACGCGAGCATCGATTTAAGCAATTATTATCTCACCGATAACCTTCGCAAACCGCTCAAGTGGCCATTCCCCGCCGGCTCGACGATCGCGGGCAACGATTATCTCATCGTGTGGGCCGATCAGGCAGACGCGGGTATTGGCGAGAGGCACCGGCGACCGTATTGGCCATGGGCAGAATTCCGCACCAAGAGCCTGCACGCCAATTTTAAGCTGAGCAGCGCAGGAGAAGAGCTCGGACTGTTTCGGCTGGAGAATGCGGATACGGTGGCGGTGGATACGCTGCGATTTGGCCGTCAGGCAGCCGATGTGTCGCGCGGTCGTCTGGTCGATGGGAACGGCGAATGGGCTTGGTTTGGCGACCCCACGCCGGGCTTGAGCAATAGCACGCAAACGAGTGAAGCGCTGCACTATGCTGCCGAGCCGCTGTTCTTACAGGCGTCTTCCTTTCTTGATGCTGTGCAGACCCTAGAGATTGCGGCGCCATCCCCCAGCGCAGAGATCTATTATTCGACGGATGGTTCAAAACCGTCCAAATACGCCCCTGCTTCCCTGCTCTATAGAGATCCGATTCGTCTAGAAAAAAATGCGGTCCTAAAGGCGCGGGCTTACGAAGCGGAGAAACTGCCCAGCCCAGTAAAGACCCAGACCTATTTTGTCGGCGAAGCGCCCAGTGCGTTGCCCACCCTCTCCTATGCGGTAGATCCCCGCGTCTTCTCGGACGTGGAGAAAGGGATTTATCGCAACAGTTTTAAACAGCGCGAAGTGCCGGTGCATATCGAATTTTTCCAACGCGACCGCACCCCCGCCTTTTCGCTTGATGCCGGTTCGCGGATCGGCGGTTTGAATATCTGGCGCTTTGCGCAAAAGCCGCTGACGATCTACCTGCGCGACCGCTATGGTGCGGATGCTTTGCATTATCCGCTCTTTGCAGACGAGGGCGTTGGCATTTTTGCGCGCTTTTCCCTGAGGAATGGCGGCGATGACTGGCCTTCTACGCTACTGCGCGACCCATTTGCTGAGCGCATTGCCCAGGGGCAGATGGCCAATGAGGGGCTCGCCTATCGTCCGGTGTCGGCCTTTGTAAATGGCGAGTATTGGGGGATCTACAATTTGCGCGAGCGCTTTGATACGCAGTTCTTTCTCGCCCATTTCAAAGTGTCGCCGTCGCAATATACCCACTTGGAATTTGTCGCCGTCGAGGCCGATAGTACGATCGTTGCCAATATAGCGGAAGACAGTTTTGAGCTGGCCGCGGCCAATGGTCGGCTCGATGAGTATCTGGACTTTGAGTCCGCGCTGGGCTCGATGAATGGAGCTTTGGAGCAGGCCTTTGCACTGGCCCAAGAGACTATCGACTTAGCTAGTTATATCGACTTTCTGTCCATCGAGACCTATGCCGTTAATACCAGCTGGTTTCACAATAGAGAGCTGTGGAAAGCAAAAGGAGAGGACGGCAAGTGGCAGTGGCTGCTGACGGATTTGGACAAGGGGTTTCTGTTGGAGAATGTGGAGAGTTCGCTGCTCGATGATTTTAGGCGCGATCCGATCTATGCCCAGCTCATAAAAAATGCGGCTTTTAGACAGCTCTTTATCCAGCGCTATACGGCCCATCTAAACAACACCTTCTCGGCGCAGCGGCTCAAAAGTATCGCCGATAGTCTGGCGTTGGCAATCGCCCCCGAAATTCCCCGCCACAGCGCCAAGTGGTCCTTCCAAGGGGGAATTGCCTCCGAGGCGGCCTGGCGGCAGTCGCTTCTTGCGCTCGAAACATTCCTCACCGAGCGCTCAGAGCACAGCTTTGCCGAGATCGGCGACTTTTTTGGCTTGGGCGAACGGTTTGAGTTGCGCGTAGAAAAGAATATGGACGACGCGGGCGATCTCTATATCAATGGCATCCAAGCCTTATCTGACGACGGTACTTATTTCGCGGCTGTAGCTATTGAACTCACGGCGATCCCGCGGCCGGGATATCGCTTTGTAGGCTGGGACGCAGATTCGACGACCGAGAAGCTCATTGTCCACCTGCAGGGCGACAGCACGGTTAAGGCGTTATTTAAAAAAAGTAGCGACAGCGAAATTCCCGCTGAGATAGTAGGTGACTTCACGCTAAAAAAAGAAAGCTCGCCCTATTATGCGGTGGGCGATATATCTGTTCGCGCAGGCGCCAAGTTGCAAGTTGAAGCGGGAGTCGAGATAAGAATGCCGCGGCATAAAAGTATCTATGTTGCAGGCTTGCTCCATATCGCAGGCAGCGAGAACGAGCCCGTGCGCATCGTAGCCAACGAGAAGGCCGGTGCCGAGAAATGGGGGGCGCTGTGTTTTGTCGAGAGCAGAGACACTTCTATCGTGCGCCATCTCTATATGCGCAACGCGTCTCAGGGGGCCGATCCGCTACATCAATTGGCGGCGATCTCGGCGCAGAATTCCCATCTCGTTTTAGACCATCTCGATATAGATGATGTAGACTTCCCCATTTTTGTCCGCGGCGGTAGCGTGGTTTTACAGAATTCGCGCTTACATGCCGATGCCAGCTCAGACTATATCAACGTCAAACGAGGTGCTGCCCGCAGCGAAAACAATGTCTTTGTCGGCAACGACGCGCCGGATACGGATGCTATAGACTACGACGGTGTCGTTGATGGTGTTATCCGCAACAATACCTTCTACAATTTTACCGGAGCCAACAGCGATGCGATTGATATCGGCGAAGAAGCGCAGAACGTGCTCATCGCCGATAATCGCATCTTTAATATGAGCGACAAGGGCGTTTCCGTCGGCCAGCGCTCGACGGTGCGTATGGAGGGCAACCTGATTTTCGAATGTGCAATGGGCGTTGCCGTCAAAGATAGTTCGTATGCCTTTATCCATAAGAATACGTTCTATGGCAACGCGCTCGCCGTCGCCTGTTTTGAGAAAAATATAGGAGAATGGGGTGGACGCGCGGAGGTGGTCCATTCGATTTTGGCTAGTTCATCGCTGCATTCGACGCTGGTCGATGAATACTCCGAATTACAGGTTCGTTACTCGCTCTCCAACACGGATACGCTGGTGGGCGCAGGTAATTTGTTTCTCGACGCCGGTTTTAAAGATGCCCGCACGTATAACGTAGAGCTAAGAGACGACTCGCCCGCCGTCGATGCCGGTGATCCCAGCTACGAGCGCGACCGAGACGGTTCGCCAATCGATCTGGGGGCGGGCGTTTCTTTTGCTGCGGATCTATGGCCCGAGGAAATTGCGCAGGCTCTAGTGCCCTCCGTGCTGATTAGCGAGATCATGTATCGGGCCAACGAAAATTTTGATGGCGGCGACTGGGTTGAGTTGTATAACACGACGGAGACGACTCATTCACTGGCGGGCTGGTCTTTTACGGATAGTGACAGCACGCATCGTTTTGAGCTTCCCCTGCACGCTGCGATAGAGCCGCGAGGTTATTTGGTTGTCGCGCGCAATATAGAACTCTTTCAGGTGGTTTATCCGGCTGTTGAGAATGTGGTGGGCAGTTTAGAATTTGGTTTGGCGCCACAGGACCACGTGCGGCTATATGACGCTGAGGGTTTGCTCATCAGCGATACGGCCTATAGCAACGAGTTTCCATGGCCTAGAGCGGCCGACGGCTTGGGTGGCAGTTTGGCTTTGAATACGCAGTTCCCATTTAATCGCCATGTCGACAATTGGGTGGGATCTGCACTAAAAGGTTCGCCGGGGCGCATGAACCCTCGCTCTAGTAAAGAGGGCGATCTGGTTGCTAATGAATCTTTGATTCGACTCGATGGCAATGTGCCCAATCCGTTTAATCGCGAAACGACGATACGCTATTTCACGGCACAGGTGGGTGCGGTAAAAATAGAAATTTACAATATCGCCGGGCAGCGCCTTGTCACTTTTCGACCAGAAAAAGAAACGGCTGGCGCGGGTGAATTCGTTTGGGATGGGCTCGGTCGCAACGGTAGCCGCGTCGCTGCGGGGATTTATTTGTATACGCTGTCTTCTAAAGGCGAAACAAAGTCGGCGCGCATGCTCGTATTGCGCTGATTTCTATTGCAGGAATAGCCGTTCTCTGCGCTCAAGTGCGCGCATAGGTCGACTGGGGGTTGGGCTGGTAGGCAACGTGTAAATGCGGCGTGTCGATCTGCTCGCCGTCGCGGTGGGCGCTTTCGATGCCGGCGGCCGTCAGTCCCGTTGTCAGCAGCGTGCGTTCGACCGGATAGGGCGGGCGGCCGCTGAGAAACATCTGCTCGATGTGGTGGACCTGTGGCGAGAAGAAGTTGGCCAGCGTGGTGTGGGCTGGCGGCATGGGTAAATACATCTGGGTCGAGAGCGGTTCGTCTCGGTCTTTGAGGCGAGCGGCAAAACAGAAGTCGCCGACTAAACCATTGAGTGTGATCATGGTGCATTTGAGTCCGTCGCGGTGTTCGTATTGATAGGCCCAGGGGTGTGCGACTTGGGAACGCATTGCATCGATGCTGGGAAAAGAGTTGTTAAAGCCGGGCCGCGCCGGAGCGAGCTGGTGGCTGCGGCATAGGCAGGCGGCGAAAAGCTCATGCGACCACAGGCCATCGGCATGGGCCTGCCAGAAGGCCTCATCGCGATAGGCCTTGATCCAGCGCACCCCGACTTCGCCGCCGCGGCGTCTCTCGACCATGCATTGAATAGTCTCCAAGGAATGGATGTCGCCGCCGTCTACTCCCCCATTGGCCACGCACATCGCTTCTTCTACTTGGCTGTCTAAGGGCATGTCGAGCGCGGGAATACGCGAGGTGACGGGCAGCGAAGAGCCGGCCATAAAGGGAAAATTCAGTTCGAGCGCCGTGTCGCACATGGCCTTGGCCCAGTCCCAGTTCCACGATAAATGTTTGTCGTTAAAGACCGGAGCTGTTTTGCCGGTAGCGCGAAAGACGGCCGCCATTTGTTGGAAGAACTGGTAGCGCGGCCACAGCTTTTGCCCTTTCTCATTATTGGTGTAGTTGCCGTGCTCGGCGATGAGCAAGACGCCGTCTACCTCGAGATCGGAGCCGCCCAAGGTCAGCGCGTCGGCGATGGTGGGATATATTGTTAGTTGGTTAAAGCGTGCGGCGCGCTCGCCGCTGAGGTCGTTCTCGTCGACCTGGTCGACATAGAGCGCGACCAGGTCCATCTCGGGCCGGTGGTGGCGGCCATTCCAGCCATAGCCTTCTAAGAAGCGGTCGCAGATATGCTGGGCGTGGGCGTATTTGTGATAGGCCGAAACTAGCGCGGCGATTTTTGGGCGAGTGCTCATCGCGGATCCTTTGTATGGGCGATTTTATTTTGCTCGCTACAGGCTGATGTTGATCCCGTTCAGATCAGGGAATTTCCACTTCATTTTGGGCGGCGACGCGGCGCACATTGGCTACGGCCTGGGGGATTTGTTCCGGGCGCAGGTGCTCGATGAGTCCGTATCCCTCTGGATAGAGCGCGTCGAAGCGCTTGAGCAGCAGGGCTAGGTCCAGCTCTCCTTCGCCGGGCACTTCCTGATCGATATGGAGGACGAGACCGTTAGACATTTTGACGTCTTTGATATGGGCTAGCGGTGAAATATCGCCTAACTCGTCGA
>JBLHGI010000360.1:0-5877 GCA_047616505.1 Planctomycetota bacterium
CCAGCACGTCGGGGCAGACGCGCGAATGCGTTGAGATCGCCGGCTATGGGCGCACGACCTATCAGGCCTTTGACGAGATGGTCGCCGACGCAGGGGTGCGTTATCTGGAAGAGAAAGCCAAAGATAGTGCGCGGCCCTTTGCGGCGGTGGCGAGCTTTGTATTGCCGCACTGTCCGTTCTTTGCGCCGCAAGAGCTCTACGACTATTACTACGAGCGTGTCGAGGTGCCCGAGCCGAGTGCGGCTGAATTGGAAGGGGAACCCCAGGCGATCAAGAATTTTAAGAAACGGCGAAAAATAGACGTGCCTTTAACGAGCGAACGCATCCGAGTGGCGCGGGCGGCTTATTATGGTCTTTGCGAATATTTTGATGCACAGGTCGGGCGTTTGCTCGCGGCGTTGGATGCTACGGGGCTGGCTGAGAACACCCTCGTCATCTATTGCTCCGACCACGGGGAAATGGCCGGTGAACACGGCTGTTGGTGGAAGAGTAACTATTACGAGGCGGCGATCGGCGTGCCGCTTATCGCGCGCTTGCCCGGCGTGGTGCCAGAGGGTGCGGTTAATGCGGCGATCTGCAGCTTGATGGATCTCGGGGCGACGGCGATCGATATAGCGGGAGCAGAGGCACTGCCGCGAACGGATGGGCATTCGCTATGGCGGCTTTTACAGGGAGAGGCCGATACCGCGCGGCCTGACGAAACCTATAGCGAAATGCGCACGGGAGCGGGAGAGTCCGCTTCGCGCATGTTGCGCGAGGGGCCGTGGAAGGTTTACAAATGCCACGACGATACACCGCCGGTGCTGTTTAATATAGAAGGCGATCCGGGCGAGTTGCATGATTTGGGGCAAGATCCAGCGCATGCCGAGTTGTGCGCGCGCCTACTACAAAAGCTCTATGAAGATTGGGATCCGGATTGGGTTGAGCGGCGCAGCGACGAGTTGGAGCTTGATGGGCAGCGGATATCGGCCTGGGGGAAAGTGGTCTTACCGAGCCATGACGATACCTTGTCGGTGCCGGATGTCGAAGAGGTCGTGCGTTGTTAACAGGAACTGCTTAGGCGGCGAGGGCCTGTTTCTTTTTGCCTTTGCTTTTGAAACCTTTTTTGGTTTGTGCTGCGGCTTCTTCCGGGGAAGGTAATATCGCACGTAGCGGCGCAAAGGCGCAAAGGGCGCGCAACCGGCTCTCGAGCAGGGTCGGGTCGCTGTCTTTCTCACTGTTATATAGCTGCTGCAGGATAGTGCTAAAACTCTCAAATAGTGCGTCAGGATTATCTGATTTTAGGCGTAGAAAGGTCGCAATGGGACCGCCTTCGGCATTGCCGCCCTGTAGGGCTAAGTCGATCAAACGGTCGATGTCGGCGCGGCCTTCTGCCAACAGGTGCAGTACGCGGCTGAGTGTAATCTGGGGCGAGCGCGCGAGCTTGGCGATGAGGAAGGTACGACACAGATCGCAGGAGAATTGATCGATGAAGCGCTGGAAGGGCTCCTGGCGCAGCGTATGGTCCAGCGCGTATTTGTAGTAGCGCAGGACGGCCGTGGAGAGTTCTTCGTTGCCCATATTATCGTCGTTGAGCAGGCGAAAGAAAGACAGCAGGTGGCGGATGGGCGCGACTTCTTCTTTAAACTCCTGAATGTCTATATCGGCACGGGCTGAGCGTAGGCGCATCAAATAGGATATATTGGGACGCTGACCGCAGACGCGCTCTAGGGGCGCACATACTTCTTGCCATAACTCCGTAACTTGTAAGGGACTTAGGTGGAGAAGGTCGCACCAGCGTCTCCAGGTTGAAGCCGCGATTCGACTCTGCTGCTGAAGCTGACCGAGTGCTTCAGCGGACTCTATACTCTGCAGGGCCAGGCCTGAGCTGGCAACGGCTTGTTGCGTCACTTGATATCCTTTGGTAACAGGTTCTATGAAGTTTATCGGCGCATCGGAAAATTCGTCCACCTTTTTTGTTTGAACTCGACATTGTTATGTTGTCGTGCTTTTTTTCTTGCTGTTAAGAGGAAGGAGGCAGGTATGGCAAAGCAGGTACGACGCAGCAAAGGCCGGCGGCGCGGGCTAACAACGACCTCGATGCGCATATTGAATCGCTTGGACTGGTCGGAGTCGAAGCCTATAAGCGCTGGTGTCACGAGCGTGGTTTTACGGCGGCGCTCAATTTTGTAGGCGCCGAAGAATTTGCTGGTCGAAGAGGCGCTGCGCTGGGCACAGGTCGTGGGGTGGGATGGCAGTGTCGAGGTCCGCGGCAAATACAACGCCGTGGCGCGGCGCTCGGCTAAGAATCCGCAGAACCAGGCGTTTGAGAAACAGTATCGCGAGCTATTGGCGCAGTCGGGAAGAGCGATGCGGCAGTGGCTGCAAGAGCAAGAGCTCGGGCGCTCGAATCGGTCGTTTTAAAGGGTGAAATAATGGACGGAGTGGATGGGCAGGCGCGCAACTTGTGGCTGCTGCGCGCAGCGTGTTTTTTTCAGATTTTCAGTTTTGGAATTCAATGGTCCTTTAGCAGCGTATGGATGAAAGATGCGGGCGTGGGGGAGACGCTGATCGGTCTGATCTCCTCTACGAGTATTGCGCTGTGGTTTTTTTCTGGTCTGCTGTGGGGGCGATTAGCCGACCGCACGGGCCGGCCGGATCGCATCGTCATTGCCGGTAGCGTGCTTATTGGTTGCTCGCTCTTCTATCTGGCCTATTGTCAGACGTCGAGCCAGTTCTTTGTCTACGCGGTTTTGATCGGCATCTGTTTGCCGATGGTCTCCACGCTGATGCCGCTCTTGGCCGTTTCGGCATTGGGCGCCGGCGGTCGCGGTAAGGGCTATGCTTCGTATCGCATCTTCGGCTCTTTTGGTTATGTCCTGGGCAATTTAGTTATGCCGCGCGTCTTGGACGATATACACGCACTCTTTATCATTGCTGGCTGCTCCTTTTTTATCGCGTTAGTGCCGCTGTTTTTCGTGCGTGTCGAGCGGGTGCAAAACCGTGGTCAAGGCTCTTTGCGCCGGGCATTGGCCAATCGCGAACTGCTCGGTTTCTTAGTCGCGGTCTTTTTCTTTGCGCTCGCCATACCGGCTATTTTTACCTTCACCTGGGTCTATGCCCGCGATTTGGGGGGCGACGCGACTTTTATTGGGCTGTTGGCGGCGGTACAAGGGGGTGTGGCCTTAGTGGCGCTGCCGCTGACGGGACGCGGCGTAGATCGTTTTGGGGCGCGCTGGCTGCTCTTGCTTGCTTTTATCGCCCAGCCGCTGCGCGCGTTTAGCTTGTCTCTGGTGGGCAGCTTTGAATGGCTGCTCTTGCCGCAGGGTTTTCACTTTTTTACTTGGGCTGGTTTTGAGGTCGCCGGTGTGCTCTTTGTGGCGCGCTTGGCTACGGAAGGCAATAAGGGGACGGCGCAGGCGCTGTATATGAGTGCGCAGGTATTGGGCAATTTGCTCGGGTCGGCGCTGGCGGGTTATTTGGCCGAACACTATGGCTACGGCATAATGTATCAGACGAGCGCGGCGTTAGCCGCTATTGGTTTAGGTGTTTTTGCTTGGCAACAGTGGGGAGCTAAAGACCAGGTACTTGGGGAGCGAGCGGTTTGAGATCGTCACTTGCTGCTGCTTGTTCGTTCCAGCCGTAGTGGCGCAAAAAGCCGCTTAGGGCCGGGGCGTCTTTGGCGAGTGGGCCCAGATAGGTGCCGAGGTGTTTGCGCTTCCACCAGCGATCGCTTGCATCGGCAAAGCTCGTGAACTCGTACTCGTAGAGATCGGCGCGGATATGGGCGGGTGGTGTGTCTGGGAATGGATTATGCGCTAAGAGCGTCAGCGTATTGGCGTTATTGTGCAGCAGTTTCGCCAGCAGGTGCACGATCCAAGGATGGCTTTTGTAGTCGGACATGGCGGCAAACCAGAGCTGCCAATCGAGGCGGTAGTGATAGGGCGATACCCAGGCCGGGTGCTGGTCGGTGCGACCGGGTTTGGCATAGAACTCGTACTCCCGCCATTCGGCATCCGGACCGAGCAGCACATCGTCCGTGCCGAGCAGCACAATCTCGTAGCGCTTCTTGCCAATATGACCGAAGGCACCATAGCTGTTGACTAAGCGCAGCGTGTCGAAAGAGCGGTTCATCGCCTGCTGCGGCGAGACCATGTTCTGTATGGGATACGAACTGAGGTAGAATACGGAAATACAGAGTGCGTAGATGGCTAAGCGCTGGCCGTGAGGGCGCGTGAGCGCGCACTGTAGATCCGTGTAGACCACTAGGCGCGCGGGTGAAAAGCGGCGCAAGAATTCGTCGTCTAAACAGGCGAAACACAGTGCGATCGTCAGGTAGTTGAGCCAGGAGAGATTGCCGCTGAGAATGAGCAGGACCTGGAACGCGATTTGTATAAGGGCGGCCGGCTGGCGCCAGCGGCGATTGGCAAAGAGGAAGAACGGGACGACGATCTCGACTAGGTGGGTGGCGAGCGCGCTGATTTTGTGCGCAAAGGGCGGCAATTGGTGCCAGTACCAGCTCAGAATATGTGGCAGGGGCTGGGTCTGGTAGTGAAACTCCATACAGCTGAGATCCCACCAGCAGCTATCGCCGCGCAATTTGATGAGACCGGCGCCAAAGATGACGCGGAAGAGCAGCCAGCGATAGAGCCACATAACGGCGGTCGAAGGGGGCGCGCCGGCGCGGCGGAAAGGTGCCAAGAAGATCGCGAGAAAGCCCGCTTCTAGCAGTAAGATCTCCCAGCCAAAACCATAGAAGATCTGACCGACGCCGTTGAAAGATAGATAAATGATCCACAGCAAAAAGAGTTGCGATGCCCTGGCGAAACCAGCGCATAAGAGCAGGGAGAGGGTCAGGCCAATATAGCAGGCCAGATGCAGCGCCGCGTCGGAGCTATCGAACCAGAACAGCGTCGGCAGATGCAGCCAAGTGGGCGTTGAATCGCCAAAATAAACGCGTGCTTTTTCTAAGTAGAGTGCAGCGGGCAAGAGGCCGTCGGAGCTGATGAGGCCATCTAATTGCTGGGAAAGAGAAAAGAATGCCAGCGCGTAGACAAAACCGAGTAGGCGCAGCAGAAAGAAGCGCGCCAGGCCGTAGGAAGCCGGATCGAGTGGCGTTATCCATTCGTTTTCTACGCGCGGTAGCTCGTTGAGAAAGGCGCGAAGTTGTATCATTTATGCGGGCATGAGAAGATATACATCATAGAGCTACAAAATAGGCTGGCTTGCGCAGGGGGACAAGCCAGGTGAGTGAAATGGCTTTAGGGCTGTTGGGTGGTAGGTGTGCTAAGTAGGCAAATGCTTATCCATGCCCATGGCTGAGCCAGCTGCGTGCATGGATGCCGGTAAAAAAAGCCGGTTACGCAGCCCGCTCAGCTAAGGCAATATACCTCCGCTGGGAAAAGCGGTGCATATAGGCGACCTGTGGTGCGATAGATAGTGCAGCGCTAGAGGCCGTGAGGCTGGTGTAGCAGGTCTTCAGTCGGGGGTCACATCCTCAATGGGTATAGCCCAGACCGCATGACATAGCGTGCAATGATCTTACGCAACGACAGATCGAGGGATTTCTCGTTATGTCTATCCATCGGAATCCATTGGTACATACTTGAGCTATATATTTAACTTATTTTTTGTACCTAGGTAAATAGGGTTACTTGGCCATGGTAAATAGCGGATGAAGAGATCCATTCTGCTCATAGTACCGCTCATGGGGCTGGTATTGTACGCGCACTGGATTGGGCTGACTCGAGGGCTGAGTGACTATGTGCCCCCGGGGGGGGGATCGGCCGCGTTCTACAATTTTCACCCCGACGAAGAAACGCTTATTCGCGCGGCATTGACGCTAGAGAATCCGCTCAAACCGCCGCTGACGGCCTATGGCGCCCTGCCGGTCTATTT
>JBLHGI010000361.1:0-5858 GCA_047616505.1 Planctomycetota bacterium
AAGAAGGCCATCTCATGGGACCCATGGCCAGAACGCTGCAAGACGCCGCCGCGATTGACGATCTAATTGCCTATATACAATCGCTGAGCGAAGAATAACAGCTCAGCCACAGACAAAAACGACCGGCTTTCCCAGAGCGGAAAGCCGGTCGTTTTTGTCTGTGTAGATCCCTTTACATTTCCACGACAGCGGCCGCCACGGCATTCGACACTCGGCGCAATAACGAGCCATCGTCCGCCCTGTTATTTGTCAGCACAATACAAATCAACTCGCGCGCTGGATCGGCCCAAGCCACCGTACCCGTAGCTCCTGAATGACCAAAGGTCGAGGGCGAGACCAATTCGCCGCAGCTATTCCACACGATGGAATCGGCCAGCGCCCAGCCCAGGCCCCACGGCGCCTGCAGATACGAATTCTGGTTGCGCGTCATAGTGGCGACCGACGCCGCGCTGAGTACGCGCTTGCCTTTGCATAGGCCCCCGTCGAGCGCGGTCTGCATCAACACCGCCAAATCCCGTCCATTGCTATGCATACCCCCCCACGGCGCGCCCAGGTCGCGCCAATAATTAGTGTTCCACCCCCAACTCCTGTTGTCTTCGTCTTCGCCTTGTTCCGCTACGGTTCCACACCAAACCAAGTCTTCGATCGACCGCCCACCCAGCCCCAAAGAAGAGTTTTCCATACCCAGCGGCGCAAAAATGCGCTCCCGCTCAAAGTCGCGCAACGCCATAGCACTAATGCGTTCGACGATCTCGGCGGCCAGCAGCGTGCCCTTACTTTGATAGTGAAACTGTGTGTTGGGCCTAAAGAGCAGCGGCGTCTTTAGCGCGCCCTTTACAAAGTCTTCCAGCGGCGCATGCGCCCGCCTCAATTCGGTATTCTGCGGCAACATATCGGGCATGCCCGATGTATGCGAGAGCAAGTGACGCACCTTTATCTCGGCGCGCAGGCCGCCTTTGAATTCCGGCAAATAGTATTCGACGGGATCGTCGAGCGACACCTCTCCCTCTTCCGCCAAGAGCATCAGTGCCCATGCCGTGACGGGTTTGGTAATAGAAGCTAATAGAAAAACCGAGTCAGGCTCTACGGCGGGTGCCCCCTCTTCGGGTCGCAGGCGGCCAAAGCCCTGACCCAGAACGAGTGTCCCGCGCCGCACCACCGTCAGCGAAGCCGCACCGATCTTACCCGCTTCCACAGCCATCTCCAATTGCCTAGATGCGTGCTGCAATTGCGCCGCATCCATGCCGACATCGGCTGGAACCCCTTCGCTCAAGCCAACTAAACCCTTTGTCATATTCGAACCTTCCCTTTCGCCCTCGTAACAAAACGCGTTCTATAGTATTTTACTTTATACCTCACAACCCGGACAAACTTATGGGCTGCCTTCTCCGCTTAGCACCTTTTATGCTTTTTATTTTACTCGTGCTCGGCGCGACGCTATGGATCTTTTTTAACAGCCCCATGCCCTAAACAAAGCGCAGCGAATATAGATCACCATCTTCTACAACAAAACGCAGACGCACCGGTCTGCCCGCCAATTCACCCACGCTACGTCCGCCCTTCCACTGCAGCGCGCGCGCGATATGATCCCCCACCAACGGTTCGCAATCGCGCAGGCGAAAACCCGCGAGCGGCTTGTTTTCCGCATCGCGCAGTTCGGCGCGCAGGCTACCCGCCGCCGACGTCGAATAGTTTAGACAGAGCTCGCCGCCGCTAAAAGTGAAGGGCCGCGTCAGCAGCTCACCCCCTTTGGCACCGCCGCGCAGTGCAACAAAACCATCCGTGCGCAGCACATAGCGCCGGTCGTTGGCATAAATCGACATTTCCTCCGCCCCCGTCTCCACCACGCGCCAAGCCGCGTAATTAGCGCGGTTGCCCCAGCGGCTCTCCTCTAGTCCTGGGCGGATAAAAGCCTCCGTAAAAGTCCGCGCATAATGCACATCACCAGCGCGGCTATTCATAAAGAGAATATCCGTCGATTCACCCCGATCGGGCACAAAGCGCGTCGGCAGGGCTATATAGATATGCGGTGCGCGAAAATACGGATGGGTGCCACTGGTATAGAGATGTTCACCCGGCAGGTTCGGATCCATTGCCACGGGCTCGCTCCAATGTATAAAGTCGTCCGATGTGCAGCGGCTGATCGTGCGCAGCCAGCCGTGCGAAGTCTCCCAGGTGCGAAAATAGCAGACGTACTGTTTTTCTATGCTCGACCAAAAGGAGACATTCTGCGAATCAAAAGCGAATCCCGCACTCGTTATAACTGGTTTGCTGCGCAACTTGCGCCACTTGAGTCCATCGGCCGACACCCACGCATAGAGCCCGCCGCCAGCGTGCACGCCGCCCAGCGCCTTGTATTTACTTTTTTCGCGCGCGTGCGGATTTTCATCTCTAAACGGTGTAAAGTTATGACTGCTCATCGAGTCGCCGGCCAACGCGACATTATTGTGTCGCGAGCCATCTATCTCAATAAGATTCAGCTCCTTCTTCTGCCAACGCACGCCATCACCACTCTCTAAATACGTCGTGATCTCTCCCGGGTGCCCATCAAAACGCTCGCCCTTATAGCTTTTGCGCACTTCGCGCTGGTAGCGGCGATCCAATCCATTTTCGTGCAAGATCGTCGAATAACACACCAGCGCCCGCCCCGGTGCCCGCGGCGTCAACACCGGCTGCTGCAAACACAGCCGTATATCACCGCGCAAACGCTCGAGCAAATAATCATCGACAAAAAGCTCCAACCGCGATCCCAAATCAATCATCAGAACTATCCTTTCGCTATCCGCACAAAATGCCCAACCCCACCCCACTCAGCAAATCCCCTCCTCTTGGCCCCCCTCCCACTTTCCCCTAATTTATCGGTCGACTATCAATGCTTCAGAGAGTCCTTGGGGGCTTGCTAAAAAAGGAGATTGTTGTCTGAGGCCCACCGGGCCGAGTTTCAATCCCCTTTTTTAGCAAGCCCTCAAGGGCGACTACTACAGCCTTTTAACGGAGCCAACAAAACAATGACCAATTTCATCGTCTTCCTAACCGACGACCAGGGCTACGGCGACCTCTCCTGCATGGGCTGCCCCGACTTCCGCACCCCGCGCCTAGACCGCATGGCCGCAGACGGCGCCCGCTTTAGCTCCTGGTACTCCAACAGCCCCGTCTGCAGCCCATCGCGCGCCGCCCTACTCACGGGCCGCTATCCCGGCAATGCCGGCGTGCGCTCTATCCTCGCCGGACACCGCACGGCCACCGGCCTACCCACCTCTACTCCCACCCTAGCCAGCACCCTCAAAGAGCGGGGATACCAGACCTATATGACGGGCAAATGGCACCTAGGACTACAGCCAGAATCGCGCCCACACGCACACGGTTTCGATCATTGGTATGGCTTTATGGCCGGCTGTATAGACTATTACTCGCACATCTTCTACTGGGGCTCCAACCAAGGTGGCCCCGGCCAGAACCCGACCCATGACCTGTGGGAAGACGACCGTGAAATCTGGGACAACGGCGAATATTTTACCGAGATGATCACCAAAAAAGCCGTCGAGTATATCCGCCGCGCCCAAGCCGATGGTCGCCCCTTCTTTCTCTACGTGCCCTACAACGCGCCGCACTATCCCATGCACGCACCCAAAGATTATATGGACCGCTTCGCCGACTTGGATTGGGATCGCCAAGTAATGGCCGCCATGCTCGCCGCCGTCGACGATAGCGTCGGCGCCATCTTAGACGAAGTCGAGCGTTTGGGACTAGCCGAAAACACCTGTTCGTTTTTCACCTCTGACAACGGCCCCTCGCGCGAGACACGCAACTGGCTCGACGGCAATTTAGACCCTTATTATGGCGGCAGCGCCGGCCAGCTCAAAGGCCATAAGTTCAGTCTCTACGAGGGCGGCATCCGCCTACCGGGCATTATGCACTGGCCGGGGCATATCCCCGCCGGGCAAGTCCTCGACGAGCCCTGCGCTTCGATGGATATCTTGCCGACATTGCTCAATATCGCCGGGGGAGATGTCTCGCAATACGAGGTAGACGGCATGGATATTATGCCCTATGTAGCCGAGGGCAAGGCGCTGCCAGAACGCACGCTCTACTGGGAGATGGGCAAACAGACGGCGGTGCGCCGCGGCAAATGGAAGTTGGTGCTCAACGGACAACTAGTCGAGGGTGCACCGCCAGAGGATGAGACTCACCTGGCGAACCTGGAGGAAGACATGGGTGAAAAAAATAACCTAAAAGACGAAAACCCCGAGCTAACGAACGAATTAAAGCAGTCGGCAGAAGAGTGGAGAACCAAAGTTGAAGAACGTTGGGAGCGAGATTTTTCTCCCAAAGAACAGGGCACCGTCTGAAGAAGGGAACTCAGGTGAGAATCATTAGAGGATTCGACCCTATGCCCCCCCCTGCTCGACGGATAGATAATTATACTCGGCCCAACTCACACTACGGGCGCGTGCCGAGCCGGGATCGGGGCGACGACCTGCCGACGCTCCGGCGTCAGCCGTTCTAACAGTTCACGCGAAGGCACATAGTTAAAACGCGAACGAATCCAGCGCGGCGAATAGCGGTAGAGCAGCATGCGCCGATAGCCATCGTTGGTGCGCTCGGCCGATCCGTGGGTAATCGCATCCGTAAAGAGCAGCACATCGCCCGCTTCTAAGTAGAGTTCACGCATACCCATCGCAATACCGGCTGCCTCATCGCTGCGATAGGTGCGACTGCCGCCCTCGCCCGTGAGTTTGGGATGTGGGATCGTCGCCTTATGACTACCCGGTACAAGGGTCGTCGGCCCATCGCCGGGGCCAATATCTTCGAGTGCGGTGATGACGTTGATCTGACCGACCATCCACTCGCCCGTATTGGCCTGGCGAAACGTCATATAGCTGCACGGAATATGGCCACCGCAGTGAATGCCGATATAACCACCCGCGCCGCGCAGGTTGAGCAAGGTCTCGTGCAGCGATAGACCATTGTGCGCATTAACCCAACGGCGCACGTGCTCGATCCAAGCGGGACCGTCTATATGGCGCTCAAATACCGGCCCCGCCTCTATGATATTCTGAAAGTTTATGCCATCGGCATCGCTGTAGGTATGCGTTTCAACGTGACCGATCCACTCGCCCTCACTCTCTTGGCCATTGCCACCGCGCCGCGGTTTTTCCAGATAGTCCCAATGTGCCTCAGCCCATGCATTCATCTCGGCAATATCGGCTGCCCCAACGCCGCCTTTGACGACCAAATACCCGTTGAGCTCAAATAGGTAATCAGCCAGATAGGTATCCGTATTGCCCGCTTCAATAATCGATGTATCCATGTGCATAGCTCTTCTCATATGTAGGACGTCAACAATCTCTGCGTTCTTTAGCGCGGTCCGTACTGCGGCGCGGCCACGCCCCACTCATACGCACCCAAGTCCGGTCGTTCCACCGTCACCTTGCGCGTAATATTCGGCAGGAATACTCCGGCGTCAATGGCCACGGCCCGCGGCTGCAGCCGTAGGTCAAGTGCGTGCGCGGATCGGGGCTACCCGATTCCATCGCATAACCGTCGACAGCCCCCAAAAATAGATTGTTGAGCAGCCTCGCGTTCTGCCACAGCGGCGCCGAGGAAAAGGCACTGGATCTGCCAACGGACGTATTGTGAAAGGCGTAAATGCCCGCCGGCCAGTTGTGAAATTTATAGGTATTGCCATTGATCGAATAAATCGCATTGCCCACAAAATAAACCGGACCGCCGTAGAGTGGTTGGGCGCTTATACCCGTATGACTATTAAAGAGGCGATTGTCCCAAACCCGCACGTTGTGGCTGGAAAAATCAACTTCGAGCAAGTCGTCGCGCGCGTTAAATAAATCGTTGTTGTT
>JBLHGI010000362.1:0-5820 GCA_047616505.1 Planctomycetota bacterium
CGCGCAAGTCTTCGACGACGTAGAAGTCGTGTATATTGATCAGCGGACGGGCGGCAAAGGTGGAAAAGCCGAGAAATGAGATGGCGATGCCGGCAGGTCTTTCTCCGTGGAACGCGACCAGTATGATAGTAGTTGGGTGCTGAGCTAATCCCTCTATGAGGGCTCGTTGTTTTTCCTCGGGTGGTTCCGCGCCCATAATGACGCGGGCAAACTGGCAGACTAAGTCGAGGACAATCGCCTGATGCTCGCTATTCTCTAAATCGATTTCTAATGTGCGTAAGGTGTCCATCTGTTTTCTCCTTTTGGGTTTTTTAATGCGCGCCTCGCGGCTTGATCATCGGAAAAGCGATGACGTCGCGTATCGAAGCCGAGTCGGTCAGCAGCATGACTAAGCGGTCTACTCCCAAACCGACGCCGCCTGTAGGGGGCATGCCGCAGCCGAGTGCGCGAATAAAGTCGGCGTCGAAAGGATGCTCGTGCTCTTGAGCTACGAAGCGGTGTAATTGTTCGACTGGGTCGTTGAGTTCGCTATAGGCATTTCCCAGCTCGATGCCGCAGGCAAAGACTTCGAAGCGCTCGTTTAGACGCGGGTCGTTGCGGTGCCCTTTGCTCAGCGGACTAGTCTCGCGTGGGGGGTCGTAGATGATAGTCGGCTGTATGAGCTGGGGCTGGCAGGTCGCGTCAAATAGCATCGCCACGGCTTCACCCCAGCTGATACCTTCACTGCATTCTATCTCGCGCCCTACTAGCTCGTCGCGCAAGTCTGCAGCCGTCAGTGATGGTAAATTCTGGGTTGTGCGTGTGGTCGATGCCCTCGTTGCGAAAGTTGGAACAGATCGTGTAGACGCGCTCGAAACCGGCGACAATATAGCGCTTGAGATGCAGCTCGGGGGCGATGCGCAAATAGCCGCGTTGGCGGTCGAGGGCGCGGATCTCTGTCGTAAACGGCTGGGCTAAGGCGCCGCCATACGAAATGTTGAGTGTGGGCGTGTCGACTTCTAAGAATTCGTCTTGATCCAGATGTTGTCGCAGCGCAGAGACGATACGCGAGCGCAGGCGTATGCGCTCGCGGTCGGCCGCGTCAACTAACCAGTGCAAATGGCGTTCGCGGTAGCGCGTCTCCACATCGCTGACGCGATAATAGGCTCGCGTTTCGTCTTCCTTGCCGATGGGCAAAGGCACGACGCTCTTGGCCAAGAGCGTCCAACTCTCGACGCGCACGGACAGCTCGCCGCGCTGGGTGCGAAAGACGGTGCCTTCGACGCCGAGCAGGTCGCCCTGGTCTAGGTGGCTCATACGCTGCCAGAGCGCCGCGGGCAAGTGGTCGCGGGCAAAGTAGAGCTGCACCTGGCCGCTGTGGTCGCGCAGGTCGATAAAGACTACGCCGCCCATGCGTCGCCGTGCCCAAATACGTCCACCGACGCGCACCGTTTCTTCTACGCCCTCATAGTTGGATACTTGCTCTATGGGCAAGGGCCGTTGCCAAGAGTGCGGATAGGGAGCCGTGTCTTCGTCTATGAGTGCCTGTCTCTTGTGCAGGCGCTGTGTGTCAAATCCGTAGTCGCGATATCTCATAGGGCGGTCTCTTCGTTTACGGCGGAATAGTCGGTGTATGCTAACAAATCGTCTAATGTCCGATCGGCGAGGCGCGCTGCTATATCGACCTGGAAAAACCGTTCTATTGGCTCTAAAATGGACGCATCTGAGTCGAGTACTTGTCGTATCGCTTGGCGGACCTGCGCCAGGCCACGGCGAGTTAGGCGTCCCAGTGGAGCGCGACAAGGGCCTGCCGGCATGCCGAGGAGGTGCATGAGCATCTTAATTGGCACGGAGTTGCGCGCGCGGCAGCACACGGGGCCTAGGGGTGAACCTTCGCTTGTCTCGACCTGCACAATGGAACAGAGCGGGGTTAGTCGTTGCTGTATTTGTTCTGCTTCTCGCCACTGACCAGCTTCGATGTATGTGCGCATTCTTTGCAGTGCGGCTGGAGCGATATTGGCCACGACGGAGATGGCGCCATTTGCAGCAATATCGCCGCGTTGCATCAGCTCCAGGTTGAGGCTGTCTTCGCCGGATAGAATGGAAAAATCCGCACCACAGATGCGGCGAATACGCGCTGCATTCGTCGGTGTGCTGGCTTCCTTGACGGCGCGGATATTGCTAAAATAGCGGGCGAGTAGTCCTAAGTCTTGCGCTTCTAAACGAGTCCCCGTACGCGCCGGCACCAGGTAGGGGATTAACGGCAATCGCGGCAACTCGCGGGCGATCGGAGCGATATATTCGCGGCGAATTTATAAAGAAGAGGGGCCATTATAATAGGGATCTACCAACAGCGCGCCGTCGGCACCGTGCTCGGCGGCATGGCGACAATAGTCGAGTGCATGCGCCGTGCTATTGCTACCTGCTCCGGCGATGACCTGCACCCGTCCGGCCGCTCGGTTGCAGACGTGTTCGACGACTTGGTAGCGCTCTCTATCGAGCAGGGTCGGGCTCTCGCCGGTAGTACCGGTGGGAACCAATCCTGAGATACCTTGCTCTATTTGAAACTCGACGAGTGCTTCTAGGCCCGCTGCATCGAGTTGGCCCTCGGCAGTAAACGGCGTTATAAGGGCCGTATAGGTTCCGTAAAACATGTTAGTTTCTCTCTGTCTATTGGTGTTTTTAATTTCTGTCTATTAGGCGTTCTGCAAGTAGCCTTCGGCGCGTAGTAGCTCGGCAGCGAGAATACAGCCACCGGCCGCCCCGCGCGCCGTGTTGTGACTCAACGCGATAAAACGATAGTCGAATAGGGCATCTTCGCGGAGACGGCCCAGCGCTATGGCCATGCCATCTCCGAGATCGCGATCGAGTCGGGTTTGCGGTCGATCTGCTTCCTCGAAGTAGCGCAGGAACGGGGCGGGCGCAGAGGGTAGGCCCAGTTCCTGTGGTCGGCCTTTATAGGCGGCCCAACGCGACAAGATTTCTTCGGGCGCAGGTCGTTCGTCAAAGAGCACGGAGACGGCGGCCAAATGCCCATTGCTAACGGGCACGCGCACGCACTGTGCCGATATAGTCGGTGTCGAAGCCTCGACAATTTTTTCACCCTCGATCCGCCCCCAAATCTTGAGCGGCTCGCGCTCGCTCTTTTCTTCTTCACCGCCGATATAGGGGATGACGTTGTCGGCCATCTCCGGCCAACTTTCCAGCGTGCGCCCCGCGCCCGATACGGCCTGATAAGTGCAGACTGAGACTTTGCGCGGCACATAGTCCAACAGCGCATCGAGCGCCGGCACGTAGGGTTGGATCGAGCAATTGGGCTTGGCGGTGATAAAACCACGCCGAGTATTTAGGCGTCGTCGCTGGGCATCTATAATGCCGATATGCTCGGCGTTGACTTCTGGAATGAGCACGGGCACATCGGGTGTCCAGCGGTGCGCAGAGTTGGCTGAAATTATGGCCGTTTCGCGCCGGGCATAGGCTTCTTCAATCACGTGGGTGGTGTCCTTGTCCGTAGACAGTGCACAGAAGGCAAAGTCGACTTGTGCCGCGATTTGTTCTATATCACCGACGTCGAATACGGGGATCTGTGCGATACTCTCTGGTATGGATACTGGCTGTTCCCAGCGCCCGGCGACCGCTTCGGCATACGAGCGCCCGGCTGAGCGCGGGCTGGCCGCCAGGCAGGCTATAGAGAACCAAGGGTGGTCGTGTAGGCGGGCGATAAACTGTTGTCCGACCATGCCGGTTGATCCCAAGATGGCAATGCGCAACTTTTCCATTGTTAGTCTTCCTCTATTGTAGGGCAAAAAATGTAGGGCAAAAAAATAACCCGCTGCCAATCTGAGTCGGCAGCGGGTTGATCGAGTTGATCTATATGGCGTGTTATGCCATATCCCACGGCCGATTCTGCTTCGGGTTATTGTCTTTTTTAGTTTTTTTCGTAGTAGTTTGTAGCAAAGTGCTCATCAGAGTGTTCGTCCTGTCAAATATTAAATGGGTATAAACAAAAAACCGCCGTCGAGCGAGGCTCGGCGGCGGTTAACTAAATATCTGTTTAGTTGTCTTAGCGGCCTAACCTCGCATACGTCTCCATGCGCTTATTATTATTTTTGCGCTTAGTATCGTATTTAGTAAAGGTCTGGCTACGCATTTTTTCCCTATGTTCTCTTGGATCGTTTTCGTAAAGTAGAAGCGCCTCCCACAGAAGTCAAGGAAGAAGATTTAGGGATACAGTGGATATCGATCATTTTAAACAACTCGTGCAGCCCGCTCTATTGCGCCTGTGTATTGTGCTGAGCACAGCGGCTATACTGGTTATTCTATTGTCTTCTCTGCCCGTATTATCCTTTTTATTGTCGCTGCGTTCGCCACTATTGCTGGCGGCAATTATAGGCTGGTCGGCCTTTTTTATTATAAAGAGCTTGGGTGCGAATGATCGCCGAATCATAGTCTCCGCGCAGGGCACAGGCGGTGATATGTTACAAGTGGCTACGCACTATGCCTTTGAATTGGCTCAGAATATAAGCAGTCGAGGTCGAGAGGATTTTGCGGAAGGCGAGCAGTATTTTCGCGCCGCTCGCTACAGAGAGTCGGCGGTCGCATTTGATCGCGTAGCGGGTGAAAACTTGGCCGCTGCGTTAAATGTGGGAGCTGCTCTCATTAATATTGCTGATTTTGAACGCGCACGGCTGGTATTGGAGGATGGTCTACAGCGAGCCAAGAGTCAGCCACATCGTCTACTCGAAGCGGCCCTGCGGGCCAATAGCGGTGTGCTCGATGCGCGCCAAGGGCGTCTCAATGAGGCGCTGGTGCATTACGATGCGGCGGTGGATGTATTTCGCGAGGAAGGTGACGCTCGCGGGCGCGGCGATATTTTGCTCAACGCGGCCAATGCGCGCGTGCACAAAGGCGATTATGACGGGGCCAAGCGACAGCTAGGCGAAGCGGTGCGCACGCATCGATCGAGCGGTGGCTTACTCGGGAAGGCGAATGCGTTGGCCTGTCGGGGTTATATCGAAGTGGATAGCAACGACCTTGAAGAAGCGCTAAAATATTTGAAAAAGGCCGTCGAACTCTATGGCCGTGCGCGCAGTCGCAGCGGTCAGGCGCACGCCCTGATGTTGACGGGCAATGTGCATTTTAAGAACAATAACTTGTCGGATGCGCTGGCGACATACGAAAAAACGTCGGCGCTGTGCCAACAGGCGGGAGACCCCCTCGGCGAAGCGAGTGCATTGGTCAATATAGGCAATGTGCACTTCAAACAGGGCGACCACGACTCGGCTTTGCGCGATTACGAAGAGGCATTAGAAGTGCATGTCAAAGCGGGCAATGTGCTCGGTCAAGCGCGCACGCTGACGAATATGGGGTCGGCGTTGGCGCGACAGCACAAGAGCAACGAGGCGTTACAGGCTATGGAACAGGCGCAGGCGCTTTATCGGCGAGTTGGGGCTAAGGGGCGGATTGTCGATACGGTGGACCAAGTGATTGCCCGTATCAAGCGGCGCAAAGAACGGGTGGAGAAACGGGGAAAGAAGGGGCGGGGATAAGACACGTAGGGTTGCAGGCCATTTTAAAGAGTGGCTGCCAATCGGCAAATTAGCTGGAATTGTGTTCGGGCTGCAAGGTAGTTGAGTCATTGTAAGTAAATGTGAAATGATAATGGCATATCAAAGGTATGTAGCAGATATGGACCGCCCAATAAAAAAGAACAACTGGACACCGAAGAGAATCACCGCCATCATTGGGGGATTGCTCTTTCTCAGTTTTACGCTCTATGGGTTTTTGAAAGATCGGGGCGTGTCGCGCCTCCATGTCGAGACCGAGAAGTTGACCATCTCT
>JBLHGI010000363.1:0-5757 GCA_047616505.1 Planctomycetota bacterium
CTTTTAATGTGATTATCTGGTGGAATGCCGCGTCGCTATCGCGCGTCGATGCCGAGCGCCGGCGCTCTGAGGAGCGACTACAAGAAAATAACGAGCAATTAGAAGAGACGGCGCGCTCCGAACACGAGGCGCTTTTGGCGCTGGAGGCATCGCAGACAGAGTTGCATCAGGCCAAAGATCAAGCCGAAGGTGCCTCGCGTGCTAAGAGCGAATTCTTGGCCAATATGAGCCATGAAATCCGCACGCCGATGAACGGTGTTATCGGTATGACGGAGTTGTTGAGCCGCAGTGCGCTCAGCGCGCAGCAGCGCGAGCAACTGACCTTAGTGCAGCGCTCGGCCGAGTCGTTGATGTTATTGCTCAACGACATTCTCGATTTTTCCAAGATTGAAGCGGGTAAACTAGAGCTGGAGTCGATTCGCTTTGGACTGCGCGATGTGCTGGGCGATGGGCTGCAGACGTTGGCGATGCGCGCTTCGGAAAAGAACTTAGAATTAGTATGCCACGTGCCGCCAGAAGTATCCGATCATCTGGTTGGTGATCCCGGGCGTTTGCGTCAGGTCATTATTAATTTGGTCGGCAATGCCATCAAGTTTACGCCCGCCGGCGAAGTGTTGGTCGATGTGCAACTCGTAGGGCAAACCGAGGGCAAAATAGAGCTGTGTATTGCCGTACGCGACACGGGTATTGGCATTGAGCCAGATAAGCTAGAGCAGGTATTCGAAGAATTCAGTCAGGCCGATAGTTCCACTACGCGCGAGTATGGGGGAACGGGTCTCGGTTTGGCCATATCGCGTCAACTCGTCGATCTCATGGGCGGGCGGATCAAGGTCGAAAGCGAGTTCGGCAAGGGCAGCACGTTTTCCTTTGTTGCCAGTTTTGATCTAGGTCCTAAGATGCGGCGCCTGATCGAACCCGAGGTGTTGCACGATCTACGCGTGCTCGTCGTTGATGACAACGAGACGAATCGCATCATTTTGCAGGAGATGTTGGAGAGTTGGCATATGCGTCCGACGTGTGCTGCCGACGGTCCCGAGGCGCTACAAATTTTGGCCGCGAGCACGGCAGCCCCCTTTGGTCTGGCGCTGCTAGATGTGATGATGCCGGGTATGGATGGAGTGCAGTTGACGGCGCAGATGCGCGAAATCGCCGACCGCGAGACGTTGCCGGTTCTATTGCTTTCGTCGGCCGGCTGGGCCGAAGATGTCGCCCGCTGTCGCGAGTTGGGCATCGCGCGTAGCCTGATCAAGCCCGTCAAGGAGTCCGATCTACTCACCAGCATTATACAGGTGCTGGAAGACACGGCGGTGCGCGAAGAATACTCGGCGATGGATCGTGGCTTGGCTCCCGAGGACCGACGTCGTCACGTGCTCTTGGCCGAAGATGGACTCGTCAACCAAAAGGTGGCCGTTAGTTTGTTGGAGGAGCGCGGCCATACTATAACGGTGGTCAACAATGGCAAGAAGGCGGTTGAAGAAGTGCGGCGCGGCGTTTACGAGATCGTGCTAATGGATGTGCAGATGCCGGAGATGGATGGTTTTGCCGCGACGGCCGCCGTGCGCGCGTTCGAGGCGATCGAAGGGGGCTATACGCCGATCGTCGCCATGACGGCGCATGCGATGAAAGGCGATCGCGAGCGTTGCCTACAGGCCGGTATGGATGCCTATGTGGCCAAGCCGGTGGTGCCTGCCGAACTCTATACAGCTGTCGAGGCAGATTACGAGGCAGCCTCCATGCGCGGCGTACGAGAAACCGAAATCGAGCCGGTGCAGGAACTCAATAGGGCCCTATTGCCCGCTTGGGAGGAATCCATTGCCCGTTTCGGGGGCAAGGATGATTTGGTTTTAGACCTGGCAGGCATGTTCTTAGAAGAAGGTCCTAAGTTGATGGAACAAATACGCGCTCATGTGGCGGCGGGTAATGCGTCCGGTTTGCGGCGGATTGCCCATACGCTCAAGGGCTCGGCCGATGTGATTGGAGCGACCCCTGCTGCCGCCGCTGCTGCGCGCTTAGAAGAGTTGGGACAGGCGGAAGAGCTGGCGGAGACAGCAGAAGCCTTGGTCGTCTTGGAGGGTGAAATGGCGGAGTTGTTACCCGCCGTGCGCCAGCGGGTTCGTTAGGTTGTTTTTGAATGACTCGGTGATTGTTATATTGCGATTGCAGCGTCTGGAGGTATACCATGAAAAGTCTTTATACGACGCAGGACTGGGCGATGCTGAGTCATCTCAAGAATGCGTTAGCAGCCTGTGGTATTGACTGTGAAATTCGCGGTGAGCACCTGCTCAGCGCCGTTGGTCAACTGCCGCCGATTGAATGTTGGCCCGAGCTGTGGGTGAGAGACGAAACACAGGTAGAAGAGGCCGAGAACTTGCTGCGCAAACTGCTCTATATTACGGGGCCGACCAGCCGCCTTTGGGTTTGCGCTAGCTGCAAAGAAGAAATACAGGGGCAGTTTACCGACTGTTGGAACTGCGGCGCTGCGCGACCCGGGCCCGAAGGTTAAACGGCTGGCGGTAGCATCATAAGTAACGAACGCCGCCTTCCTATCAGGTTATGAAATATCTACAACACCGACCCCGCTGGGCCGGTGTTTTCGTATGAGGTTTATTATGCAGACACATCTATTGGAAAGCGCTATCGAGATACAGCGGTGCCATACTGGCGTCGTCATCCCCGTCTACTTTCCCGCCGGTGGCGATCGCACCCAGGGTGCCGAGCTACTGCGCGACACGGCGTACGCCTATACCCGGCAAGTCGAAGACCCTAGCTCTATTTGTCTGAGTGTCGATGGGGCGTCGCATGGGTTCGAAGTTGCCGAGCGGATTGCTGAGGAATATGGCACGAGCATCGTCTGTTCACCGGCCAACAAAGGCAAGCTCAACGGTGTGCGTCATGGCGTAGCATCGCTGTGGGCGCGCAAAGAGCTAGCGTTCTTTGCCGAGGTAGACTCCGATGGAGATCACTTCGCCAACGAATTGCTAAACCTAGTGCGGGCGGCGTTACACGTGCGCGAGCGCTCTGGCGGTGAGGTATTAGTACTGGGCTGTCGCACTTCTAAGCATCGCCCCATGGGTTTTCTACGCGGTGAATTGGAGGAGTTGGCCGATCGAATTTTGCTCGATGCACTCTATTATAACGCCGCTCGTAGTGGTGTGCCGCTGCGTTTGGAATACGCTACAGTACTGGAGGAATACCCCGATTTCCACTCGGGCTTTAAACTCTTTAGCCGCGGTGCTGCGCAGGCCGCCTTTATGGAAGACCCCGCACTGTGTGGGGTGGATGAAGACGCCTATTTTCGCCACGGCTGTGAGGCGGCTATGACGGTGGAGGCGCTCTTGGCCGGTGCGCGCTTGGCGCTGGTCAATCGCAGTACTTTTAACGAGCAGCCGGTGACGACCTTTGGTTTGCTCAATCGCGAACGCTTGGTAGCTGACAAAATTATTTGGCCCTGCAAGCGCTTGGGCGTACCGGCGGCCTTTGTCGAGCAGTGGTTGAGCAACCATCTGCCGAGGTTGTTGTTGAATACGCTGGTGCCGCAGGGAAAGGATGAACTCGTGCAAATCCGGCGGCTAGTATTGGAGGCTTTTTCCGTGCAGCCCGGAGAGGACAGAGCCGTAAACTGGGGCCCACTATTTCTCTAGGTCGATTTATGCTGGGGAGTTTGTACGGCTCAGGGCGATTTCTTAGAGCGCAGGGCAATGCCTGCCAATGCGAGTAGAGCTAAGATATTGATGAGCCCGCTGATTTCTTTGCCCGTGTTCCAACCGGCCAATGCGCCGACGATCCACAGCGCCAAGCTTAGGTAGAATACGCCTAGGCTGCCCAAGGCGAGAAAGCTATTGAGACGGAAGTGGGCCAAGACGAGAGAGGCGGCAAAACCGACGAAAAACGCGTGCACAGTGGCCTCGTAAATAGGGCCCGCTAGTATTTCACCTGTGTAGAGAGCAATCAGGCCAGCCAGCGCTAGGAAGGCGCTACCGCCGAGCACACAGAGACGCGACCAGCTGTCGCCGCGCTCGTTAACGGTCAGCCAAATAGCAGCGCTGGCCATAACTAAACCGAGCAGGCGGTCGCCACCCCAGCGCTGCCAGGGAGCTAGCGCACTGGGGTCGATAAATTCGACACCTAGGGCGTAGTTTTTCATTGCGGCGCCGACTAGGGCAAAGAGGACGAGCACTATGAGTAGGACGCGACCTTTGCCTCCTATATGTATATCGCCGCTGTCCAAGCGCAGGCCCAATAAAGAAAAGAGCGCAAAGCCAAACCACCAACTCGTCACCACATGCGAAGGCATGCCGGGAAAGAGCAGCACGTTGCCGATGAGTAAGAAGGTGGACCCGGCTATTCGGCAAGGCATCGCCATGGGTGCTCGATTGCGCGCGCCGATTATATTAAATAAGAGCAATAAGATGGCGGCGACCAGCAGCAGCACGAGCGGCGGACGGGCGAAGGGCGCAAAGCACATCCATACGCCCCCCGCGGCGGCTAACAGTGGGCTCAGATAAGCCCAAGTGCGTTGGCGGCGGGCTAGCTCTAGGCCAGCCAGAGCCGTTAGCCATACGCCAATCAATAGAGCGCCGTGGCGGAAAGACAAGCTGGAACCGGGTAAGAAGGATGCATCCCAACCGAGCCGAGCTAGGCCAGAACCCAAACCGACGAACAGAATGACGGTAAAGAGCAAAGACGTGACAGAAGATATAATAGATCGCATGCAACAAAGATAAGCGGCTCGTGCCTATATCGCATCCGTTGTTTCGGCGCTAGTTGGACAGGCCGCGCTTTATATGCCAGCCAATATTGCAGTTGTTCCTTATTTGCCCCTTGCAAAGGTTGCCTTGCACCTCTTGTTTAAAAGGGCACCCTTCACCTTCTACCATGCCGATTATGCCCGCTGATAAAATAGATGGAAAAACGATTGCCCGTCTGCACTTTCGCGTGCCATTACAGCATGGAGAAGCCTTTGTGCATGCGTATGAAAACGAGCTCTTAGCCCAGCTAAAGAAATGTGGTCTGCACGAGGCGGAAGAGACTTTTACCAGCCCGCTTGCAGATGTATTTGTGCGCTTGTTCTACGCCGAGAGCCCCCAAGAGCTAAAAGCTATCGCCACTTTGCTGGCAGCTGACGAAGCTTGGCTGGAATCGCTGCGTTCGCTTGGTGCAACTTGTGGCAACGCAGGTCCCGATGGACTGCTGCCCTATGCCTTAGATCTCTATAGTGCCCCGCTGGGACCAGGGCGTGTCATAGGCGCTGTGCGCGGCATGGGAACATGGCGCACCTATGGCGCTGCCGAAGGCTTAGTAAGTGGTTTTGTGCGCTCCATCGTCCAAGGCAAGGATGGACACCTGTGGTTTGCGACCTATGGGGGGGGGCTCGGGCATTTTGATGGACGCGAGATATCGATGTATACCGCGCGCAACGGTTTGGCTCACAACGAGACTTGGGATGTTTTTGTCGATACCGACGGCACGCTGTGGGTGGGCACAGAGCGGGGCCTAAGCCATTTCGATGGCGAGAATTTTACCAACTACACAACAGCCGATGGTTTGGTCGACAACGAAATATCTGCTATTATCCGCGATAAAAATGGTTTTTTATGGGTTGGCACCGAAGGGGGTCTGAGCCGTTTCGACGGTGAACATTTTACCAATTATAAGACGAGTGATGGTCTGATAGACGATCGCGTGTCCGTGCTCTTAGAAGACGATGAGGGTTTTCTATGGATTGGCACCGAAGGGGGTCTGAGCCGCTTCAACGGC
>JBLHGI010000364.1:0-5718 GCA_047616505.1 Planctomycetota bacterium
ACTGGTTTTCGAGGCGTTCGATTTCTTTGCTGGGGGGGGCGTGTCGGTGCGCTTCTGCGAGTGCTTTATTGGCTTCATCGAGTGAGGGCGCACGGGCCGAGCCAAAGAAGACGACGACATCTTCGATTCCTTCGCGTTCAAGGCGGCTCTCCGGTTCGATGTACTCGGCTAGTATGCGCAGGGTGCGCGCATGGGTTCCATCTAGGAAATCTAAATTGCGATACGCTTTTACAGGAGGCATGGACTGACTCAGGCGAAATGAGTGGCAACTTTCCCCGCTAGTGCGGTCAGCGCTTGGCTGCTGGCGGCTTGGGGAATCGAGAGCACGGCGGGTTGTCCCTGGTCGGCGCTTTGGCGCAGGGCCGTATCGAGAGGTATTTTGCCCAGAAAGGGTAGTTGTAATTTTTCTGCAGTGCGCTCGCCGCCCTCTGCGCCGAAGATCGCTTCGGCGTGGCCGCACTGGTCGCATTCGAAATAGCTCATATTCTCGACTAGACCAATCAGTGGCACTTCGGTCTGGCGAAACATCTCGACCCCGCGGCGCACATCTTCGAGGGCAATGGCCGAGGGCGTTGTAACAATCAGGGCTCCAGTAAGTGGGGCGGACTGCGTCAAAGTAATTTGCACATCCCCCGTACCAGGAGGTAAATCGAGTAAGAGGATATCGATTTGCCCCCAGTCGACGTTAAAGAGAAACTGATTCATCATTTTTGCCAGCATGGGGCCGCGCCAGATGACGGGGGCGCCGGCTTCGAGCAGCAGGCCCATAGAAATAAACTTGAGGCCATGCGCTTCTATTGGGATAATGCGGCCGCTCTCGGGGTCGGCTTCGGGGCGTTTTTTAACTCCGAGCATCCCGGGGATATTGGGGCCGTAGATATCGGCGTCGATTAGGCCGACTTGCAAACCTTGGCCTGCTAACGCTACGGCGAGATTGGTGCTGAGCGTCGATTTGCCAACGCCCCCCTTGCCGCTCGATACGGCGAGCATATCTTTAATACCGGGAATGGGCTGGCGGTCGTGTGTTTGAACTTGGCTCACGGGGTAATTGCGCTTTCGTTAAACGTTTGTTTTAATGCTAAGGATAATATGGGATCGCGCGGTCTTCGGCAAGGTATGAGGCGACTGCGTTTATAGGAGAAGACGATGTTTTATATGTTGGTAGCTCTGTCGCTGCTGTGGTGGACGGGCTGTACGAATATCAATCAAATGCACCAGAAGTACCTGCAGGGCGATGAAGCGCAGTTGGAGCGAATTATGGAGATTGTCGCGCGTCCGGATTATCCTTATGCCACGCGGCGAAAAGCGGCGCAGATTCTCGGTGATATCGGTGATCCTCGCGCCGTGCCCGTACTGCTAATGGCTCTACAAAACTATGAGCAGCGCACGACCCTCAAACAGGATGCCATCCGTTCATTGGGAAAAATTGGCGAGCCGAGCGCCGCTACGCAGATTGGGCACCTGCTCGATAGGTCACTCGAGACGACCGATTCCGATATACGGATGGCGGCCGTAGAGGCTCTGGGCGATTTAGGGGGTGTTAAATCGGCCGAAATTCTCATCAATGCATTGCGTTATTACGACGTGCTGATGATGCGCGAGGAACAGCGCACCGTTCGCGGTGTATTTACGGGTGATGAGCACGTTTTTCCCAAGCGACCGGGAATGGCCGATTCGACGGGGCGGGGGCGAGGAGGTTTTGGTAATCCGGGAATCGGCGGGCTACTGGGAGGAGAGGATCAAGCGCCGCGGATGAGTATGTTCGGAACGCAGCTCGATCCTTCTGAAATGCAGTACAATCCGACGCCGGAGGAGCGGGTAAAGACGCATGAGGCACTCGTGAGCGTGGGAGCGGATGCGGTGCTGGCGATAGAGCAATTTATAGTTAGCACCGATATGACTTTTACGCTCCGCCAAGAATTATTGGCCATCGTCAGTGAAATTCGAGGTGTGCCACCCGCCGCTGCAGAGTGAGTTGACAAAAGTGAACCAATCTTCTATAATAGGGCCAATCTCGGACCATAGATGGGCCTAAACTTTGAATATTTCAAGGTTTTTTGCAAGTATGAATAACGATATTAGCACGATATTAGGCGGCTGGGATTATGCGCCGGGCGAGCTTAGTGTGCGCAAAGTTGAAGGGGATAACGGGCGGTCAAAGATTCAGGTCCGCATGGACTTGGGGCTTATGCAGTTGGAGTGGGACGGCCGCCCCGATGGGGTTTCTCCGCATGGACGCTCCTCTTTGCTGCTATACTATCGCGATCGTCAGCAATCTTGGGAACAAGAGCACGGGCCGGGCACCTTTGCGCTTTCGCGTGAGGATTGTTGGGAACTCGCGCAGGAAGCGATGAAGTTTTACTGGCGGCGAATTAGTTTCTTTGAGCTCAAAGAATACGCCTTAGCTGAGCAGGATGCGCGCCATAACCTAGCTATTCTCGACCTGTGTTATCAGTATGCCGAGGCGGAGGAAGACCGCCAAATGGCGGAACAGCATACCCCTTTTGTTACAGCGCACCGGATCCAAGCGCGCGCTTTGTCCCATCTAGATGGTGAGCAGCACAAAGAGGCTTTGGGTGAAATCCGCGGCGGCATTGTCGAAATAGAAAACTACCTCAAGAAGACCGGGCGTTTTGACCAGTTGGAGGAATGTCCGGAGCTGCATTTTCTGCGCGAGTGGGAAAATGAAGTAGAGAGCGCTCGGCCCCTGACCTTACACGAACAACTCAGTGAAGAATTGCACGCAGCGGTCGAATGCGACCAATTTGAGCGGGCTGCTGACTTACGCGACCGCCTGCGCGCACTCGAAAGAGAACAGGCAGTTAGAGCTACAGAGTAGTTTCTAGTTTTGACGAGGGGCGGGTTTGGCCGAATGGGAGCAATCCTTCGGCCCTTTTGTTTAGCCCACCCTTGCAGGCGAGACTCACTTACGGCCCGGGCTATTGATAGTCTAGGGGTTATTATCGAAATGAGAGGACCATGGCCAAAAAGACAGCGCTTAATAAGAGAGAACGCGAAAAGGCTCGGAAGGTATTGTTGGAGCGGCGGGCCAATTTGATGAGCGATATCGATGGCACTGAGCACGAGATCGACGAGTTACAAGACCCCAAAGCGGATGATTTGGACCGGGCAGTGGAAGCGGGAGCTATGGAGTTACTCGTGACCTTGGGCGATACGGAGCGCCGCGAGTTAGAAGAGGTTACACTGGCTTTGGAGAAGTTGGACAATGGGTCTTACGGCCATTGCGAGGCTTGTGTAGAAACGGAGTTGAAGCTCTGCCCAACGTGCCCCTTTATACCCAAGGCGCGCTTGGACGCGCTTCCCACGGCTCGTCTATGTGTTGCATGCCAGTCCGCTGAAGAACAGCATAAGATCCCCTCTTATACTCGGCAGCGGCCACGGCGTTGGTTTGGTGAGGACGAAGGTGAGTTCTCCCATCCCCTCATGAACCAAGACGACGATAAATAGTATTAGTTGGTAGTAGCTGCGAATTCGCTGAGATCGGCCATGGTCGCCAAGCGCAGGTCTTTGAGACGGCGCTGGTAACTGATGACCGCGTCGAGGGCGTCGATGCGTGCCCGTGTTAATGAGCCTTGCGCATCAAGTAAGTCTTGGCTCTGTGCCAATCCGAGTTCAAAGCGGCTTTGCTCGACGTCGTAGGTGCGCTCTGCGAGCTTCAGTGCTGCTTGGAGCAGTTCAATTTGACGCTCGGCTTCGTTGAAATTGCGCACGGCATCACGAATCTGACGCACGACCTGCTGACGCTGTAGTCGACTGGTCAATTTGCTTTGTTCGAGAGCGATACGCGCTTGACTGAGGCTGCTGCGCCGTGCCCCACTGTCGACTAATGGCATCGTTACCTGGATGCCGACCCCCCACTGATTGCGCTCTAAGGTTCCACTGATATCGCTGACATCGTCGCCGCGCCCGCGCAGACTGAGATTGGCGTTGAGCGTGGCGCTAATTCCGTTGCGCCGGTGCGCATCTTCTAAATCTAAGGCGCGCAATTTTTCCGTTATTTCCGTTTGGCGCATATCCGTGCGTTTTTGTAGGCCGAGACGCATGGCCTGCTCGGCGTCAAGCGTATAGAGACGGTGTTGGACTTCCGTACTGATTTCGAGCGGGGCTTCCGGGTCGAGCCCGAGCGTCTGGCCTAGCTGGTCGCGCTGGCGTGCGATAGCGGTTTCGGCCTGTGCAAAACTGGATTCGGCCTGTAGCATGGCCACTTCTAGGCGCAGCGCCTCTACTTCGGCAATCAGACCGACTTCAAATTTCCGTTGCGCCAATTCGAGATTCGCACGCGAGAGTTCGAGGCGCTGTTTTTGGATCTCCAATTGCCGCAGGCGCTGGACGAGCGTGTAGTAGTCGTCTATGACCTGGCCTTCGAGTTGCAAGCTCTGGTTGTCGAAGTTCAAGCGCGCGTTGGTGAAATTGTGCTGGGCGCGCTGTAGAGATACTTCCTCGTTGGGGCGGTTGAGTATATCGTGCTCATAGTCGAGGCGCATATCGCCGGAGAAGTCGAGAAAGTTGGCTTGGCGGCTGGAGGCGAAGTCGCGGCGCTCGGCGTTGGTCGTCAACGAAAGTGCACCGAAGTAGGGTAGGCGCTGGGTCATGCGCAAATTGCCGCCATAACGAAAGTTGGTGGTCTCGTTGCGCACGCGGGTGGCGAGGGCTACGCTCTCTTGCGTATCGCGGACCTCGGCAAAGCTGGGGGCCGTGAAGTTGGCGTCCATGTTAAAACCGAAGGGTGCCCGGGCTGCCTCGACGCTGATGCGGTTGGAGACGAGATTGTTTTGGTTGCGCTGGTGCTGTAAGTTGCGGCGCAACGCTAAGTCGATGCACTCTTGCAGAGAGAGTTCCTGCTGTGCTGAGAGCGAGGTGGCGAGGATGAGGGAAAATGCCGCCATCTTGTAGTGCAATATAAAGTTCATTTTTTAAGACCTGCGTATTTTGTTGATTGTCATTATTATCATTGGATCATAATGAGACTAAGAAATTAGGTGGACCTTTTCAAGCCTGATTAAAAAATGTAGGAATAAATAAACAAAAGGATAAACGAGTGAATTTCTTTGCTTCTTATGTGCAGAATCTGCACGGTGTTTTGGATCAGTTGGATTTGGCAAAGGTCGAGGGCACAGTGAAATTATTGGCTGAAGCTCGCGATAGGGGACAGCAGATTTTTCTTTGCGGCAATGGTGGTAGTGCCTCTACAGCTAGCCATATGGCAAATGATTTGGGCAAAGGGGCGAGTCTTGGGCGCAAGATGCCATTTAAAGTGATCTCCCTTACCGATAATATTCCATGGATGACGGCGTTAGCTAACGACCTGAGCTACGAAGCTATATTTGCTGAGCAATTGCGCAATTTTGCGCAAGCAGATGATGTATTGATTGCTATCAGTGGATCGGGCAATAGTCAAAATGTGCTCAATGCTGTCGAGGTGGCGCGCGAGAAGGGGCTGAAGACCATTGGTTGGATCGGTTTTGGCGGGGGTAAGTTGGCTTCAATGGTTGATGTGCCAATTGTAGTTGATAGTGATCACATGGGGCGGGTAGAGGATGCACATGTGATCTTGATGCACCTAGTTTGCTATTATTTTATGGAGCAGGAGAGTTGATCACTCGTTTGTTTTTGCGCTGTCAGATTATGCTAATGAATGAGATAAATATAAGTGGCTTATGATCAGGTAGATCCACGGCGTATCCGCGTGCGTCCCCT
>JBLHGI010000365.1:0-5687 GCA_047616505.1 Planctomycetota bacterium
GGCTTGTATCGCAGCGTCATTATCTATTCAGAACGACAGCGGGCCGGAAGACATACCCATCTTCCGGCCCGTTGATCGATATCTTTTTTTGATTCTCTCTACGCCGGTCCGCCGTACTCGTTGTTCACGGCCTGTACCAACGCCCGCATATAAGCGATTGAATAGGCCACGCCGACCCGGTGTCCGCCCAACATTGCCGGGATATGGTCTGGGATAATGCAGCCGTCGAATTTGACTTCGCGCAGCGCGCGCATCACCTGATGCATGTCCTGATAGCCGTTGTCGATCAGCGTCTCTACCCATGGCTCGGGCATGGGGTTGGACACGTTGCGGAAGTGGACCTTAAAGAGCTGGTTGTTGGCGGCAAAGTGTTTGATCGCGTCGACCACGCCCGCTCCCATGCCCACTTCGCCCCCCTCTAACCAGCAGCCGATGCACAAGCACACGCCAATATTCGGACTGTTGGCGATTGCCATCGCTTTTTTATAGCCGTCGAAGTTGCCAAACATACAGCGCGGGATGCCGCCCAGCGCATAGACCGGTGGATCATCGGGGTGGATGCCGATAAAGACGCCCGCTTCTTCGGCGACGGGTGCGACTCGGCTGATCATGTATTCATAGTTGTCCCACAGCTCTTCTTCGCTATACTCGCGTCCGTGCGTCAAGTCGCCTTCAAACTTTTCGCCGATCCAATTTCCCACGGCATTTTTGATATCGAGGGAGCGGGCGTCCATGCCGCCGCGGCCTTCGACGCGCTTGGAAGACCAGATGCCGTTGCCCATATGCGCGTAGGTATTGTATTTGATACCCGCTTCGCCGATATTGCGGATAAACTGTTTGAACTCCTCTACCTTTTCGTCGCGGCCCGGCAAGTTGAGCGTAATCTCCGGCACATTGTGCACGCCGTGGTTGGAGACGCGGTAAATACGGATGCCGCGATCGCCGAAGCGCTTGACCAAGTTTTTGTAAAACTCGGCCGAATGCTGCTCGGGTTTGTTGATGCCGACCATCGCCCACTCGACGCCGAGTTGCTCAAAAAACTGTAAATCTTCGTCGCTGGCATCGGCGTTAGTCTGGATGGCGATCTGTATGCCCTCCGTGCTCGAATAGTAGCCGGGCACGGCGCGCATGGGAATTTTTGTTGCAGTGCTCATCTTAAATGTCTCCTGATTATAGCAGCTGATAGTAATTGAGATAGTTTAATGTCCTGCTCTATGCTGTGCGACTTCTGGATCTTGTGTCCTTTTGTCCCTATGATATTGTCTGCTACATATTCTATAAAAAAAGCGCCCGTGGCAAATAGGCCATATCGGCGCATAAAGACAACAACTAACGATGAGGCCCCCATGCGAGCACTACTCTTAGACCAGCCCGGTTCCGTCGACACGCTGCGCGTCGCCGCTGCGCCCGACCCCGAGCCTGGAGCGGGTGAAATCCGGGTCAAAGTAGCTGCGATGGGCCTCAACCCCGTTGACTACAAACTCGCTGGCCGCGGCAATCCCGCTTGGGCTTATCCGCATATACTTGGGCTAGACGTTGCCGGAACTATAGATGCCCTCGGTGCGGGGGTAGACGGGTGGGCCCTTGGCGACCGCGTCTATTACCACGGCGATCTGACGCGGTCCGGCGGTTTTGCCGAGTTCGCCATTACGACGGCACACACGGTGGCAGAGATCCCCGCATCCGTGTCTTTTGCCGATGCCGCCGCCATTCCATGCGCCGGATTGACTGCCTACCAAGGTCTCGTCCGACGGCTGCGCATACAAAAGGGCCAGACGGTTTGGGTCCAGGGTGGTGCCGGTGGCGTCGGCGGTTATGGGGTGCAAATTGCGGCGAATGCTGGTGCCACTGTCATAACGACGTCATCGCAACGCAATTTTGACTATGTAAAGGGCCTCGGTGCCACACACGTGATTGACTATCAGGCGGAGGATGTCGTTGCCCGTATCATGGATATTACCGAGGGGCGCGGTGTCGATGCGGTGCAGGCGGCGGTCGATGCCGACAGTGCCGATCAGGGCCTAGCCGCATTGGCCTTTGCCGGCGCCATATCCTGTATCGCCGGTCTGCCGACCTTGTCCGACCAGGCCTTTGCCAAGGCGATCTCTCTGCACAAGATCTCGCTGGGGGCCGCACACCCATCCAATAATCGCGCCGCGCAGCTCGATCTGGCGCAGATGGCCGGGGAAATGATCGCGTTGGTTGCCGACAAAAAAATAAATCCAATGGTCGAACAGGTTATTGCGCTGGAGGATATCCCCGCCGGTCTAGCCCAATTAGAGAGCAGGCACGTGCGCGGGAAAATAGTCGCAGTTATGGGCTGAAGATGGAGTACTGAGTATTCGCTGCAGACGGCCGTTATGAGTTAGGGCACTTTTCGCGCAGTGGCAGCACGATTTCGAGCTCGACGTCGAGCGTCTGTATAAAACGCACCACTTCTTCTACGCGTATTTGCTCTGGATCGTAAAAGAAGCGGACGGCCGCATCGCCAGCGGCCACGGCAAAAACGCTTGCGGGCAGCGCAGATACCTGTCCTGCTCGCAGCGCAGTGAAATAACGCTCGGCGCTACCGCCATAGGCTGTGTGCACGCTTTCACCGATGTCGACGACGCGGAAATCTAGCTGGCAGATATCGAGCGTCCGCAGCGACCCCTTGCACCAGCGCCACGCGCCGCCATAGGCCTCTTTCAGAGCCCACTGTTGTCCCTTGGAATAAACCCAGCGCGCCGCAAAGAGCAGAGCAACTTTACTCGCGAATTTGATCAGCATACAATATCCCTTTACTCAGTGCATCACCTTAGCTATACATTATCACTATATACTGTTCTATACTCTATTTTTCAATGTACTATTATTCTCACGACGGGAATATGCGATGCATAGCTGCCCTTGGGTAGACCTCGACAAAGCTGACTATATCGCCTACCACGACGAAGAGTGGGGCGTGCCGGTCCACGACGACCAGCAGCTCTTTGAATTTCTCACGCTCGAATCGGCCCAGGCGGGTCTGAGTTGGTACACCGTGCTGCGCAAACGCGCTCATTACCGCAAGGTCTTCGCGCAGTTCGACCCGAAGAAAGTTGCGCGTTTTACGGAGAAAAAAATCGCCGAGCTATTGCAAGACCCTGGTATTATCCGCAATCGTCTCAAGGTCAACGCCGCCGTTAGCAATGCCCGCCTATTTTTGGACCTTCAGGAGGAATTCGGCTCGTTTGATGCCTATATCTGGCGCTTCGTAGACGGCGAGCCCATCGTCAACGAGCTGCGGGATCTCGCCGATTATCCGGCGACCTCACCCGAGTCTGACGCGCTGAGCAAAGACCTCAAACAGCGCGGCTTTAAGTTTGTGGGGCCGACTATTATCTATGCCCATATGCAGGCGACGGGCATGGTCAACGACCACGCACTCGACTGTTTTCGCCGCGAGCAAATCATCGCAGCCTACGCCTAGGAGACCTACTGTGACAGATGCAACAGCTGCTGCCCAACCGGCGAACGGCTCTCCTGCTCCTTTTAGTGTAATAGACGCCGACGTCCACAACTATCCCAATTCCATCGCTGATCTCAGGCCTTTTCTATCCAGTCGCTGGCAGGCCTATACCGATCAATCCGGTCTGAAGCTGCCCGGCGTCTCGCTCTATCCCAAGGTCTTTGCCGCTGCTGCCCGCCGCGATGCCTGGCCGCCGACGGGAGAGATACCCGGCAGCGACCCGGCCTTTGCCGCCGAGCAATTGCTCGATCGCTGGGCCATTGAACGCGCCATCCTCAATCCTTTAGTCGCCGCCTCGGCTCTGCACAACCACGACCTGGGCAATGCCATAGCGCGGGCCGTCAACGAGTGGACCGCCAGCCGTTGGCTCGATGCCGATCCACGCTGGCGCGGGTCTATTGCCGTTAATATCCGCGATCCGGAAGCCGCCGCCGCCGAGATAAAGCACTGGGCTAACGATCCGCGTTTTGTGCAGGTCATTTTGATGGTGCGCACGCCCTCGCCTTACGGCAAGCGCGAATACCGGCCTATTTTTCGCGCCGCGGCCGAATGCAATTTGCCCGTCGGCATCCACTTTGGCGGCGGTGGCGACGTGCCCATCACCGCCTGCGGTTGGCCCTCCTATTACATAGAGGACCACACCACGATGACGCAGGCCTTCGAGACACATGTCATCAGCCTGGTCTGCGAGGGCGTGTTCTGCGAATTGCCGACGCTGCGCGTAGCTCTTATTGAAGGAGGGTTTGCCTGGTTGCCTAGTCTGATTTGGCGTCTCGATAAAAATTGGCGCGGGCTGCGCAGCGAGGTGCCCTGGCTGAAGAAACCACCGGGCGACTATATCCGCGAACATTTCCGCGCTACTACTCAGCCGATGGAAGAGCCGGCGGATCCCCGGCATTTATTGCAGATTATAGATATGATCGGTCGCGATGATTTTCTGATGTTTTCCACCGACTATCCGCACTGGGATTTCGACGCCCCCGACCGCGCCATTCCCAGCGCCGTATCCGCTGCGATGCGCCAAGGCATTATGGCCGATAACGCGGCGGCATTTTATGAGCTCGGTTGATCTCGGCCCCATAGGGAATTTCCCCGTAGATCAGCTCTGCCGCGTCGAGGTAGAGAAGCGCGCCCTCGTCGTCGTGCGCAAAGAAGAGGCGGTATATGCTCTGCGCGATATTTGCCCGCACCAGGGTGCCCGCCTCTCGGGGGGGCATCTCACGGGCCGCGTGCTGCCCTGCCAGCCGGGTGCGGAAATCTGTATCGAAGATGCGCGGGAAATCGTCGTCTGTCCCTGGCACGGCTGGGAATTTGACGTTGGGACGGGGCGCTCGTTGGTCGATCCGCAAAAGACGCGCGTGCGGTCCTATGCGGCGCGCATAGAAGACGGGCGCGTCGTGGTCGATATGGAACGCTGACTTATTTTCGATGGAAGGTACGGGCTATGGGGATGACCTCTTTATTTTTTACTGCGATTCTCTTGCTGGCCTGTCCTCTGGGCGCTGTAGCCCAACCGGTGCCCGGGGATGTTTTCCGCGAGTATCTCTGGCAGGGGCCGTGGGTCAACGCCGGCAATTGGCAGCGCGTTACCGACCCCGGCGCCCGCCACGCCGGCGCGGCCGAATTTCTGCCAAACCCAGTGAATTACATTGACATCGACGATCTGGCAGGGGCTGTGCGCGCCGAAGCCTATATCGAATTGTGGGGCGGCCACGCTGGCACCAGTGCCAAACGCCTGCGGCTCAATGACGGCGACTGGATCGATATCGGCGAGCCCGAAAATATACCGGGGCAGGACGGCACGCACCCGCAGGCAGCGTGTTATCAATATTTCACTTACCCATCTGTTTCGATCCCTTTAGAGCAATTAAAAACGGGTGAAAACACCTTCGAATTCACCTGTGGAGACCAAGTCTGTTTTGGTTTCGGCTGGGGGCAATGGGGCACCTATGGCGTTGCATTTCGCATTTATTACGATGAGAACAAGACCCCTACTCGAGGTCGCATCACTTCTCCACAACCCGGTGCCTCTTTTGCCGACTCGCTGCGCATAACGCTAGAGGGCGAGGGACGCGATATTGAGCAGGTAGATTTTTTCGCACACTACGAGGACTTCGACCGCGAGGGCAACGGCTTGTATAGACAGTGGCATTATCACTATCGCCACGGCCGCATCAGCGGTCATATCGGCAGTGTT
>JBLHGI010000366.1:0-5652 GCA_047616505.1 Planctomycetota bacterium
CGACTCACTTTTACTACGGCGCGGGTCTAGTCTTCTCGATCGCCCTACTAGGCGCGATAGCCTATCGACCCCGCAGTTGGCACCGCGAAGAACTCGTCGTATTAGTAGCCTTTTCTCTCTTCGCTCTACTGCTGGCCTTTTCTTCCTCGACCTTTATGCGCTACGCAGTACCACTAGCCCCTATAATGGCGGTGCTCTGTGCGCGGCTCTTTGCTCGCCAGAATCTCTTCATAGCCCTCGCCGGCCTCGCCGTCGTAAGCGCTGAACCACTCTACGCCAGCTGGCATTTGCACAACGCACTCGCCGGCCGCGACACGCGCGCCGAAACCACCGCGTTCTTAGCCCAGCACAGCCCGCAAGGAGACATGATCCTAGCGGCTCCAGGCGACGGCGGCCGCGCGCGTTTGCTCAGCTTCGATTCCGTGATGGGCCGCAAAAAAGCTTTTCTCAAGAGCTTCAGCAACGAGCAGTTAATCCGCGCCTACGAACTATTGTCCCAGCGCGACGACCTACCCACTTTCTATGGCCATTGGAGCCCACAGCACTTGTTGAACCAGATGGCCCCGGTGGGCACCGCTGTAGCAGACTCGACTTGGCTGCTGTGGTACGAGCACCCGCTCTTGCCACATGGTCCCGATGCCGACGAGCTCCAGCCCCTTTTAGCGCGCGCCAGTTGGCGCGCCGAATTCTCACCTGGCGATATACAGAACGCGCGCTTCGACGGCATCGATCGGTATTTTGTGCCCATCGGTGGTTGGCGCGATTTCCGCGCTACAGGGCCTTCCATACGCCTAGCGCGGGTGCCCTTGTCGCAGCGGGCTCCCGCCGTGCCATCGGCGCGCCAGTTCTTCTCCATCTTATACGGCCTACACGGCTCAGCACAAGCCGTCGAAGAGCTTAACTGGCCGCAAATTATACACTTTAATACCGACCTCTTAAAACAGGCAGACCACGTGCGCACACTCACCACGGCCAACACTATTTTTCGGCTCTGTCACGACCTGGCCAGCGCTTGGCATCAACAAGGGGACCCCCAACGCGCCCTCCACTATTGGAATCGGGCCATTATCTTAGAGCCGCAGAATGTCGCCGCCCACTATAGGGCAGGGCGCGCCCACCAAGACCTCGGGCACTACGAAAAGGCACTCGACCACTATCGCCTGGTGCAGGCGGAAAACCCCCACTACGCAGATCTGCCACAGCGCCTGCGCGACCTCAATACACGCTCGACCACTATCGCCGCACCTTAGCCCCATCAACCGCGCCTGCATTTGCACAGCGATGAGCGACCTGACATATTTACAATCCTATGAAAGATTTACAAAACATACTCAGGCGCGTGCGCCAACTAAACGCACAGCACATACCCTATGTACTAGCTACAATTGTCCAAGTAGAGGGGTCTGCCTATCGCGGCCCCGGCACGCGCATGCTCATAGAATCACTACAAGAGAGCACGGGCAGTATTAGCGGTGGTTGTCTCGAAGGCGATGTGCGCCAACGGGCGATCGGCGTCTTAGCAGATGACAGTCCACAACTGCTATACTACGACTATACAGGTGAGGAAGATTTTCTGTGGGGGACGGGACTAGGCTGTAGCGGCACGATACGCGTGCTCTTAGAACGCGGTCCAACGCCCGGCCTAACAAAGAAATTTGACGTCCTACAGGCCAGCGCGTTCGATGGGGAACAGGTACTGTTGGCCACCGTCTTTAGCAGCGAAGACAGCCAACGGGTGGGCGTGGGACACTATCTATCAATCGACCACGTCGGCACACAGACCAGCGACCTAAAAGACGAGGGGCTACAAAAAAAAATACGCCGCGACTTGCAAGAAATGTCAAAAATGGAAGTGCGCGGGCAGCAAACGCAGGCGGAGACGCACCATTACAAAGACGAGGGGGCAGCGGTACTGCTCGAAGCAGTCGCCCCTCCCATTTCACTGACGCTTTTCGGTGCCGGCCACGATGCCGAACCCCTTGTGCAGATAGCCTCGACCTTGGGTTGGCACGTTGAATTGACAGACCATCGACTGCCCTACGCGCGCCCCGAGCGCTTTCCCAGCGCCGAACGCGTCTGGCTCGCCCCTTCCGGCCAGTGGCCCGAAGGACTGCAGTTAAAACCGGGCTCCGCCGCCCTCGTCATGAGCCATAACTATCTGCAAGACCAAGCCATGCTACGGAGGCTACTGCCGCAACCGTTGGCTTATCTAGGCCTGCTCGGACCGCGCGAACGCAGCAAACGTTTACTCACAGAGCTAGCGCAGGAAGGTATCGTAGCCGCGAACCCGCAGCACCTCTATGCCCCTCTAGGACTAGACTTGGGTGGTAAAACTCCGGAGGCAATAGCCCTAGCCGCCCTAGCCGAAATCCAGGCCGTACTCAACGCGCGTCCAGCGCACTCCCTGCGCACTGAAATTTCCCGCGGGCGCGCCTAAACGATATCCGCACTTATTCTACGGTAATTCGCTCAACACTCCTCCTTTTGTTTTCGACTCCGCTTTGGCACCGCCACCTTGGGCACGAACTCCAGTTTCGGCATCATCCCCATACCACGTTACGTGACGCCGCGGATGCACGAGCATCGCCGGCTTGTGCTGAGCCATCTCGCGCGCGCCGTCTGGCGAATTTGTTCGTGCGTAATGCCCGTCTCGGCATAGGGGCATTTTCGCATCGAGTCTTCTCAAAAATGAGAGTAAAATCGATATTTTCGGCTCTATCACGGCATAGAGCTTGCTATATTAAGGACCTAGCTAAACCAAGGGCGCACGGAGTATGGCCCCGGAAATAGAAATACTACAGCCAGCAAATGCATACGGCCACACGCCTTTTCGCTATATTATATCGCCATATTGCGAGATCTACACCAATCCACCGATATTGATATTGCAAAATTAGAGCGCAGCGAAGATGGAAATGCAGAAGACCGTAGCAACGAAGAAATCGCACTGCGGGGAAATGCAATCAGGACAAACGATGGATATCCTAGATGAGAGCTAAAAGGAGAGTCGCCAATGCCTAATACAGTGCTCTTAATAGACGACGAAACACGGATACGGACGCTCCTCGCACGCCTACTCAATCACGGCATGCAGATGGAGGTATTGGAAGCGGAAAATGGCAAAGAGGGGCTAAAAATCCTGGACCGGCATAAAAATATCGACCTGATTATCGTCGATATTTTTATGCCGGATATGGATGGGCTCGAATTTATCCGCAGCGTGAGAAAATTCGATAAGGACATCAAGATCCTAGCTATAACCGGCGGCGGCACCGGCACTTCCCAAGACTTCCTCGCCCATGCCAAAGCAATGGGGGCGACGGATACACTGCACAAACCATTAGAGCTAGAGTCCCTTACAGCCATCGTCGGAAAACTCCTACAAGAAGGCCAAGAGGAAAACTGACAGACCCTTAGTCCCGCGTCAGTTGCCGATAGTGCACTCGCTTGGGAATCTCCGCCTCTACGCCCAGACGCTGGCGGCGATTTTCTTCGTATTCTGAATAATTGCCCTCGAACCAATATACTTGGCTATCGCCCTCAAAGGCCAGGATATGGGTGGCCAATCTATCCAAAAACCAGCGATCGTGGCTGATGACCAACGCGCAACCAGCAAAATTCTCCAGACCCTCTTCTAAAGCCCGCAGCGTATTTACATCCAAGTCATTCGTCGGCTCATCGAGCAAAATTACGTTGGCACCCTCTTTGAGCATCTTGGCAATATTCACTCTATTGCGCTGGCCGCCCGACAGCTCGCCGACCTTCTGCTGTTGATCGGAGCCGCTAAAATTGAAACGACCGACATAGGCGCGCGAGTTGATTGTGCGCTCCCCGAATTCCAACTCGTCTTGCCCACCGGAAATTTCCTGCCAAACGGTTTTCTCGGAGTCGAGCGTTTCGCGCGTCTGATCGACATAGGCCAATTCCACCGTCTCCCCCAAAGTCATCGTGCCCTCGTCCGGTTGTTCCTGCCCCGTAATCATTTTGAAGAGCGTAGTTTTTCCGGCGCCGTTGGGGCCGATAATGCCCACGATACCCCCGGGAGGCATTTTGAACGACATATTTTCAAAGAGGATCCGGTCGTCGTAGGTCTTTTTTAGTCCTTCGGCGTCAATGACGACACCACCCAAACGCGGGCCCGGTGGGATATAGATTTGTAGCTCCGCGTCGCGCTGGACTCGATCTTGATTTAGCAACTCTCCATAGGTGCGCAGACGCGCCTTGTTCTTCTGCTGTTTGGCCCGCGGCGACATGCGCGCCCATTCCAGCTCGCGCTGGAGCATTTTCTGGCGAGCGCTCTCGCTCTTTTCCTCTACGCGCAAACGCTCCTGTTTCTGCTCTAGCCACGACGAGTAGTTGCCCTTCCAAGGAATACCACGCCCTTGGTCTAGCTCCAATATCCAACCCGCTACATTGTCGAGAAAATAGCGATCATGCGTCACGGCAATTACCGTGCCCTCATACTGCTGCAAATGACCCTCTAACCAAGCGACCGTCTCGGCGTCGAGATGGTTCGTCGGCTCGTCGAGCAACAAGATATCCGGCTTGCTCAATAGTAGGCGGCATAGCGCTACGCGCCGCTTCTCACCGCCCGAGAGCGTATCGACCACCTGCTCTTCGGGCGGGCAACGCAGAGCGTCCATGGCCATCTGCAAGCGACTATCCAAATCCCAAGCGCCCGTGGCATCGAGTTTTTCGGCAACAGCCGACTGGCGCTCGATCAGGGCATTCATGGCATCGTCTTCCATGGGTTCGGCGAATTTTTCGTTGATCGCCTCGTATTCTCGGACAAGATCTACCGTCTCTTGCGCACCTTGTTCGACAATTTCGCGCACCGTTTTGCCCGCCTCGAGCTGCGGCTCTTGCTCCATATAACCGACGCTATAACCGGCCACCAAATCGGCATGCCCTTCAAATTCTTTGTCCACGCCGGCCATGATGCGCAGCACCGTGCTCTTCCCCGAGCCGTTCAAACCGAGTACTCCGATCTTGGCACCGTAGAAATAAGACAGTGAGATATCTTCGATGATCTTTTTCTTGTTATAGTGCTTACTCACCTTCTGCATCGAATAAATAATTTTTTCGGCTTCGCTCATCCTTGTTTCTCCTCTAATCCTTCATACGCTGCAAATACAATATCTAAATCGCGCGCCGCTTCAGAAAATCCCGAAAGCGGCATGCGCCCCGGTTCATTGAGACAAGCGATAAAGTCACGCGCCATAGCACCATACCCCATCATGTCGGCAAGGCCCGGAAAATAGAGCTTCTTGCGCGTTCGCGCCTTGAGGCGCACGTAAAGACCGTTGCTCTCAAAGACGAGATTCCCCTCTTCCCCCTTTATGCGCGAATGTTGGAATATGCCCTTCGTCGGGCTAAAGCTATTCCAAGCATAGCGCAACTCGGCGCGCGCCCCCCGCTCGTAGTACATCTGCGTAAGCGAATGGCGCTCCGGCGTCCCCGCTCTATGGCCGGGAAATTCCGCCGTGACGCGCTCGGGCGACGCCCCCATAATGGCCGAAACCAACGCCACAAAGTGAATACCACCTTCCAACAGAGCTCCGTAGCCACTCTTCCAACCGGTCGATATCTGCGAAAAACACTTTCGCACTTCCACCTCTTGTACAGCCCCAATAAGCCCCTGGTCAATAATCG
>JBLHGI010000367.1:0-5581 GCA_047616505.1 Planctomycetota bacterium
CCCGCCCGCTTTTCTGTTATACTTATTCCCATGTATTCGTTTTTTTTGTATGCCCTTCTCTTTTTTGTCATCTCGCCCGTTGGTGCGGATGCGCTAGATGACGTAGTGGAGTTGTCTACCGAGCGCCGGCAACTACTTGCGACTCTGCGCGCCCATGCTCTATCTCATCCCTATATCGTTATAGATACCCAAGACAATAGGCTACAGTTGCGCGCAGGTGATCAAATCTTGCGTGAAGCTGTTTGTGCTACGGGTAGTGGCCGCAAGCTCGAAGGCGATAAGAAGTGGCACCGCTGGCAATTTGCCACCCCCAAGGGCCGCTTTGGTATTCTACGCAAGGTAGAGGACCCACTGTGGATTCGACCGACCTGGGATTTTATTGAGAATGGTGAAGATATTCCAATCTTTGCCGAAGACCGCCGCCGCTTTCAGTATGGTGTTCTCGGTGAATTCGCACTCTATTTTGCTCGTGACTACATGATACACGGCACGCTTTTTGAGGTGAATTTGGGCAAGAGTATCACGCACGGCTGTGTGCGCTTGGGTGCTGAGGACTTGCGTTATTTATACGACGAAGTCAAAATCGGCTGGCCCGTCTTTATTTATTAGTGCTATGAATGGGCTATCTTTCGGTGGAAAACCTCGATCTCGTGCCCGATGGATTATACGGATAGGGCGACCTTTGTCGAACCGCTGGCGACTGCTCTGCCAATTCAACAGCAGGTTAACTTCGGGGCTGACGACCGGGTGTTCGTCGTCGGCGACGGTAAATTGGGGCAGTTGGTAGCTCAGACCTTGGCGATCGGTCGCCATGAGCACAAGTTAGAACTGCTGGCTCAGCGCGGTGCTATGAAAATATTGCTCGAAATCGGCGAGGAGTAAATGAAGTTTCTCTTTATTTACGCGCTGTTGCTCTTTGTGCCTCTACTGGCGACAGGACAGCAAGAAGATGGCGGACGCTTGGCCTATGGCAACGAGGCGTTGCGCGCTTGGCTGGAACAGGTCGATGCTGATGTGCCTTATTTATTAGTCGATCGCGCGGCGCGGGAAGTGCGACTTATGCACGGCCCTGCGGTGTTGCGCGCCTGCGTTCTGCGGGGCGAAACGCTGGGGAGTCGACCCGATCCGCGCGCTACTGTATCGGCGCGCCTTCGCCGCTACCGCGTCCTCAATCCTTGGGGAAAACCGCAGGTCGGACCTTTTGACTGGGAAGAGCGGCTCGTTTATTCAGCTCCGGATAATGGGGCACTCTTCTTTGGCAACGGTTTACTTTTGTGTGCCGACGATGTGTGGCAGACGGAGGAGGCAGCGGTGCTGGTGGTGAGTACGGAAGATCTCCGCGCACTTTTTAACGCCTGTAGCGAGGGCATGCCGCTAGTGATTTTGCCAGAGGATTGGCAGCGAGATGGTTGAGCTCTATGGGGGCTGCGCTACGGCCGATATAACTCCTCCGGTTGGCATCTATATGGGGGGATATTGGGAGCGTCGTTCTGCTGCGATGGGGATTCGCGATAGACTTTGGGCGAAGGTGCTCTTCTTTTCTTGCGCGGGACAGTCTTGCGCGCTGGTGGCACTCGACCTTGTCGCAATTGATGCGGAGGTCGTCCGGCGCATCCGTACTCGTGTTGCTGCGGAGGCGAGTATTGCAGCAGAAGCCATTATGGTCTGCACGTCGCACACGCATGCCAGTCCTTTGACTATGGCTTTTCGCGGTATGGGCGATATCGATCTGACCTATGTACAATCTGTTGAGGATGTGGTCGTAGCTACGATACAACGAGCACGAGAAGAGATGGAAACCGTGGAACTTCGCTATGCCCGCGTGCCGGTACAGATTGGTGTTAATCGCCGTCGTGTGCTCGGTGTTGAACAAGGTGAAGAAGAACTCGTCATCCCCTACGCCCATGTCGTGGTCGTTGAGGGGGGGAGTAAACGGCAGGCAGTGCTTTTCAGCCATGCCTGCCATCCCGTGGTGCTGGGAGCCACAAATTGCGAGATCAGTGGTGATTTTTCCGGTGCGGCTGCACGTTATATAGAAGAGGAAATTCGTTGCCCGGCACTTTTTGTAAATGGTGCCTGTGGCGATATTAATCCGCGCTGTACGAATAGTGGGTTCGCCGAAGTTGATGTTCTTGGTGCAGAGCTAGGCGCGGCCGTAGTGGGCGCACTGGCTGCGCCCGAACTGCTGGAGGTCAATGAGCTGAAGTGGGATTTGCGTTTGCTGCAGCTACCGCTGATCCCGCACTCGTCGCATTTGCGTGCAAAAGCAGTTCGCCTCGTTCTGAAATTAAAGATGGCGGCCAAAAATGCATTGGCCAATAGGGGGAATAGCTGGATGCGGCGTGTGGCGCGCGCGCGCCTCGAATGGGCTGATGCGGCATTGGCGCAGGGCAATAGAACGATGACGCAGGCATTTTCCATACAGGTATTAGCATTGGGGTCGCTGGTGTTGTTGGGGATGGAGGGGGAGATCTTCGCGCGTTATCAACTGGATATTGAAGCGAGAGCAGGGCGTACGCTCGTATGTGGTTATGCCAACGGCTGTATTGGCTACGTGCCGACGGCCGACGAATATGCGCGCGGCGGCTACGAGATAGACGAGGCGTATAAGGTCTATCCGAGTGTGCGTATGATCGCTCCGGAGAGCGAGGGGCTCATACGGGCGGCGGTTGCCGAACTGTTGGCGCCATTTCGTGTCGACCCTTAGTCTGCGGTGAAGAAGCGGGTGTCTGTGCCCCCATCGCCAATGCGCAAAGAGACGCGTTTTCCACAGCGTGGACAGGCGCCTTGGTAGGCGGTTTTCTCTTTGTTGGCATAGATTCTTGAATAGATATTACAGCATTTGAAGTGTATACCGAGAAATTTTCGTTTTTCCATTTTTTTACCTTTTGATCAATATAGAAGTGCTGTTTATTCGCTGTCAAGTGTCGGTTGCATGCACCTGCGCCATTTCGCAATTTTGTTGTTCTTTTACCCGATTGGCTGTTATGGAAAACTTAAAAAAAGCGCTGGAGGACCTCTATGCACAGGTGCCAGCTACGCGCTGTGCTGGCACGGGTGAGTGCTGTGAGCTAACGCCCGAAGAGTACGATGATCACTACGCGACGATGTTCCCGCTCTTTCGGGCGGAGTATTTGCATATCGTCGACCATGTGGAAACGAAGATGCCAGAGGTTCGTCGGCGCGAGCTGTTGGCTTTTACGGAAGAGCGGCCGCGTCGCTGCCCCTTTTTGGGAGCGGACCAAGGGTGCACTATTTATTCTGTGCGGCCATTGATCTGTCGGACCTATGGTGCGATGAACCCGATATCAATAGAGCGCGAAGGGCAGCGCAATGCCAACAAATTGCCCGCTAGTTGGATTCGCGACTTCGAGCGCCGCGAGGGAGGAATGGTCTGTCCACGCGTGGCCGTACTCGAACCTGAAAAAGTGGCAGCGCATGCGCGCAATGTGATCGACGGCACCTACGAGCGCGAATTGGAACGCTTGAGTGCTGAAGTCGAAGTGGCCGACGGCGAGCGTCGCGATATATTTTATCGCGCCAGTGGAAAGGCCGAGTGGCCCCTGTGTTGGAGTTGGGGTGGGTATAATGCGGTGCGTTTCGCGCCGATCAAATGGTTGCGCGATCGCTTTGCCGGCTATTGGAAAAAAGCCGTGTTGCCGGATGCTGGTTAAGGAGGGGAATTATGCGAGAAATACCTGTTGAAGAAGCCCAGGCCGGCGATATCGTCGCCGCGCCCGTGCAGGACGAGAATGGTCGCGTACTCTTGCCTGCGGGCGCCAAGCTCTCACCAGCCGTACTCTCGCGGCTCAAGGGCTGGGGGGTGGTCAACTTGTCTATTGAAGGCGATGAAGGCGATGAAGGCGAGATGGGGAAGAGCACGGAGGATTTCTTGGGGGAATTGGAGCATCGCTTTGCAGGGCACGAGGGCGATGCATTGATGATGCGCATTAAAGAGGTGGCCCGTCAACATCTGAGCCAGCGCTGAGAGTTATGGATAAAAATAAACTTAGACTACAAATTGAGAAGGTCAGCAATCTGCCGACCTTGCCGGGTATTGTAACGCGTATTGCCGAGATGGTGGATAGTCCGGAGACGACGGGACGCCAACTCGGGTTGGAAATATCAAAAGACCAGGTGATTTCGGCCAAAGTTCTCAAGCTGGTCAACTCCGGATTTTACGGTTTTTCGCAGCCGATTACGACGATTATGCACGCCGTAACCTTATTGGGTTTTAATACGGTAAAGAGCTTGGTTCTCAGTTCGACCGTGCTGGACTTGATGAAGGACTCGCTGCCGGGTTTGTGGGAGCACTCGATTGCCTGTGCTCGCATCTGTTCCATCATATCCAATCATTTGGAAATGGACGATCCCGAGGAAATTAGCACGGCTGGTTTATTGCACGATTTGGGCAAAGTAATCTTGCGGCAGACCATGGAGCGTGAATTTCGCAAGATTTCGCAATTAGTAGAGAAACGCGACATGCTTTTTTACAAAGCGGAAGAGGCGGTACTGGGGGCAAATCACGGTGAAGTCGGCGGCTGGTTATTGGAAAAATGGGCGTTGCCAGACCGTTTGGTGCAGCCCATTATCGACCACCACGATTTTCGCGCGACGCGAGACCATGCGCGCAATACCGCCGTGTTGCACTTGGCCGATATTCTCTGTCGCGCCGAGGCTTTTGGCAGCGGTGGGGATCGCAAAATTCCACGACTCGAACCGAGCGCTCTGGAGATACTCAAGATGACGGTTGACGATGTGGCAGAGATTATGGGACGGATAAACGAAGAACTGCGCGATATCGCGCGGATGTGAGATGCAGGATTTACTCCAGGATTTTCCACGCCCGGTGCTGGTTGTAGACGGTGCTCTGCAAATAGTTGCCTATAGCCAGAAGGTGTTTTCCGTTTTTGGCCTGCGCTCGCGCGGCAGCTTTGCCGAATCGGGAGAGCGCTTGGCGCAGGTGATTGAAGACGAACGCGAACTGGGCGACGAGTTGGCGCTGGCTACAGCGCGCCTGTTCAGACCGGGCGACGAGGAAGTTTTCTCCTGGGCTCACCGTAAACGCAACTACGAAATCACCGTGCATGCACGCGCCAATGAAGAGCTACTGGTGATTTTTGAGGATATGACGGACTTTGCCATATCCGAAGAAATTCTGATGAATGCGCGGCGCTATCTCGAACACATCCTCGGCAATATCCCCCTCGGCGTCATCGTGCTCAACAGCGAGTTGCGCATTACTTCGATGAACCGTCAGGAACAAAAATTTATAAAAAGCATGGGCGTAGAATTTAATTTTGTCGACACCATTGGCGCTACTTTAGAAGAGCTGATGCCGGAGGGAATTGGCGCGCAGTGGCACGCGCTTTGTGCGCGGACCCTTGAGATCGACGAACGCCAAGAAGAACCGCGGCAAGCGTATGATGGCCCCGATGGCCCCCTCGTCTTGGCTATTATGGCCACGCCTTTACCCGACCCCCAGGGGCGCGCTGCCGGCGTTATGTTTATCGCTGAAGATGTAACAGAAGAGGCGCGTTTGGAAAATGAGCTAGTGCGGGCCGAAAAACTAGCGACGGTG
>JBLHGI010000368.1:0-5574 GCA_047616505.1 Planctomycetota bacterium
CGGTGGCCGCGGCCGTAAAATGCATTGTCCTTCATCTCTTCCAACTTCTCGCGCTGCTCTTTAGTCAGGATTTTTTCCACTGCAGTGCGGTGTTTCTTTGTCAGCTCTTGCCTCTCTTGGCGCTGCTTGTCGCGCAGGCTTTTGACCTTCTCTTGCTGTTCGTCTGTCAGATCGAGCATGGCCAATGCATGGCCAGCGCCTTTGGGACCTCGTTGCTGGCCCATCTGACCATGCTGGCCCCGCTGACCACGATGGCCGCGCTTGCCGCGCATCGGCCGTTCGCCAAAGGCCCATTCACCGCGCATTTCTCCCATCTTTTCGCGCTGCTCTGGCGTTAGGATCTGGCTCATTTTCTCGCGCTGTTCGGCAAAGCGGGCGCGCATTTCTTCGCGATCGGGGCGCTCGTCACTTTGGCGCAAGGTCTGCATTTTTTCGCGCTGTTCGTTGCGCAGCTCTTTTAGCTGTGTTTTCTGTTCGTCGCTCAGCTCCAATTCACTCATCATAGCTCTGGGCATACGCGGTCCTTGCATACCTTTATGCGCCGTTGCCGTCGCTACTGCTCCGCCCACCGTCAGGGCAGCCACCGCTAGGTAGATCCATTTTTTTTTCATCGTCTCGTCTCCTGTATTGTGTTCGTAGTGTTGTGAGAAACGGCCGCTTTTTCATCCATTCACCCTATTCGACAAACCAATATTTAGATCCATTCCCACTGCACAAAAAAAGCCGGCTCCACAGGAGCCAGCTCGGTGCTGGAATGAATGTTATAAACGATCCGTTGTTTGCCGTGTGCTGATGCTACTTAGTGACGGTCTGGTGCCTCGCGCCTATTTCCGCGGGGGCCGCCGCGCCTGCCTCCCCACTTTCTTGTCATCTCATTAAAATGCCGCTTGCGATTTTCGACTCGCGCCCACTGCTCTGCGTCGAGATGCGGTTTGAGCGCGGCATTTACCGAGTCGATCAGGGTGTGTACGGCTTCTCGGTGACGCGCGTCTAGTTCGATAAAACGCGGAGCCATTTCGCCCAATATCTCCCGTAATTTACCGCGCTGGGCGTCGTCGTGCGGTTCTATCAGTCGCAGGGTACTGCGCTCGAAGAAACGCGGGTTGGGAATATGGCGCAAACGTTGGCGCGTATACCAGCCCATCGACACGCTGCCCAGCACGATGCCAACCAACAGCGTGCTTATTATGATAATCGCTCCTTTGCCCTTTGCTCCTAAGGCCATCTTATTGCTCCATCGCGTAGGCGGCATCTAACGATACGGGCTCTACGGCGAATACGGCTTCTAAGACCGATGCTTCCTCGTCAATCGAAGCGCGTTCGTTCCAATTGCTCAGTGCTATAAATAACGTCACGACCGCTACGGCGGAGACCAGTGGTTTAAATATCCACAATAGGCCTTCCGTAAGGCTGTCATTTTTCCGAGTGTGAATGCGCTGTGTAACGCGCGCGGCGAAGAAAGGCTTGAACGAATGGGCTGGGCTGGCAGCGAGGCGTCCCTGCAGTTGCTGTAGCTCTTGCCATTCGGCGCGCAGGGAAGAATCCTGTGTCAGTGCAGCTGCAAAGGCACTTTGTTCTGTTGCGTTGAGATTGTCTTCGAGAGCTCGCAGCATCATTTCGCGGTAGTCTGAATTCATGTTGCATCTACCTCGTTCTTAAAAATTCTCTGTAGGTGTTTCATGCCGCGCGAGAGCCGCGAGAGCACTGTGCCTTCGGCTATCTCAAGCAGCGCCGCCGTTTCTTTTGTCGAATAACCTTCTAACATGCGCAGTACTACGACGGCGCGAAAGTCGGGTTTGAGCTTTTGTAGTGCAGCGTGTACCTCTTCGCCACTTTCGAGCGTTGCACGTGCGTCGCGTGCGTCAAAGCCCGGTTCTACGGGTGCGTTATCCTCGTCGTCGCGGCTCCAAAAACGCCAGCGCATTCGCTTGCGGCGCTCAATGGCATTGAGCGCTAGGTTGATGGCGATACGCGTCAGGTAGGTACCGACGGCCGCTTCTCCGCGGAACGCGCCGAGCGACTCGTAGAAGCGGATAAAGGTCTCCTGTCCCACGTCGTCGGCTTCGTCGCCCCGACCCAGCATGCCGACGACCGTCGCGGCCACTTGGCCTTCGTAGTGCTCGACCAATTCGCGAAAAGCGCGTTCGTCGCCCTCTTTGGCGCGGGCGACCCACTCCCAATCTGTCGCCTGCTGTTCCGTCATATTCATTAGACAGTGTAAAACTGTCTTCTATTCCCAGTATCTAAAATGAGTGCATAAAGCTGATGCATGGTGGCTGGTCTCGGCGATCTATGTGCAAAGTAATATACGTTAAAATGGTCTCGTATTATTAGCGAGAGTCGTTTAAATACTTGAGCGGAGTTTTGGTGGTTCCTCAGGCATCGAGTACGTCGCGCAGCACGCGCAGCATGTGGCCCAAGCGCAGCGGTTTCTGGATAAAAGCGCGCGCACCGCTGCGATTGCTCTTTTCTGCGGTATAGCCGCTAAAGAGGACGACCCGCATGCGCTCTTCTAATATGCGGATATAGTTGAGGCGGGCGAATGCCTCCGAGAGCACGCTAGCCATTTCGGATAGGATTTCGATATGATCGTCTATAAAGGCATTCGGCTCGCTGCTGTTGACGGCCAAGGTGCCGTGCGAAAAGGGCACGTCGAGCACACGGCGGACCTGGTTGCCGCGCGGCAGTTGCGCGCGCTCATCATAGAGGTCTTCCGCTTCTAGGTCGCGGCGATAGGCGATTTCTCCCGTCGACCATATATGTTTCATCACATGGCTCAGATCGCGACCGTCGTGATCTTCGTATTGGTTATCGCGATGGATATGATAGAAGTGTATGCGCGTGGGGTTGGGAATGGGCGAGAGCAGGTTTAAGCTACTGGCCTGGAAGGGTATATTCAATTCGACCATCGATTGCCCGAGCGCGCGCAAGAGCCTTTCCACATCCTCGGCGGCCTGCATTTGCCAGACGATATCGCGCAATTTGTAGAGCACGCGGCGGCGCACTTCGTTGCGATGGCGATAAACGGCCGTCTCGACGGCTACCTGTAATTCGCGGTCTTTATAGGGTTTGAGCAGATAACCATAGGAGTTTGTGCTGCGGATGCGTTCGACGGTGCTCGGGTCCGAGTTAGCCGTCAGATATACGGCGGGTACCCCAAAGCGCTCGCCGATGATGGAAGCCGCTTCGATGCCATCCATACCCTCTTGTAGCATGATGTCCATCAACATGAGGTCGGGGCGATTATTTTCGATTATTTCGATAGCTTCCGTACCCGACAAAGCAATGCCCACCACTTCATAGCCCCAGCGCTCAAGCGTTATTTTTAGCGCTTCGGCGACTAAAGCCTGGTCTTCAACTGTGGCGATGGAAGCTAACGAGATAACCTATTCCGGATGGGGGAGCGCGTGAGAATATAAGTAATCAAAATTGATGGCGGGGTGAATTAAAAGAATCGATGGGGTCTATTTTTATATAGGATAATTAATTCGCTTTACAGACAAAAAGTCTCGTTTTATAAAAAATGGGCGGATGCTCCGATCGCCAATTGCTTTCCCGCTGGATAATTGCGTCCGTTGAGAGTAAAGCGCAGGCTCGCTTCTAAGGTTGTGCGCCCATCTAAATTATAGAGTAGAGAAGGGGCTAGATAGGTAATGCGGTTGATTTGTGAGCGGATGGTAATGCCGCCAAACTCGGTCGCCGGGCCGCTGCGCAACACCTCGTATTTACCCGTCAAAAGCCATTTCTGCGTAATATTGTAGCCCAACTCGGCATTGATAAACCATTCGTCACCGGGGTCTCGGTCGATTTCTTCGTTGATTGTGCGCACTCGGTATCCCACGTCGAGGTTGCCGTAGAGGGGTAGAGGCCAGAACGAGCGACCTATTTGGGCAATAAAATCGAAGTCCCATTGTCCAGAGCCAACGGGGATCACCCCATCTTCGTTCTTGAATTTCCCCGTGGGTATCTTGATACCGCTTTTTAGCGTAAAAAGAACGGGCTTCTGCAGTAGGCGAAGTTTGCTAAAAAGGCGGATATCGCCTAGCCCCTCGTCGGTGCGGTCTAATCCCGTTTCACTTGCAAAATTTTGTTGTAGCAAGGGGATTTGTGCGCCGATGTCGAGGCGATCCGTCAGTCCGTAAAATGCTTCGGCAAAGACGGCCTTAGACGCATACTGCCCTTCAAAGTCGTAGCGCACGCGTTGACCGGGTTTGAGTTCTACGGTCTTTGGAAGCTGCTGTTCATCAAAGACGACTCTGAAACCCTGCCGCGATGTATACCACTCCCCTGTATTGTGCTGCAAATAGCTCAGTTTGGTCCATATTTTTCCGCGCGGCAAAGTCCATGCACCGGCCCATAGTTGGCTCGTCGAAGCCAACAGCAAAATAATGCCAAGCGTATATCGCATTTGAATCCTTTCTCTTTTATCCGGTCTACTCGTTTTAGATGAAGATGGCGCGGCATCGGTTACAGCGTGGCGAGGGGCTCGCCCTTTATCATTATCCCTGTTTCCCTTACCTTTTAGCAGATATATAGTTCCTACGTAAAACCAACTCCTATGCGCATACTTACCCTCGGATTGAACCACCATACTGCCCCGGTGGAAGTCCGCGAAAAATTGGCTTTCCCCGAGAATGATCAACCGCAGGCATTGCTGCGTTTGATCGAAGACTACGGGCTTAGCGAAGCGGCCATTCTATCGACGTGCAATCGTTCTGAACTCTATATGGCCGGTGATGACGAGAGCGGTATAGAGCAGGCGCAGCGGTTTTTGGCCGATACGCGCGATGTCGATGCCAAGCAACTGCAAAAACATTTCTATACGTTGAGCGGCGCCGATGCGGCTACGCATCTTTTCCGCGTGGCCTGCGGTATCGACTCACTGGTGCTCGGGGAATCGCAGATCCTCAAACAGGTGCGCACTGCGCTCGATACGGCGCAGCGCAATGGATCGGCGCGGCTCTTGCTCAACGAACTCTTTCAGCGCTCGCTGCGCACGGGTAAACGCGCGCGCAGTGAAACGGATATCGGTCGTGGCCATCTCTCTGTAAGCACGGCCGCCGTCGAGTTGGCCTCTCAGGTATTTGATCAACTCGAAAATTGTCACGTTCTGCTCTTGGGCGCCGGCGAAATGAGCGAGTTGACGGCGCAGTACCTGGTCGATGCGGAGGTGGCCTCGCTGCGCGTGGCGAACCGAACTTTTGCGCGCGCCGAAGAGCTGGCGCGTCGCTTTTCGGGCGAGGCGGTAGACTTTGAGGCCTTAGCCGAGCACCTGGCGGCGACCGATATTGTAATTAGCTCGACATCGGCGCCCGGTTTTGTCGTTACTCCCGCTATGTTAACCCAGGCGATGAAAAAACGCCGCGGCCGTCCGCTCTTTCTCATCGATATTGCCGTGCCGCGCGACGTCGATCCTGCCGCTCGTCAAATAGACAATGTGTTTCTCTTTGATATGGACGATCTGCACCAAGTCGTCTCGGCTAACAAAAAGGGCCGCGAGCGCGAGATTGACAAAGTGCAGGTGATCATCGAGGACGAGTTACGCGACTTCTTGCATTGGTTTAATGCCTTGGG
>JBLHGI010000369.1:0-5548 GCA_047616505.1 Planctomycetota bacterium
TCGGCAGCAAGTGACGTGCTATATCCTTGATCATATACCCCGTGTATCTCGCAAAAGCTCTATCATAATGTCCTGAAAAATATTATGTTATTGCTTTTCTAGCAAAAACCCTACAAAAGCCTTAAAACGGACGGCGAACGCTTAAAACTCCATGGTAAACTACGGCAAACAGTTGGCCATCTCCCTGTGCGAATGGGGTTATCTTCTGGCGCACCCCAGCCATTGGCGCCTGCTGGCGAACCAACGTGCAACACAGCCATCGCAAAGCGACGCCACTCATCTTAAAGCGGCGCTCGACTGGCTCTGCCGCGCTCACGATGCAGGCGGTGGCGGTGTCTCAGCAGGCTATTTTCTGCGGCGCGGCTGGATGCCTCCCTACCCAGAAACTACGGGATATATCATCCCAACCCTACTGCGCTGTGCCGATAGCGACCCGAACTATATCGAACGCGCACGCAGAATGGGCGATTGGGAGATCGAAATCCAGTTGCCATCCGGTGCCGTGCGCGGCGGCATTGGCATCAAGGATTATCCCATCGTATTCAACTGCGGCCAAGTCATTCTCGGCTGGACGTCCCTCTACCGCCACGCGCGCGACGACCGCTACCTACAGGCGGCCATGCGCGCTGCTGACTGGTTGGTCTCCATACAAGATACCGACGGGAAGTGGGTGCGCCACACCTATCTAGATGCCCCGCGTTCCTACCATGCACGCGTAGCATGGCCGCTGCTCGAAGTACATGCCCTGTCGGGCGATATGCGCTACCGCAAAGCCGCGCTGCGCTTCCTCGACTGGCTATTACCTCAACAGCGCGAAAATGGCTTCTTTCCCCATATGGCTCTAGAGCCGGGACAAAAGGCTATCACGCATACTATCGCCTATACATTGCGCGGTCTGCTCGAGTGCGCCCACCTGCTCGGAGACGAGGGCACATCGGCGCGCGCGGCCGTCCAATTAGCCGCGTCTCACCTGCTCGACGCACATCCCCAAGCCATAGATACGGGATTTCTTCCAGCCGCGCTCGATGCTTCATGGCAGGGGGCGACCCACCACACCTGCCTTACGGGCAACGCCCAACTAGCCATCGTATTCCTAGCCCTGTCGAATAAGACCGACCAGCCTATATCGCGGGCTGGACACGCGCTGATAGAACGTCTCAAAAAACACCAATCCCTTTCCAACCCCCACCCAGGTATCCGCGGCGGTATGCCCTCTTCTTTCCCGATTTGGGGCTCCTATGTGCCCTACGCAATTCTCAATTGGGCGACGAAGTTTTTCGCCGATGCCCTATTAGCTAAAAATGCCCCCCTTCTCCCGGATTAGACCTTGCATCCCGCTTGCTAGCCGCGCGGCAAGAGTCCATATTATACCCCCGTTATGATCAGACTATACAAACCAGAAGATCTCGACCGCCTCAAAAAAATTACAGCAACCTGCTTTGACGGCGTCTCGATTGATCGCAATATCGAAGAACGTTTCGGCCCCATAGGGGATCGCGATTGGCGCTGGCGCAAATTGCGCCATATCGACGACGATGTACAAGGCGAGCGCGGCCAAGGCGTTTTTGTGTGGGAAGAGGACCGCTTAGTAGGCGGTTATATCAGCACCCGCATAGACTACCAGAGCAAGATCGGCACCATTCCCAATCTAGCCGTTGACCCATCTCTTCAGGGCAAGGGAATCGGCCGCCAACTCATAGAACACGCCCTCAGCTATATGCGCAGTGAGGGCATGGAATGTGCCAAAATCGAAACGTTGGCGCAAAATCCAATCGGCTCTCACCTCTATCCGGACGTCGGCTTCGAAGAAGTCGCCCATCAAATTCACTACGCAATGCGTCTTTAAGGACACTTATGAACGCCAAAGAAGCGGCCGGTAACCAAGCGGCTGAATATGTCGAAAACGGTATGGTCGTGGGCTTGGGCACCGGCTCGACAGCCGAGTATGCCATCCGCGCGTTGGGAAATCGCGTGCGGGCAGGGCTCGAAATAACCGCCGTCTCCACTTCAGTCGCCTCTACTAAACTGGCAGAACATTTGCAGATTGAAGTCGTCAGCCTCGAAGACGAACCTGTAGTCGATATAACGATAGATGGAGCCGACGAAGTGGATCCGCAGCTCGACCTCATCAAGGGCTTAGGCGGCGCGCTGCTGCGCGAAAAAATCGTGGCATCGGCGACCACGCGACAGATCATCATCATCGACCAATCCAAAATTGTCGAAAAACTTGGCACCCAGGCCCCACTACCCGTCGAGGTGGTCCCCTTTGCCTGGCCGCTGATCCAGCGCGCGTTTATCGAAAGAGGTCTGCGCCCAGTGCTGCGCAAAACAGCCGATGGCGAAGTCTTCGAAACCGACAACGGCAACTTCATTATAGACTGCGGCTTCCCCACTGGAATAGAAGATGCAGTCCAGAGCGAACGCTGGATTAACGCCTTGCCCGGCGTCGTTGAAAATGGCCTCTTTGTCCACCTGACCGACCTGGTCGTCGTCGGTGCCGATGATGGCTCTTGCCGCCTTATAGAAAAAAACTGAAAGCTATATTCACTATGATAGAAAACAGCCGCGCCTCGCGACGCCACTTTATAAAAAAAGCATCCCTAGCCTCGGCCGCTGCGCTAGTCGCCTGTGGCAATGCCCAGGAGCCGAGTGCACCTGCCGTGCAAACGCGTCGGCATTTCAAATGGAAAATGGTCACGGCCTGGCCCAAGAATTTCCCCGGTCTCGGCACCGGTGCCAACCACCTAGCTAAGAGCATTGGCGAGATGTCTGGCGGACAACTGGAAATTAAGATCTATGGCGCGGGTGAATTAGTGCCCGCTCTCGGCGTCTTTGATGCCGTCTCGGGCGGCACGGCGGAAATGGGTCATGCCGGCGCTTATTATTGGAAGGGGAAACACGAGGCGACTCAGTTTTTCTCCGCCGTCCCCTTTGGCTTGAGTGCGCAAGAAATGAATGGCTGGCTACGCTACGGCGGCGGTCAAGAGCTATGGGACGAGCTCTATGCCCCCTTCGGTTTAAAGCCCTTTCCCGTGGGCAATACCGGCGTGCAGATGGGTGGCTGGTTCAACCGCGAAATCAATGAAGTCGGCGACTTCTCCGGTCTCATCATGCGCATGCCAGGACTAGGCGGAGAAGTTCTGCGCCGCCTAGATGCGACCGTCCAGACCCTACCCGGGGGTGAAATTTTCCAAGCGCTCAAGACCGGCGCCATCGATGCAACCGAATGGGTTGGCCCCTACAACGACCTCGCCTTTGGTTTTCATCAGGCGGCCAAATACTATTATTGGCCGGGCTGGCATGAACCGGGCACGACGATGGAAGGCATGATTAACAAAGAAGCCTGGGACGCCTTGCCAACCGATCTCCAGCACCTCGTGCGCTACGCCTGTCAGGCCGCCAACGAAGATATGCTCGCCGAGTTCACCGCGCGCAACAACACCGCGCTGACGACCCTAGTCGAAAAACACGGCGTACAACTCAGGCGCTTCTCCGACGAAGTCTTAAAAGAAATTGGCCGCATTTCAACAGCCGTTGTAGCCGAAATCGCCGACAAGGACCCCATGTCGAAAAAAATCTACGACTCCTTCGCACGCTTCCGCCGCGAATCCATTTCCTACACGCGTATATCCGAAGAGGCCTATACCCAAGCGCGCGCGTTGACTTTCGGTTAGATGCAACGCCTCAACGACCTGATTGGACGCAGTATCCCTTGGTTGACGCTCGGTATGGTGCTTACTACCTTCGGCGTCGTCGTGCTGCGCTATCTATTTGAGCGCGGCTGGGTGTGGATGCAGGAGATCGTGCTCTATATGCACGCATTCACCTTCTTATTAGCCTCTGGTTATGCGCTGTCACGCGATGCCCACGTGCGCGTAGACATCCTCTACCGCCCCGCCAGTCCTCGGCGCAAAGCGTGGGTTGACCTATTGGGCTCACTGTTCTTACTAATGCCCACCAGCCTCGTCCTCCTTTATCAATCCCTGCCCTTTGTTTTCGCCTCATGGGCCGTTTTTGAAGGGTCCAAAGACGGGGGTGGCCTCGAAGCCGTCTTTCTGCTCAAAACGGGCATCCCCTTGTTTTGCCTGCTGCTCTTTTTACAAGCGGCTACCATTGTGCGTCGCTGCATCGCTACCCTGCGCGAGAAAGCATGAGCGATTTCTATCCACTGGCGATGTTCGCCGTCACCTTTTTGGCGCTGCTCTCTGGATTCCCCGTAGCCTTCTGCCTTGCTGGCACGGCACTTATTTTTGCCGGACTTGGCCTATTGAGTGGCAATTTTGACGTCGCTTTCCTGTCGGCTTTGCCCTCGCGTATCTTTGGTATTATGAGCAACGAAACGCTCATTGCCATTCCCCTCTTTGTCTTTATGGGCGTGGTATTGGAGCGCTCAAAAATAGCCGAAGACCTACTCGAAACGATGTCGCAGCTCTTTGGCGGTTTGCGCGGGGGCCTAGGCATCTCCGTCTGCCTCGTTGGCGGACTCCTAGCCGCCTCGACCGGCATTGTCGGCGCCACGGTCGTGACGATGGGGCTTATCTCCCTGCCGGCCATGCATCGCCGCAACTACTCGCCTTCGCTGGCAACAGGCATCATTTGCGCATCGGGCACGCTCGGGCAAATCATCCCGCCCAGCATCGTCTTGGTTATACTCGGCGATGTCGTCTCTTCTGCCCATCAGCAGGCCCAACTCGAAATGGGCAACTTCTCGCCGACCTCTATTTCGGTGGGCGATCTGTTCCTAGGAGCCCTGATACCCGGTGTAGTGCTCATGGTTTGCTATATCCTCTACATCGTCGCCGTCGGTATTTTTAACCCGCAAGCCGTTCCTCCCCTTCCAGTAGAGGAACGGGAGCGTATTACAGACCTCATTTTCTTGCGGCGACTCAGCCTGGTATTAGCTCCTCCGCTGCTGCTCATCATGGGCGTGCTCGGATCTATCCTCCTCGGCATCGCCACTCCGACCGAAGCCGCCTCCGTTGGTGCCGTCGGCGCCATCCTGCTCTCCGTAATAAAAAAACAATTTAGTCGCCAATCGCTAAAAGAAGTGATGCTAGCCACCACCGAAATAAATGCCATGGTCTTTACGATTCTCATCGGTGCCTCGGTCTTTTCGCTGGTTTTTCGCGGTTATGGCGGCGACGATATCGTAGCCCATTTCTTACAGAACATGCACGGTGGACCAGCCGCATCCTTCTTCGTCGTTATGGCCGTTATGTTTTTCCTCGGTTTCTTCCTAGATTTTTTTGAGATCATCTTCGTCGTCGTCCCCATCGTCGGCCCCGTGTTGTTGACGATGGGCCTAGACCCCGTTTGGTTTGGCGTAATGATCGCACTCAACTTACAGACGTCCTTCCTCACTCCTCCTTTCGGTTTCTCGCTCTTTTATCTGCGCGGCGTAGCCCCTCCCGAGATCAGCACTTCACAGATCTATCGTGGAGTCGTGCCTTTTATCGTCATCCAAGTCGCCCTCTTAGTCGGTTTGTGGTATTTCCCAGAGTTGGCCACGGCATTGCCGTCGAGAGTCTTTGGCAGCTGAAAATATCAT
>JBLHGI010000370.1:0-5531 GCA_047616505.1 Planctomycetota bacterium
TTGCCTTGCCGACACAGGTTCTACTTTTTAATCCCACGTTTCAAATCTCTCCTTTTACGAGCGCTTGTTGCCGAGGACTCAGACATCGCGAAAGAAGCCCTGCCGCTCTGGCTCCAGGCCATCAATCACCGTTGGATTCATACAGGGTTTGGGCTCGTGGAAGCGCACCGCCACGTGGTTATAGGCCATCAGAATGGCGTTGCGGGCATGCTCGGCATGCGTCCACGCCGCGCCCGTGTGGCGCACGCCCTCCGAAAATACGAGAGACTACCCGCCGGACACCCATACGTCTCCCATACGCCAGAATCTGGATCATCGGCCTCTGTAGGCCAGGTACCGTCCTGCGCTGAAACCGTATTGGCCTTGTGCGAACCGGGCACTAAACAGGTGCCGCCCTTGCCCTCTACGACTTCGTTGAGCTCCCAGACTATTCTCGTATTCTGACATGGCTTCAACAGCAGGTGCCGATACGGCCATTTCGATATCCTCTCTATTAATATGCTGGCTCAAGATAGGGCACGAGAAAAGGGGACGCAAAAGGAAGTGGACCAACGCCCATTCTCCACCGAGCTTCGGCCCCGACAGCAACGTATCGACTCACTTGACCTTGGCTATGAAAAGTCCCTTTATCCTACTGCTCACGTTAACGACGGGTCTGTGCGCTACGATCTATTCTATCTATTTCAATCAGGTGGACACATGAAAAAACAGCCCAATATAATCGTCTGTATGTGCGACCAACTCCGCGCCTTTGAAGTCGGGTGCTATGGCAACGAGACCATCCGCACGCCCCATATTGACCGCCTGGCGCAAGAGGGCGTGCGCTTTGATTTGGCGGTCAGCAACAATCCCGTGTGCATGCCGGCGCGCTCGGCCTTATTGACGGGCCAGTATAGCCGCACCTGCATGGGCCAGTTGGGCAACTACGCCGAAGCCAGCGGCCTGCCGGAATATCCGGCGCAAGAGAGACAGTGGCTGCGCGATACGACGCTGCCCGAAGCCCTGCGCGCTCAGGGCTACGACACGGCACTCTTCGGCAAGTGGCACGTACAGCCCGCCCCCCATTTAGTCGGTTTCGACCACGCGCACTTTCCCCGCGTGCATCATCGCCACACGGGACAGACTTTTATAGAAAATACCGGGGAAGGTGATCTAGTCGATGGATTTAGCATCGACTTTGAGGCCGAGAGAGTCGGCGAATACCTAGCAGAGGAGCGCGAAGATCCCTTCTTTATGTTCTACAATATTTCACCGCCGCATATGCCGCTGGCCGATGCGCCGGAAAAATATCTCGAGATGTACGATCCGCAGGAGATACCGCTGCGGCCCAACACCCTGATCGATGGCCAACTAGCCTACGACGAAAACTGGTTCAAAATCTATCTATGGGACTTTCTCTATTACCAACAGCACCTGCCCCATACGGAGCAGTTGCCCGCAGGTTTTGACCTGAGCCAGCTAACGGCGCTCTACTACGGCCTAACGACCTGGGTCGACGATACGGTGGGGCGGCTGATGGCCAATCTACGCGCGCAGAGTTTGGCCGAAGATACGATCGTCGTTTTTGTCTCTGACCACGGCGACAACCTCGGCTCGCACCACCAGTTCAACAAGAGCCTGCTCATCGAAGAATCCATTCGCGTACCGATGATCTTCTGGGGTGGATTAGACCCGCAGGCCAACACCGCCCAAGTCGCAGAGCTGATCGACGTGATGCCGACCCTCTTACAGTGTTGCGATGTCGACGTGCCCGCTACGGTACAGGGGCAATCGCTGGCGCCCATTCTACGCGGGGAGCAGCAAACGCTGGCGCAAAACGGCGCCTTTATCGAAACGGACAAGGGCGCCATCGGCCTGCGCACCCCGACGCATCTCTATGGCATACAGCTACAAGAGGACCGGCGCGCCATCAGCGATATCGGGTCGTGTTTATACGACCTCGAGGCAGACCCGTATCAGCAGAAAAACTTGGCGGGCATTTCCCAGCAATCACTAGAAGAAGAGCTGGCCCAGCAGTTGAGAGAGTGGAATACTTCGACACCGTGGCTCGTATAATTTTTAACTATTTATAAAGGTGCACGACATGGATAAAATTCGCGTAGGCGTCATCGGCTGTGGCATGGTGGCCAAATCGTATCTGAATACTTTGCAAAAATTTGCCCATATCGAGTTCGGCGCCTGTGCTGACTTGATGCCGGAACGGGCCGAACAAATCGCAGCGGAATACCACTTTAAGCGCGCCTGCAGCCCAGACGAACTCTTGGCGGGAGACGATTGCGACCTAGTGTTAAACCTGACGATTCCCGCGGCCCACTGCGAGGTCAACCTGGCTATTCTCGAAGCGGGCAAACACGTTTATTCCGAGAAACCGCTGGGGATCAAGTTGCATGAGGCCGAGCAGGTCTTGGCCAAGGCAAAAGAAAAGGGCCTGCGGGTCGGCTGCGCCCCGGACACCTTTCTCGCCGGCGCCCATCAGCACTGTCGCCAGCTCATTGAAACCGGCAGCATCGGCCAACCGGTCGCGGCCTTCGGCACCGTCTGCGGGCACGGCCCCGACGCCTATCACGCCAATCCGCATTTCTTCTATGAAGAAGGAGCCGGTCCCATGCTGGACCAAGGCGTCTATGTCATTACGGCTCTATTGCCTTTATTGGGCCGCGTGAAAACCGTTTCGGCTCGGGCGCAGATCGGCATAGACGACCGCACGGTGCTCAGCGAGCCCCGTTTTGGCGAGAAGATTGAAGTTAAAACGCCGACGCATCTCGTCTGTGCACTCGAATACGAGGGCGGCGGCATGGCCAATCTGATGATCAGTTGGGAAATCTGGGCCTCGCGCCTGCCCCCTATGGAAATTTACGGCAGCGAAGGCACGATACGCCTGCCGCACTGGAACAATTACGAAGACAATTTTGATCTCTATAAAAAAGAAAAAGACGGCGGCGACTGGGAGAATATCCAGACCCACCGGCCCTATGTCGGCGGCTCGTATCGCGGTCTGGGCATGGCGGAAATGGCGGCGGCGATCTTGACCAATAAACCGCACCGCGCCTCCGGCGAGCGCGCCAACCACGTGCTCGATATCATGGAGGGGCTCGTGCGCTCTTCGCAGGAGGACCGGCCCATCGACATGACAACGCCCTATGAAAAACCAGAGATCTTCGCCGACGGCTTAGAAGAGGGCCAGATCGACCACTTATCGGCCTAGTCGCGCCCTACTCGTTAGACCACCTTAAGCATTTCGCTTCTATAAAAAATGCACCGACCCAAAAGGGCCGGTGCATTTTTTTAAAGAAGTACAGCAAAGAGAGATAGCACACAACGGACTATTCCTCGCCCTGCCAATAGTCCGTCGTCGCGCCCTCTTTAAAGGTCGTCCACATCGCCTCTTTGCCCACCTCTTTGTTGGCCCCAAACATCGGCGCGACATAGACCTTGTCGCTGTCCGGATAATAATACGTATCAAAGGGCGCGTTATTGGTGATTACTAGATACTCAAAGTCCTCCGCACTCTCGTTGATTATCTGATGGGCATCTCCCGGCGGACATGCCGCACACTCGCCCTCTTTAAAATCCTCCACCCCCGCCTCTGTCCGCATCTGCGCTGTGCCCTTGAGTGCGTAGTACATTTCCCACTCGGCGGCATGGCAGTGATAGGGGAAATTCGTCTTGCCCGCCGCTAAGACGCAGTGTTCGATACTGATAGGCGCGGGGCGCTTCTCTGTATCCTGGCGGGCGAGAAACTTGGAGATGTCCTTCATCTTCAGGCCAAACTTCTTTTTGGGTGATTCAAAGTCGCGCTCTTTGACCTTCTCCAAGGCAATCTTCAGCATTTTTTAGCTCCTAGCTATTTTTCGATATGGAAAACTTCGCGCAGATCGCCGGCGACGGGGCTATTATCGGGATTCGACGGCATGACATCTCCCATATGCGCCCACCATTTGCCGCAGATCTCCGTCTGGGCGATGGCGGCCCACTGCGCTTCGTCTTCGATTTCGGCATAGGCAAAGAGCTGGTGCGTTTCCTCGTTGAGGAAAATAGAATAGCTCAGCACACCGTGTTCTTTAAGGATCTCTTCCAACTCCGGCCAGATCGGGCGATGGCGTCTTTCGTATTCTGCGTGTTGATCGGGGTTGACCGACATTACAAATGCTTTGCGGATCATAATGAGCTCCTTCTAAAAAGTCTAAATACTGGCTATCCTGCCTATAGAGGCTCAAGATAGGTCGAAGAAAAAACAGAGGCAAGGGGGAAAAACATGCAGCTGCGACTTGCCTCTATCCCCGGAAAGCCCCTTTATAATCTCCCTGTTTTCACGAGTTACCAAAGAGGGGTGGATAAGACGAATAGGCACTACTTAAACGGGGAATGGCGCCACTAATGGCGGCGGATAATCCGCTCGGCAACTATCTACAGGCACTGGGCAAACTCAACCGCGACGTGCGCCTATTTCTGGTAGCGGCCACGGCGGGTGGAATCTGTTATATGGGCCTGTATTTTCTGCTCATAAATCTGTACCTGCTGCGCCTGGGCTACGATCTAGAATTCATCGGCCTCTTCGTCGCCACCGGCGCCTTTTCCTTCGCCCTTTCTAGTCTCCCCGCGAGCATGGTCGGCCGGCGCTGGGGCAGCCGCCGACCAATGATCTTTGGCATGACCGTGCTCGCTCTGGGTTTGGCCATGTTGGCACTCAGTGCCTTAGTACCCGCTCCCTGGCGCTCTATTTGGTTGATCTTCTTTTGCGCGCTGCGCGAGTTTGGCAACTCCTTTTACTTGGTCAATGCCACTCCCTATCTGATGCAAGTTAGCACTCCGGCCGAACGCGACTACGCCTTTTCTCTGCGCGGCACGCTGACCCCCTTAGCCGCTTTTGTCGGCGCTCTCGCAGGGGGCTGGTTGCCGCAGTTGAGTGCCTTCTTCTCTACACGCCCTATCGACGACCCGCTCAACTATATGGCCCCTTTGCTCTTGTCTTCACTGCTACTCGTACCGGGTGTGGTCGCCCTGAGCAAAACGCGAGAGATTGAGGATAACACCCTTCATGATGAGCAGCGCGAGCGCGGCGCCATGCCCGTGGGAAAATTAGCGACCATTGCGCTCATCAGCCTACTCTTTATCGTCTCCGCCTCGGCCAGTCAGAGCTTTTATAATGTCTATATGGACACGGTGCTGCAAGCGCAGACCCAACTCATCGGCACGGTAGCCTCCTGTGGACAACTGCTATCGGTCGCGCTAATGTTGGCCGCTCCAGCGCTGATGAAACGCTGGGGGCACGGCCGCGCCTTTGTGCTGATGGCTTTGGGCATGGCCCTGAGCCTGCTGCCCATAGCGCTGGTGCCGCATTGGTCTGCCGCTGGGCTGAGCATAATAGGCATCGTCACCTTGATGGCATTTTCGTCTACGGCCCTGACGATCTTTCATCAAGAATTGGTGCCCGTCGGCTGGCGGCCCGCCATGTCGGGAGTCAGCCTGATGGCGATGGGCATCGGGTGGGGGGTCGTTTCTTCAGGGGGGGCTACTTTGTTGCCGCCTGG
>JBLHGI010000371.1:0-5442 GCA_047616505.1 Planctomycetota bacterium
ACTACGATGAACCCTTTTTGCGCTACGGCGTGGATCGCCCCGAATTCCTCTTCGGCATCGACCTGAACAATAATGGTTGGGTCGATCGTTTTGAAAATGACAATTTACCGGACTATCCTTATAAGAAAGACCACTGGGGTTATAATGCTTATACCCAAGTGCAGGTCAATCCGGAGATTAAATTAAATGCGGGCCGCTTGCGCCAATCCATGCACAAGGCGGCGCGCGACAACGATACATTCTACGGGATTCTAACCTTCGAAAAAGACTTTCCGGCTAGGGGACGCTGGCGCGTCTTCGATATGTTGCGCAAGGCGGAAGACACCATCGAAGACAATTTGGTACAGTGGCTCATACCCAAGGCGCAGTTTGGCCAAGCCAGCGAGACGGTTGGGCGCAATGTGGCGGTCCCCGATCTATTGGCCGCCGAGGATACGTGGATCAACACGCTCTATTCTGACTGGGAATACGATAGTTCCAGAGGGTGGAGCACAAAGCATCGCTTTAAGTGGGAAACGTGGCGACAGCGCGACGCAGAGGCGGAGTTGGCGCGTGATGAGACGGGGGAGTTACTGTTGGATACAGAGGGCGAAGCTATCGTAGCCTTTGATCCACTTGGACCCGAACAGCGCAACGGCCGCAAGTCTTCTGGTTTTTTTGGTATAATAAACAAGGCCGACTACACCTACGCCTGGAATCGTTTGAATTTCTCGCCGCGCCTAAAGAGCGAGTATCTGAAGATCACGCCTTTTACGCGCACATCCCCCACAGAGCGCAGTTGGGATGCGCTTTATATCCTGTTGGTGGATTTCCCGGTCCTCAATCGCTCTTCGGTGCGTTTGGGCTTCGAGGGTCGCCAATTCTACAATCTCAAAGGGGATGAGGGCGAACTGAGCGCGGGGCAACTCACCGGCGATTTTCGCGGCACGGTCTTGGCCTTACAGTTGACCAGTTCGCGTGACTATAGCGGCTATGAGTTGACTACTCAACTGGGACTGCGCTTTGACCGGCGTTCTTTGGAAGTGGTGGATGGAGATAGGGAGCAGCAGACGTCGGGCCTGGTGTTCCTCTCGGTCTTTGCCGGACTGTAAATGCTTAGATAGGTATGATGAATAGCACTGCACCAAATAGCTGGATTATTAGCCGCCATTGGGACTTTCTGTTCTTCATCGGCACGCCCGTGCTGTCTCTGGCGGCTTTGCTCTTTGCCTCCAACTATTTCACCTCCGCCGATATCGCCCTCTTTGTGCTGGCCTTTTTTGCCGTGGGGCATCATCTACCCGGCCTGATGCGCGCCTACGGTGAGAAGGAGCTTTTCACCCAATACAAAGCTCGTTTTATCGTCGCCCCATGTGTCATCGCCTTTTTTGTGGGCTGGAGTGTCTTTAATGGGCATCTAGGTTTTTTTATTTTTTTGGCGCTGTGGGACATGTGGCATTTTTTTATGCAGCACTTCGGTTTTATGCGCATCTACGAATTCAAACGGCGCAAACCTTCCCTGTTGAGTGCGCGCTTGGACTGGTGGCTAACGGCCACCTGGTTCGCTTATATCGTGGTGGCCAGCCCGCACTATCTGATTAACTTCCTCGAACGCTGTCATCGCTACGGTTTTGGTTTCTACGCTTGGCTAGACCCCGAATGGATCTTTGTGCTGCGCGAGTGGATTCTCTATTTGGCATTGGCTCTATCGGTAGTCTACGCAATAAACTTACTGCGCGAACGGCGTCTTGGTGCGCCGATAGTATTGCCCAAAATAGCCATTTCAATCACGACTTTCGCCACTGCTTATTACGCTTATATCGTGTTGGAAGATGTGATATTGGGGTATGCAATTACCGCTCTAGCGCATGATATTCAGTATTTCGCTATCGTCTGGATCTACAATAACGGAGTGCTCAAGCGCGCCAGCGATTCGGGCCGTTCCTTTTTCCGCTTTTTGTTTAAGGACGGTCGTTTGCGCATCGTGTTGTTCTATTTGTTCCTAATTATGGTCTATGGTGGTATCGAAGCCATGGCGCGGTCAACGCAGAACTATCTGATATACGATATTGTAAAAGTGCTCATCGCTACCTCGGCATTTATGCATTATTACTACGATGGTTTTATTTGGAAAGTGCGCAAAAAAGAAATCCGGCAAAATCTCGTGGACGAGGAGCAGTCGGTGCTGTGGGAAGATATGCCCGTGCGCCGCTGGAGTCTGGCCGAACGGGTGCGGGGAATGTTCGCAAAGCGGACCGGTCTTATCTATGTCCTCGAGACTGGCAAACAGCTGGTCTATTTTGGTGTGCCCATCGTTTTTCTCGCCTGGACGGATACCACCTATTCACTGTCGGATGTGCAGGCTAAGGAGTATCTGGTGCGTCTGACTCCGGAAGTGGCCAAGACGCACGATGATCTCGGTGTTGCCTATAGCCATAAAAGGTTATTTAACCAGAGTATCGAAGCACATCAGAAGGCGATTGAGGCTGATCCAAATTTTGCCCAAGCCTATACGCATCTAGGCATTGCCCATTCGCTGAAGGGAGATCCCAAGGCCGCGATCGGCATGCACCTGAAGGCGATCGACCTGGATCCGCAATTGGCTCAGGCCCATTATAATCTGGGCGTTGAGTATCTACAAATGGGGTGGGTGGAGGATGCGGTCGGGGCCTTTGAACGCGCCGTAGTGTTAAACCCCCAATACAGCCGCGCTTTTTTGGCGCTGGCACAGGTGTACAAAAAGCAGGGTAACAAAGACCTGGCGATAGAGAATCTAATGCGCGCGCGCGACCTAAAAGAAGCGGCCGAACGGAAGAATCGGAGTCGCAGCGCCATGCCTTGGGCAACGGGCACGCCGCTGAAAGACGATATTTAAAACGGCGAAGTGGCGCGCTTTACAAATAGTAGCATATTGTTATAGTTCTTTTTGTTAGAATAAACTTGACAAATGTTTTAAAATTCATTTCAATTCACTAACTTGTTTTCGTTCATTAAATCTCATAGGGGGTTTCATAGTGAGTAAGAGAATAATGTTTATGGCCGTAATCTTGGGAATGAGCAGCGCTGCATTCGCGCATATTCCCGAGGGCCGAGTTTTTGGCGTATTCCAGTGGCCGACCGATAATCTGCCCGTTCTCGATGGCAATATCTCCGAGTGGGATGCCGTGCCCGCCGAGTTGTGGATCGATCTAGACGATCCCGATATCGTCGTAGGCGAAGGTGATGTCGGTCGCGAAAAAGACCGTTCTAACTTGTTTTTCCGTTTCGCTATGGGATGGAACGACGAATTGGACCGCCTTTATTATGTATACGATCGCTTCGATGACGTTTGGGATCGCGACGCCGGTGGTGTTGGTTGCTGCGGCCAGGACGACTCGATTGAAATCGGCGTTGACGCCGACCACTCCGGTGGTTGGTTCCACGCGGGCGGCGCTGGTATTGCCGGTGACTTGTCCGAAGAAGAGGTCAAACTCTTCAACGGTGGTCAGACCCAGACTTCTCACTATCGTTGGCCGGCCTTGGCTCCCTTCGGTTGGAGCTGGTTCTGGATGTCCGATTCCGACTGGCACGGCACAGAGCCGAACCAGTGCTGCGAAGATTCTTTCAATCTCGATGGTGTACACGGTGCTGAGGCCAACTTTCAGGCCGAGTGGTATACCATTGCTTGGGACGATTTCAACTGGCAGGGTCCCGAATTCAGCGTCCAGCACGACTTCGTCGAGTTGGAAATCATCGGTGCCGGTTTGCAGGTTGTCGACGTCGACAACGGTCCGGAAGATGCGGAAGATGTCAGCCCCTGGTCGGCCAAGTGGTCGTTGGGTGGTGCGTCAGATGTTTTTGGCAACGCCAGCTCTTTCGCCGACTTTATTCTGCTGCCCATCGATCCGGACGCTTTGGCGACCGCGGTTGAGAACGACAGCTGGGGACACATCAAGGCTTCTTTGTCTCGGTAAACCCCGTCTACTATAGTAATAAAGAAAGGCAGATCGTAATTGATCTGCCTTTCTTTATTTATAGATTATAAATAGTTCATCTTCAGATTTGTATCCCCCTCAAGCGAGGTGGTATTATGCGGCAGCGCGCCTGGATCTACTTTTTCAGTTTTAGTTGTATGCTTGGGCATATACTGCCAGTCTCCGCCCTTACGATCGTTCGCTTAGGGGGAGAAGACCAACCTCTCCCCGAATTAGATACCCCCTTTGAGTTTGTACAGTTGGCATGGAACGAGGTTGATGAAGACCGGCACGGTCTGAGTGAACTCGTGGAGATCGGGCCGAGTTTTATCGAACCTTTGCGGCTTGACCCCAGTGTCAATTTGGCCCCCCTACTGGCAGAGCGTGGGGGGCAAGTGCAGGCCTTGACCTGGATAGGTTGGGGACCGGCAAACGGCCGTGATGTAGCCATGTTTGATGGCGACCCTGCGACTGCTTTTCTCGGCGATGGCGATTGGGGGGGCGACTATGGCGTCATTCAGCAAAAATCGATGATCTTTGATTTTGGCGGCCGCTTTCTTCTCGAACGCATCCGCTTTTTTCCTCGCGATCGTTTCCTGACGGACCGTTTTGTTCAGCGTTTTATTATTGGTCTTAGTGATGGCGACCCCCTCAAGAAGGGGACGCGAGAATACTCTCGTGGCATAAGGGAGAGTTTTTTCGATTTTGACCTGGTCTACGATATTACAGAAAATACCGATGCCGTCATTGATTTAGAATTGCCGGCGGTGCCGGTGCGCCAGCTGTTTTTTGAGGCACCTGAGAACACGCAGGGGATTTGGGAAGTGGCGGAGATGGAGATCTATGGCAACGGCTTTGCCCCTTTCGCCAGCTATGTGTCGAATGTGATTGATCTGGGGGCAGCGGCTAGCTTGGGGCAGTTGACTTGGAGTGGGAGCCAGGACGAGGAGGCGAAGGTCGACCTGAGCATGCGCAGCGGTGTCGATGACGATCCGAATACCTATTGGCGAGCGACTTTCCGCGGCGGCGAACGCACGCGCTTTGATGTCAATGGCCGGCCACTGAATTTGTCTTCTTATAACAAGCTACAGCGCGGCGAACGAGATGGGACCTCTCACGACACCGAAAATTGGGCGTTCTGGGGAGCGGCCTATGACTTTGAGGCGGGTCAGGGGACGATGGTGGGAGATGGTCCGCAGCGCTACGTGCAGATACGCGCCGACTTCGCATCGGGGCAAAAAGCTAAAAGCCGGCTCGATTACGTGCAGTTTGCCGTATCTATTCCACCGGTTGCCAGTGAGGCGCTGGCTGAGATTGTGCCCATCTCGGTGCCGCCGGGGCAGGTGACTAGTTTTACTTATAAAATCAAACCCAATCTAGCGAGCGAAGACCTAGGCTTTGATAGCATCGGCATCGATACGCCGAGTCGTGCCGGCAGCGTCGATGCGGTGCGTATCTCGGGTGTGCCCGTTGGTTTCGAGGTGATGGAGTTGGAGGACGAGGGTTTTGT
>JBLHGI010000372.1:0-5419 GCA_047616505.1 Planctomycetota bacterium
ACCCAGTGCGCAGTGAATACATTATGCACCTATCTGTTGTCAAGTGTGATAAAATTATTATATTTCACACAATGGTAGAATAATACTTCTTTTCGTGAAATAATAGTAGAATATTGTGCCATCTTCAAAGAAATAATTTAATATTCATGCGAAATATTCATTCTTACATTTACAGTATCTAAGGAAAATTCTTATGGCATTAGGCAAAACGCTCAAGGCCCTTAGGCAAAAACAGTCTCTCAACCAGAAAGCTCTGTCGGTTCTATCAGGTGTATCCCAGGCGACGATTTCGCGCATTGAGACAGGTCGCGTGCGCCAGTTGCGCTCCTCGGCGCTGAAAAATCTAGCCGACGCCTTAGGGGTATCAGTCGATTTTCTTATGAGCGACCACGAGGTATTCGCCCACATTCCCAGCGCCGGCAGCAGTATGGGCTCTATTCCGGGTGTCTCCGGCATGCGCGAAGATCGCTTCCGTCAGATCGCCGATGCACTCGACGCATTTGCAGTACATGAAAACGGGCGGGTTCTTTATGTCAACCAGACATTGGCCGATCTCTTGGGATATCGCAAAGAAGAGCTGCTGGGCAAAAATGGCATCGAGTTATTCGTCTCGCAGCAATCTCGCCCCCTTATCCAGCGCATGATAAATAACGCCTCCTCCGATACGTACGAGGCGCTTTTCACGCGCAAAGATGGCAGCTCCTTTCCCGCAGAAATAACGGGCCACAATATTAACGATAACGTCCGCTTGGCTATTATCCGCGATATCGCAGCTCGCCGATGTCACCAGGCTGTCAACCGTGTCCAACAGGCAGGGCTAGAAACAGAGTCCCTGCCCCAACTAGGCAAAGTCGTGCGCATTCTCGGCGACGAACTCGAAGATATGGGGCTGAGCTTTGAATCGGTGAGTCTGCGTATAATCGACGAAGGTAAAAACCTGCTCACCTCTTTTTACGCCTTGCCCGAAGCCCGCGGCTATCGCTCTTTCCAAGAAGCAGTTCCTCTGCAAGAATCACTCGACCAGCACGCCCCGCTGCGCGGATTAATTAGCCACTGGCACCGCAGCAAGGTCTGGGAACGCGAAGCCGATGCGGCGTACGCTCAGATGATAGATAAAACGCCCCTTGGGCCCTCCTACCGCCCCGAACTATTGCTGGATGTGCCCTTTGAGCAAGGTTTTCTCGGCGTAGGGCTCTCGGCACAGCATGTGCGCAGAGAAGCGCTAGTCGACATACTCAGCGATATTGCCCATCCGATTTCGCTAATCGTCAAGCGCCTTGCTCAACTACAGTCGCTGCGCGATCAACTGGAACAAAGGCCTGGCAATCTGGTGAATGCCTAGTACTTGCTTTACAGATAAAAAAGCGAGCGGTGAAAACACATATTTCACCGCTCGTTTTTACGTATTATTTAGCACTTAACAAAAACGTCGTCTTTTTATTATCTTATATAAGCTGTGTCTGGGCCTCCCCGGCCTAGGAAAAGTTGTAGCCCACCCCATCCCGCACTCCCCTGCTCCTTTTGTTAATAAAGGTTGTAAAGACGATGGCTCTCGGTCTTTCCTATAGGTGTTCGTGCGGCAAGAAGTACAAAATATACATGCCCAAACGCAAACTTTTTAGCGAAATCGTAAGCCGAGTCGTCGACTGGCACGCTATAGATAGTCGTGAAGAGGCCGATGGCGAAGTCGATGAAGTGCAGCGCTTAGCTATCGTGAGTCGCTGCGAATTCATCGACGCGCGTCGGACCAACCGTCTTATCTGCGGAGACTGTACAGACGAGATCGACCTCACGGAACACTTTCGCGACCGCCTCGTGCGCATTTAGGCTGCTTGGGACAATACGGCTAAGCCGAATCGTTCTCCACAGCCGACTGCACTTTGTTAAGACCATTCAGGGCGGCGATGCGAAACCCCTCTGAGAACGTCGGGTAGTTGAAGATCTGGTCGATGAAGTAATCGATCTTCACGCGGAAGTTAATAGCCATATGGCCAATGGGGATTATTTCGGTTGCATTAGTACCAATAATGTGCACACCGAGCAATTCCAATGTCTCAGAGTGGAATAAAATCTTGATCAACCCCGTCGTATCTCCAGCCATCGGCCCGCGCGCAATCTCGCGATAACTCGCACGACCCACTTCATATCGTATGTCCTTTTCCCGCAGATCCTGCTCCGTAGGACCGACGCTAGAAATTTCTGGAATACTGTAAATTCCAAAGGGGTAAATGGTGGGAAAATGGTGGCTGCCCAACATAAATGCATTGCGCACGGCCAGCCGGCCTTGCTCCATCGACGTCGACGCTAGGCCGGGAGGCCCAATTACATCACCTGCTGCATAGATATGAGGACAAGCCGTCTGAAACAGAGAATTGACGGGAATATTTCCGTTTTCCAGTTCTATGCCCGCTACCTGCAAATTCAAGCTGCCCACATTGGCCTCGCGCCCCATAGAATAAAATAGGCAGGGCGCTTCGATCACCTCACCGTCTTCCATCAACACTTCAGCCTGCCCGCTCTGGCTGTGTCGCAGCTCTTTAATCTGGTTTCCCAGCCCCAGTCTGAGATCAACGCCTATGGTCTGCATGTGCTCGGCAAATAACTCGCCGATCTCTTCGTCCAAAATGCGCATAATGCCCGAGCGCCGGTCCAGTAGGGTGACCTTAATTCCCAGCGCGGCGAACATCGTGGCATATTCACATCCAATAACACCGCCACCGACCACAATCAGCCGCTCGGGCATTTTCTGCATGCGAAAAACCTGGTCCGAGTCCATAAAGACCTGGTCGTCTTTGGGCACCTCAATAGGGTGGCGCGGACTGGAGCCTGTAGCAATCAAGGTATAATCGGATATGACTTGTTTTATCACCTCTCCGTTTGCATCGAGTACCTCAATTAGATGCTCGTCAACAAAACGAGCCGAACCGTAAATAGTCTCGACGTCATTGCCCTCGCACTGTTGCTCTAGTTCCTGGTTCTGATCGGTGATAACTCGGTTAAGCCTATCCTGTAGATCCTTCATTGATATTTTTTCGTGGTGCTTATCGTCGTCCCCGAAATAGGCCTTCAAGTGAAAACCAGTCGTATCGAGTATCGCTAGGCGCAACGCCTTGGAGGGGATCGTACCCTGGTGTAGACAGGCGCCACCCAACATGCCCATGCGGTCGATGAGGACAACCTTCTTACCTGCCTTCGCTCCCTGAATAGCACCTTTTTGCCCTGCTGGACCTGCTCCGATAACGGCTAGGTCCACTTGCAGCATATCCATATTATTTCTCCTGAATTAAAAGCAAGTTCCGCTTATAGCCACACGAGTACCCCCGCTTATGCCACCTCAACAACGCGCCTCGGTATCGCTTACTATGCGCTGCCCGGATCCACGTACTGCGACTCTCTCGATTATCGGAACCGACTCGCCGATTTCCCGCATGCGCTTTACAAGTCGGTCCGACATGACCTCGGCCACTCCAACATGCGATTTTAAACCAATTAGGTTGTTCAACTCATAGGGATCAGCCTGCAAATCATAGAGATACTGCTCTACATAGGCACTCGAACCCGGTCCCTTTTCGCCCGGTGCATCCACTCCGTATTTCCAACGCGCCGTGCGCACAGCCCGACCCGTCTGCGCCTCGCTAATTTGCACAAGGACTTCCTCGGGCCATTCGGCCGCAGACTCTCTAAGGAGCGGCATAATAGAACGCCCCTGCATAGGCGCAGGCACGTCGAGACCGGCGGCATCGAGCAAGGTGGGTGGTAAGTCAATCAAACTGATCAACTCTTGGATTTGCCCTCCTCCTCTAAAGCCTGGACCCGTAAACACCGTGGGAACGCGAATAGAGCTTTCGTGGCAGGAGCGCTTGTACTCGCTGTTGCGCGTTTTGAAATGGCAGCCGTGATCCGATGTGAAGAGCACTATGGTATCCTCATCTATATGCAGACTCTTGAGCGCATCATGCAAACGGCCATAGGCTTCGTCTAGGCGTTTGACCATACCGTAATACCCACCCAAGTGTTGGTGCGTCGAACCACCCAATGCCGCCAAGTCCGGGGGAACCCAACCGCCAGTATAAGCTTCGCGATAGCCGTCAGGGGGCGGATAGTCGTCAAGGTGGTTTTGGTGATGCGGTTCGATATAGGAGACAAAGAGAAAGAATGGATCTTCTTTGTGCCCATCTACATAACGAATAACGGCATCGGTCACCGCGTCGACACGGTAGCCTGGTAAATGCACTTCGTTTTCATCGTTGTCATAGAGCACCGTGTCATATGCGTCTGAGGTAAACTCAAGCACATTGGACGCCAGCCAGTGCTCGTATCCAAAGCGGTGGCTCGCGGGCACCGGTCCCTTCGCATCGCTATCGTATAGGTGCCACTTCCCTATATAACCAGTTTGGTAGCCTGCTTCGGCAAAATAATGGGCCAAGGTCCGGCTGTCATCGGGCAGGGGAATAGCATTCTTATAACACCCTGTCGTCGTGGCGTAGAGGCCGGTCTGCAAACAAGAACGAGCTGGACCACACACCGGTTGGCAGGTGAAGGAATGGGCGGCATGCGTGTGCTGTCGCGCTAGCCGGTCCAAATTCGGCGTCAAACCCATAGGATTGCCGTGCAAGCCCGTCGTATCCCAGCGCTGCTGATCGGTAAAAAAAACTATAACATTAGGTTTTTCATTGACTTCTGTCATTTTCGATAGCTCTCTCTATAATATTTCCGCCTGCACTCGCGGGAGCATGCTCCGGCCATCAGTCCAGCTCTATCTTTAACGCGTTCCCCGGACGAGCTTGTTTACAGCTCTTCATCGAGGTCGTTAGCACCCCCTTAGCGAGGCCCCCCCAAAGCGCACCTCGTGCACATCCAAAGAGCCCTCTTCCACTTCTATTCGCACCACGATTTTGCCGCCACTTTTCTGGTAGTAGATCGTGCCCCAGCCAGAATCGACCGAAAAGAGTAGCTGCCCTTAATTTTCTTTCAGCTGCGGCGCCAGCTCTAGTAACGACTGCGATGCAGTATAACGAAATCCACTCAAGACGAGCAAGAGGCCATACGAGGCCATAGCACGGGCATAGTAGTTGCCGCACTCATATTCATTCCACGGGTTGCGTACCTTGCCCTCATAGCGCTCGCGCACGGCGCGCACGACACTCAGAGCCTCGTCAATGAGACCTTCCCAACACATGTGGCTGGCCACTTGATACTCGATGCCGGTCCACACTTCGTCCGAATAGACGAAAGGCAACGAGGGTTTGCCTCCCCGTGGCCACAAACATAAGAGTAAGCCAGGCTCGTCATTGAGAGCATAGCCAGGGCGCTGCGGATTGGCGTGACCGCGCAGGCGGCGGCGAAAGTTGTGTTTGAAAATAGCCTTGAGGTGGCGGCGGGTACACGTCCGGTTGAGCGCATCGGGTTAGATCGAGTT
>JBLHGI010000373.1:0-5415 GCA_047616505.1 Planctomycetota bacterium
GCTTCGCCTTCTCGCGTGGCTTCGCCTTCTCGCGTGGCTTCGCCTTCTCGCGTGGCATAAGTGCGCGCACAAAGACCTCCCCAATCGAAAAGACGGCCGTCGCCACAGCGCACCGCTTCATTCATGAGTGCATCTACCGCTCTCAGCCCTAGGCTAACAGAGGCCGCGCGTTCAACGGGCGCTTCCCCTCCGATAAAACCTACGGCGTATATGAAGGACTTCGTTTCTATATCGTAGTATGCATTGAGCAGAGTCGCCACGCAACGAGAAGCTACTATGTGTAGTTCCCGGTCGGGCTGTATATAGAGCAAGCTGCTACAAAGTTCTAATAACGACACCCAAAAGGAGAGTTGAATACCGCACTGTGGATCCCTCTCCCAATCTCGCCAGCAGTGCCATGCCATGCGTCGCGCTGCGCCTATATATTTTTCCCCACCGTTCCACCGCCCCCAAGAACAGAACCCCTGGGCACTTTCCAGCATATCACCAACTTCATTTTCACCCCCCCCAACTCCGAGTCCATCTTCCCCAAGAATCTCTTTAAGCGCATCCGACACGCGCTGCCCTTGCTCAGCCGTTCCATCGCCGCACTCTATATAATGTGCCCAAAATACCAGCACATCGGCTCCACGTACCAGCCCACTAGCATTGTCCAAACTTTCGAGCGCTCGTGCAATGCGCGCAGCTTCATCTCCATAACCTGCTAACCAGCGCCGAACTTGCTTCTTGTCTATTTCTTTTTTCACGTCTAAAACTTACCGCTGCGCGATTCGTATTTAGTCGGTTTGCCCAAACTCTTACCCCCCTGTTGGACCCAATGAGCGGTCCATTCAAGCATTTGTTCTACTTCGGTCTCAGGGGTGCCTAGCTGCGCAAAAAGCCGGCGGGAATCCCCCAACAACGCATCCTGCGCCTCTTGGTTGACGAAGAGGGGTGCCACATCCATCAATTGCCCCAGGCGTTCGGACAACGCGCGCGTGGAAAGCACCTGAGCACCCGTCAGATTAACAAAAGCAGTCGGGCTCTTGCAGAGGGGAAAAAAACGACACAAATAGGCATTGGCATCTCCCTGCCAAATCTGGTTGACATACCCCATGGTCAAATCAATCGGCTCTCTCTGCCATATTTTCCAGGCCAAGTCGTGAATAATACCATAGCGCAATTCCGTCGCATAGAAGAGCCGGGCTATAGCCAGGCGCGTGCCCTGCACTCTAGCCCAGTATTGGGCCAAACGCTCCCCTCCCAACCGCGACTGCGCATATTCGCCAATCGGTTCAAGTGCCCCGTCTTCGTCAGCACCAACGCTCGAAATACCTGAATAGGCATATACGTTTCCCGAACTGACATAAACGATCTGCGATGAGGCGAACCGCCGTACGATCTGGCCCGGCAACTCCGTATTCATCGCCCACGTAGTATCTTCGTTGCCCGTGGCACCAAACTTAAAACCGGCCATTAGATATATATATGGAGCTTCGGGTAAGTCGCGCAGCGCCGCGGCATCCAACAAATCGGCGGCGACGGTCTCCACGCCGACCTCTTCGAGATACTGCCGCTGAGCAGTATCAGAATATCGCGATACCGCGATGACGCGCCGCGCGCCAGCACGCACTAATAATTCGCAAAGAGTTGGCCCCATCTTGCCACCGGCCCCCAACACCATGATATCGCCATCGAGTTGTGCCACTGCTTCGCGCACTGCTGGCGAAGGACTACACATCTGATCGATTAACTCTTTTTCGCTTTCTATACGATTGGGCATTCTATCCGCTTTCTCACATTGTTTGCTCTCTATTTCGCCGCGTTACCAATGGCGACGATAGGTCCAAAATGGCCCCATCGGATTTTCCTTTAAGTGCGGCACTTCTTTGCCGCAGCCGGGACAGCGAAATACGGCGCGCAATACCGGAGCCTGGCAGTGTGGACATTCTTGCGCTAATATCTTCAGCACTAAGAGCAAACCCACCGGACCTAACATCACCCCGAAGGCCATCCATATATAGGCGTTATCACCGCGCTTATGCGCAATGGCAGCCGTTGCAATGGCGCACGCCATCCACAGCACAAAAGATAGCAGCGCAACGATGACAAACAGCGTCACCCATCCCTCCATCAACCCGACCCTTTATCTCGTAAATTCGATCTAATCACATTTCTTGACTTCACACAAAGCCTCTACCTGCGCACCGGCGCGCTCTATATTGGTCGGCCGCGTTCGCTACGCCAAGTGTGCTGGGGAGCAAAAGCGAGCAGACGCTGCGCCTTCTCAATGCTGACAAAGGGGGAATTGAGATTGAGCTCGCGATAGCGCAGCTCCGCCTGTGGGTAGTAGTTGGCAATAACATCGGCCGTTGACTCTTGGTGGCCCGAATCGACCGCACTAACCAGGAAGCTCTCGTGCTGTATTTGCTTATCGGCCAGCGCATTTTCGGCCAGCGTAGCAAAGTCGCGCACGTCGAAGTACTGATAGATGCCGACTTCTACTTTGCGACCAGCACTAGGGTAGATATCATAGCGACTCCCCGGTGAGACGGCCGTAGTCAAACGAAAACAGTAGGTGCGGATAGCGCTGCGCTCACTAAAGCTACGACACAGCTGTTCGCCGACGACCTTGCTCAGGCCATAGGGCCGATTGGCTAAGAGCGGGTGCTCTTCGTCGACGGGGAAATACTGCGGATCGACATTCTGACCAAAACCATAGGCCATGATGCTAGAAGCGAAGATAAAGTGGCTAGCCCCCGCCTCAACGGCCAGATCCAATGCGTTATAGGTGCCCTGCACATTGACGGAAAATACTTCGTGTAGCGGGGGTATATCGTAGGGAATGCCCGCCAAGTGCACGACGCCCTGCACGCCGACCAGCGCTCTCTGCAGGGCCTCCCGATCTAACATGTCACCCTGGACAAAAGTCGTGCCGATGGGCACCGCTTCGGGTGCTTGTCGATCGTAGCCAACCACTTCGTGGCGCGCGCGCATTTGCTCGACTAATATAGACCCAATGAGACCACTGCTGCCCGTTATTAAGACCTTCATTTTTCCTCGCAATATCCTTGCTGGGCCGCAGCCCCTAAGCAATAAACATCTTCCCTATTCACCCTCATATGTCTCTTTAAAAGCGACGATCCGCCGTCCCTGACAGCTAATATAGCCCTCGCGCTCTAGGCGACTTATCACGCGCGTCACCGTTTCGCGCGTAGTCCCCGCCATCTGTGCCAATTCCTGATGCGTCGGACGACGTTCGAGTACCACCCCCTCTTCTCGATCCTCCCCTTGTTCCATGATGAGGTTGAGAATCGTCTTGGCCACGCGGCTGGTGACATTCATAAGCGCCAGCCCTTCGATTTGCATATCAGTTTTGCGCAGTCGGCCCGCCAATTCGGCCAGCATGGCCGTTGCGATATGCGGATAGCGGTAGACCAAATCGATGAAGAGATCGCGGCGCAGCATCAACAATTCGGTATTTTCGAGGGTTACCACATTGGCCGAACGCGGCTGGCCATCCAAGAGCGATAACTCGCCAAAGACCTCACCCTCTCCCAAGAGCGAAAGAATTATCTCGCGCCCATCCTCGTGCACAATATTTACTTTGACGCGACCGCTGCGAATAATAAAAAATTCATCGCCGGTATCTTCAGCCAAAACAATAAAGGCCCCCTTCTTGTACTGGACCGGGCGCAACAGCGCTGCTAATTGACCGAGTTCACTCTCGTCCAAGCCGGCAAAAAGGTCTATCTGGCGCAAAAAAGAATGGGGCATAGGGCTCATTCCTGAGACGGGCGAAACAACCAAGGGACTAATGTACAAAAAAAAGCGAAGAGCCGCCCTCCGACCCTCCGCCCACCTATCGCCACGGTGCTATTTAAGACAGATTATTCGCCCGTTTAGCCGCCTTAATCGTATTGTAGAGCAGCATCGTAATAGTCATCGGGCCGACCCCGTTGGGAACCGGTGTAATGGCGCTGACCTTCTTGCGCACCGCTGGATAATCGACATCGCCGACCAAGCGCCAGCCCCGCTCGCGCGAAGCATCATCTATGCGGTTGACGCCGACATCTATAACAACGGCGCCCTCTTTGACCATATCGGCACCGATGGCGCGCGGCTGCCCAGCCGCCACGACCAAAATATCGGCCTGGCGCGTAAAATAGCCCAGGTCCTTGGTCCCCGTATGACACATCGTCACCGTGGCATTGGCACCTTCCATCTTCTGCGCCAGCAGATTCGCCACGGGCCGCCCCACCAATGCACTGCGCCCCACCACTACGGCGTGTTTTCCAGCCACCTCAATGCCGCTGCGCTGCAGTATTTGCAACACTCCGTGCGGAGTGCAGGGCCAGAAACCTTCTTCCTGACGCATGAGCCGCCCCAGATTAACCGGGTGCAAACCATCGACATCTTTGTCGGGCGACACGGCATTGAGCACCTGCTCTTCGTCCTGTCCCGGCAGCGGCAATTGCACCAAGATTCCGTGCACCTTCTCATCGGCATTGAGGTCTTTTATCGTTTTGAGCAGGGCTTCCGTACTCAGATCGGCGGCAAAGTCGAGCTGCACAGAATGCATGCCGAGTTCCCGGCACGCCGTCGCTTTCGACTGCACATACGATTGCGATGCTGGGTTGTCGCCCACTAAGACTACCGCCAATCCAGGTACAATACTGTGCTCACTTTTCAGTCGAGCGATATCCACCTGCATTTCCTCGCGCATTTGGGCCGCGATCTCGCGACCATCTAATCGCCTCGCTACCACGAAATCGCCTCCTATTTCTTCTGCTTTAATACGTCTTTACCCACCACGGCCTGCAGCACTTCGGGGACTTTCACCGAACCGTCGCTCTGCTGGTAGTTGTCCATTATGGCAATGAGCAAACGGCCCATAGCCGCTCCGGTATCGTTGACCGTATGACAATAGCCGCGCGCATCCCTGCCCTTGTAGCGAATATTCAAGCGCCGCGCCTGGTAATCCGTCGTATTGGTATCCGTCATCACTTCCATATACTCGCACGACCCCGACAGCCAAGCCTCCATGTCGCGCTGTTGATGGCTGGCCAAATAACCGGCATCCCCCGTGCACTTATTGACGATGCGATAGGGTATCTGCACTTGCTGCAACAGCCACTCGTTGACCTCGGCAAATTCGGCATAGAGCGCCTCCGATTGCTCCGGCAAACACACGGCATTCATCTCCAGCTTATCGAATTGGTGCACGCGCTTGATGCCTTTGACGTCCTTGCCCCACGATCCAGCCTCGGAGCGAAAACAAGGCGTATAGGCGAAGAGCTTCACGGGAAGTTCGTCCGCATCGAGGGTGCGCTCCATAAAGTAGCTGAAATTCGTCGGCTCCGACGACCCCACTAGAAAGAGCTGCGTACCGTCTTCGACATTGTCGCCGTTGATCGAATAAACTTGGTCGCGCCC
>JBLHGI010000374.1:0-5408 GCA_047616505.1 Planctomycetota bacterium
TCATTGCTGGCCAGGGCACGATTGCGCTGGAGCTTTTAGAGCAGCAGCCGGAACTAGAGGCCGTAGTCGTGCCGGTAGGTGGTGGTGGCTTGATTTCGGGGGTTGCCCTAGGGCTCAAAGCCCTGAAACCCAATATGAAAATTATTGGCGTTGAGGCCGAGGCATTTCCGTCGGCGCGGCTTTCACTCGAACGCGATGCGATCGTGGCTCAAAGCGGTGGTGCCTCGTTGGCCGATGGCATTGCCGTCAAGGAAATAGGCCAGAAGACGTTTGAGATTATGCGCGAGCATGTCGACCAAATGGTGTCCGTGGGTGAGGAAGATATCGCCCGCGCTATATTGACGCTGTTGGAATTGGAAAAAACCGTGGCCGAGGGGGCTGGTGCCGTGGCGCTGGCGGCCATGTTAGAAGGCAAAGTGTGGATGCGCGAGCGCAAGGTGGCCGTCTTGGTCAGTGGTGGTAATATCGATGTCAACAAACTCTCGCGCATTATTGAGCACGGTTTGGCTAAAGACGGGCGCCGCATTCGCCTCAAGGTGCGGGTGAGCGATCGACCGGGGGCGCTTCTGGCCGTGACGGCGCTTATTGCCGAAGAGAAGGCCAATGTCGTCGAGGTCTACCACGAGCGCTCGTTTCCCGATGGGCCGGTGGACACGACGGAAGTGCTCTTTACGTTGGAAACGCGCGGGCGGGAGCACGCCGAAGCGGTGATGGCGCGGTTAGAGCGCGACGGATTTTATCCCGAAGAACAACGCTAATGTGGAGCAGATGAGAAAGGGACGTGATGAGCGATAAAATACGCGTGGGCGTGCTCTTTGGCGGGCGTTCCGCCGAGCACGAGGTGTCCGTTGTTTCGGCGCGCTCTATGTTGGCAGCGGTCGATCTCGACAAGTACGAATTGGTCATGGTCGGAATTGACCGCGAAGGGCGTTGGCTGACGACGGACGATACGCAGCAACTGCTGGCCTCGAGCCATATCGAGGCGAAAGGCCTCTTGCCTGTTGCCCTCGATTATTTAGGTGGACGCGATTTGGTGGCGCAAGGCCGAGAGGGAGAACGGCAGCCGCTCGATGTCATATTCCCTCTATTGCACGGCCCCTACGGTGAGGATGGCACGGTGCAGGGGCTTATGGAGTTGGCCGATGTAGCCTATGTCGGTGCGGGGGTACTTGGTTCGGCGGTGGGCATGGACAAAGAGATGATGAAGCGCGCGTTTAGGGCGGAGGATTTGCCGCAGCTCGATTATCAAGTCGTGCGGCGCAGTCGCTGGGAGCGAGAGGACGATGCTGTATTAGACGAATTGCTCGCGCGTTTTGAGCTGCCCGTATTTGTAAAACCCGTCAACATGGGTTCGAGTGTTGGCGTGTCGCGCGCCGTCGATAGAGAGGGTTTGCGCGCGGGGATAGAGATGGCGGCAGAATATGATTATAAGGTGGTGATAGAGGCCGAGGCGAAAGGTTTCCGCGAGGTGGAAGTGGCGATATTGGGCAACGAAGACCCGCGGGCTTCGGTCGTTGGCGAGATCGACCCGGGCAACGAGTTTTACGACTACGGAGCCAAATATGTGGATGATAATTCGGCGCTCTACATACCGGCGCGAATATCTGAGGCCGCTGCGGAAAAGGTGCGCGAAATGGCGGTGTGCGCCTTTCGCGCGGTGGAGGCGTGTGGGCTGTCGCGGGTGGATTTCTTTGTCGGTAAAGAAGACGAAAAAATATATATAAACGAGATCAACACGATGCCAGGTTTTACACCGGTCAGCATGTATCCCAAACTGTGGGAAGCGAGTGGGTTGCCCTATGGGGCGCTCATCGATCGATTGATTGAACTGGCGCGACAGCGGCATGAAGATAAGAAAAAAACTAGGACGTCTCTTTAGGGGAGGACGGAATGCATAAGCGCTTCTGGGAAAAGGGTAATGTCAGCAATCTGCTTTCATTTCTGGTGCTGGCTATTGGTCTGGTTGGGCGTTTACAGGGCGTGGCAGGTAGCGAGTGGTTATTGGCCATTGGACTCTTCGGTTTTGCCGGTGGTATGACGAATTGGCTCGCGGTGAAAATGCTCTTTGATCGCGTGCCGTTGCTCTATGGATCGGGTGTGATTCCCAATCGCTTCCGCGAAATTCGCCTGACGATCAAAGAGACGATTATGCGTCATTTCTTCGATGAAGAATATCTACAGCGCTTTTTTGACGAGCGCGTAGGTGCCATTGTGGGGGGAGATGAATTAGGCGCAAAAATAAAGTCTCTGTTGGAATCGGACGCAGTTGATGCGATAATCGATAGCAAACTCGAAGAGCTGATGAATTCTCCACAGGGCATGATGGTTAAGATGGTGGGTGTGCAGACGATCAAGCCGCTGGTAGTGCAATTTGTCGTCGGCGTCGGCACGGAGGCGGCGCCGCTCTTGGCGGCTGAGATGGCGCAGCCCGGGGTTGAAGTAGGGGCGCTGCGTCGCCAAGTCGACGAACTGCTGACGGCCAAATTAGAAGAGCTGACGCCGGAGCGGGTAAAGGAGATGATGGAAGAGGTGATTCGCGAACACTTGGGATGGTTGATTGTGTGGGGAAATGTGTTTGGAGGGTTGATTGGTTTGCTGTCCAAAGGATTGGGTTATTAAAACACGATGGGGAGTGATATGAGTCTGTTTGATTTGAGTGGGCAGGTGGCGGTAGTGATTGGCGGGACGGGTGTTTTGGGTGGGGCGATTGCGCGGGGGCTGGCCGAACACGGAGCAAAGGTGGCGGTAATGGGGCGCAACCAGGAGCGCGGCCTGCTGCGGGTAGAGGAAATCCAGGCGGCTGGCGGAGAAGGTGCCTTTGTCGCCTGCGATGCAACGGATGCCGCTTCGTTGAAAGACGCGCATGCGACGCTCAGGCGCGAGCTAGGCGAAGTGGGAGTGCTGGTCAATGCGGCGGGTGGCAACCAAGCGCAGGTTTCGGTGAGCGCTGAGCTGGCTTTTGAAGAGATTGCGCTGGAGGATTGGCGCGGCTGTTTTGATCTAAACTTGGTCGGTGGTGCGCTCTTGCCGTGCCAGGAGTTTGGACCGGCGATGGTCTCGCGTGGGCAGGGCAGCATTATCAATATCGCCTCAATTGCGGCCCATATTCCGCCGTCGCGAGTGGTCGCCTACTCGGCGGCGAAAGCGGCCGTAGTTAGTCTGACGCAGTTTCTCGCGCGCGAGTGGGCTACCAAGGGGGTGCGTGTAAACTCGCTTACGCCCGGTTTTTTCCCCGCCGAGCAGAACCGGCGTCTGCTCTACGAAGAGGATGGTTCGCCGACGCAGCGCGCACGTGAGATTCTCGCCCATACGCCGATGGATCGTTTTGGTGTGCCGGAGGAGTTGGTGGGGGCGGCGGTGTTTTTGGCGAGTGCGAGTGCGAGTGGGTTTATAACGGGGACGGATGTGCGGGTCGATGGGGGTTTTTTGTCGACGACTATTTGATGTGTTAACGCCGGTGAGAATATTTATAAAAAAAGAGTATTGCAACTCGGCCTGTTGGGCCTCAGACAGCAATACTCTTTTTTTATAAACACCCTCGCCGTCTTAAATGAGTAAAGTGTAAATAGGGGGAATAGGTGCATCCGTTTTTGATGGGTATTGTGGTTTGTGGTGAAAAAATGGGGGATGAGGGGGCGATTGAGGCGGTTAATTGCCGGGCGTTTGCCAGCGCGGATGAGGCGCAGATCGTTTCTGATATGCGCGGTCTTAGCCCGACTTATGATCGGCGTTTTTCCGTTGGATTTTCTGGCTGGGCACCCCAGATTGGATGCGGATTGGTCTGAGGCCGTGTGCGAGTTGAGCGATGCGGCGATGGCTCATGAACTACGCGAGGGGGTGTGTGGACGCGTATCTGCAGGCGGTAGAGCAGGGGCGGCCCGTGGGCACGCCGAATTGGCCGCTGTCCTTCCTCGCTCATTAGAGGTCGTAGGGCCAGTGTCTTAGCTGAACAAAAGGCGCAGATAGAATAACGGGTTGATTATCTGCTTGCGCGGCACGGCGTTGGCCATCATGCCGCAGATGAGATTGCTGACGTGCGGGCTGCGTGCGGCCTTGCGCACGACGAGATTCATGATGAAACCCCAGCTGCCGAGGACGTGTAGTTGGGTGCTTAGTTTGAATTCGCTGCCGAGCACTTGCCACAGTTGTTCTTCGTAGCGGCGCAAGAAGCGGGCGGAATAGTCGTTGGCTGTGCGCGCCTCGACGGCTGTTGTGATGGCGGCGCGGGCCGAGTAGAAGGCATTGCCGATGCCCTCACCCGTAAAAGGGTCGATAAGGCTGGCGGCATCGCCCAAGAGCAAGAATCCATTGCCGTGTATGGTGCGGCGTTTGGAACTGACGGGTAGGTTCCATCCGACGGGTTCTTCTAATGGCTGGGCGTTGGCAAAGCGCGTGCGAAAGGCAGGGCTGTCTATGGCCGCTTTGAGCATGGTCTTGAGATTGATGCCGCGTTTTTTTATTTCGTCGTGTCCCAAGCCGATGCCGATATTGGCGCGGCCATCGTCGGTGGGGAAAATCCAGAAATAGCCCGGTTTTACTTCATCGATAAAATGCAGTTCTATTTGCCCACGGAGCCCTTCGACCCCCTGCCAATACTGACGCAGTGCCACCATCCAGTGTTGGCTCTCGTGCTGATAGAGGCCGGCTTTGCGCGCGACGATGGAGCGATAGCCGTCGCATCCCAATACCAGCGGTGCCGAATATGCGCGCGTTTGTCCATCGGCCTTTATGCCGCGGATGCCCACGACTTGGCGCCCCTCCCAAACTAGCTCCTCGACGGAGAATTCTTCTATACACTGGTCGCAGACAGCGCTCGCTTGTTCAAAGAGAAAATGATCAAAGACTTCGCGGCGGATGACAAACCCCTCCATCGGCAAAGTATTGCCAGTGAGTTGATCGCGCAGCGAATGGCGATCTAGGGGGATGCTGGCGCCCGTGTGGTCGGGGCTGCCGAATAGGATATGGTCGACGGGGGCACCGGGCAGGGCACGTACGGCATCGACTAAACCCAACTCGTGCAATACGGCAACGCTCTTGCCCGAGATGGCATCGCCGCAGACTTTGTCGCGTGGAAAACGCGCCTTGTCGATGAGCAGGGTTTTTAGGCCTTGGCGTTTGGCGTAGAGGGCGGCGGTAGATCCGGCTGGGCCGGCGCCGACGATTATTATATCGTAATCTGACAAGGCGTGTGTGTCCGTTTGGCATGTGGACGGTAGGGCCTGGGGCAGGCCCTACACTAATGGCGCTGCATCGCTCCGCGATGCGCGATCTTCGATTGCTCGCCCGACATCCCGTCGGGCTCCGAGGTATATCCCTCTACGCCACATCCCGTGGCTTCAAGGGATATAAATCCGCTACGGGCCTACCCCAGGCCCCACTTCCGTGCCTCACTCCCCTTAACCCCGCCC
>JBLHGI010000375.1:0-5407 GCA_047616505.1 Planctomycetota bacterium
CTAATGGGAGCTTTCGTTATGCTCAAAATAGTTCTGCTTTCTCTGGCATTCGTTTGGGTGTTAGACACGGCGCCGGCGGAGGCACAGCGTCCGGAGGAAGCCACTGGAGTACAACCGCTGCTCGTGGGGGCGTCCGTGCCCGTCGTCTCGGGCTTGGTCGACGAGCAAGGAGTGGCGTTTGATCTGAATGCTGCACTGAAAAAAAAACCGACTGTATTGGTTTTTTATCGCGGGAATTGGTGACCGCACTGCAATCGCCAGCTGGTCGAGCTGGATAAAATAAAAAAAGAAATAGAGGCGGCTGGTTTTCAACTGCTCGCCGTCTCTCCGCAAGGAGCAGCGGACTTGCACAAGATGTCCGCCAAGAACAAACTGAGCTTTCCCCTCTTTGGTGATATCGAATTCTCTGCCATCGATGCTTTTGGCATTTCTTGGGGCAAGGAGGGCAAGAATCCATTGCCAGCACCGGCGGTTTTTGTCGTCGATGGCGATGGACAGATTGTGTTTCACTATGTGCACCCGATGAAGCAAGTGCGACTGCACCCCGATCTCTTGTTGGCGGCGGTGCGGGCATACGCGCCCAAAAAAGAGTGAAAAGGAGAAAGAGCATATGGGGTGCAGGCTGGTTTTCCGCAACCCTTAGTTCGAGGTAAAGACATGTATACGATGGCTGCACTGGTGCAGAATGGCCGCACTTTCCTGCTGCAAAATTTTGCAGCGACTGTCTCGCAAACTCAGTGGGACTATGTCGGTGCCGATGATGAGAGGTTGCCTCGCTTTGTGCTGGCTGCGGGCGGTGGTGAATGGGTCGATGCCGGTCTTAACGGCGGTGGGCTGGCCTTGTTGAGGGGAGGAGGATTGGCGGATGAGGGGGCAGCGTTTGCTGGACAGGTCTTGTCGCTGTGTCGCGATGTAGGGACGGCACTGGATCAGGTTAGTCGGTGGATTTCTCTTAATCCGAATATGCCCGCTGGTCATATCATGTTGGGAGATAGCGAATGCGTCGCCGTGTTAGAGCACGGGGGTGGGCGGGTGCAGCACGAAGTGGTCACAGGTGGTTTTGTCGTGCGCTCTGATTACTCGCAATTTGGCCTCGTCGACAATGGCACGCAAAACAGCGAACTACGCTACGAGCGCCTGCTGGAATTTACCGAAGGGATCTATGCCTGGATGCCGACCTTAGATGGCGAAGACGTAGTAGAGCGCTGCTGCGCGGTGCTGCGTCAGGAACCGCTTTGCAGCGAGGCTACGAGTTCGTCCGCTGTAATCGAAGTCGGCGATGGGCGCGTGGATTATTTTTCAGATCGCTGGCAGACGCACAGGTTATAGGACGCTCCAGTCCGAGGAGAAGACGAGATGGAAAAGTGCTATCGCGTTGCCTTAGTGGGCTGCGGCGGCATGGGTCGCGACCACCTAAAAATGCTAAAGGGCTTGGCTGATTTTGAAGTAGTTGGACTCTGTGATGTATCGGCCGAGATGCTTGCACTGGCACAGGCGATTTCAGATGGTCGCGGTTATGCCGACTGCGAGGTGATGTATGAAACGGAAAAGCCAGATATCGTGCTCGTGGCGACACAGACGCGCGGCCACTATGCGCCGAGCGTTGCGGCGCTGGAGCGCGGCATTGCCGTGCTGTGCGAGAAGCCGATCGCCATCGATTTAGCCGAGGCCGATGCGATGGTTGCAGCAGCGCAAAGGAGCGGCGCGAAACTGGCGATCAATCAGCAAAATCACGTCAATGCCGGTATTGGCAAGGCACGGGAAATGGTGCGAGATGGCGCCATCGGTGATCTAGTCTTGGTGCGCGGGCGCAACAAGTGCGGACGCAAGAGCGGCAATGAGTTTATGGAGATGGGGACGCACGTAACGGATATGATGTTCTGTTTTGGCGGTGCGCCAGCGTGGTGCAGCGGTACGATTTATTGGCAGGGGGGTCTTGCGGGGGTCGATGGCATTATGGAAGCCAAAGAGATGTCGCCGAAAGACCGCGACTCGGGGCCGGTCTTAGGGGAGCGCGCCGTGGGGCAATACGGTTTTTCGCAGGGCGTGCTGGGCGAGGTGCATTTCTTGGGCTATCAGACCTTGATGAACGACAATTATGGCGTCGACATTCTCGGCACAGAGGGCCAACTCACTGTGCGTGCATCGCGTAAGATAGACCCCTGTCTGTGGCACCTGCCGCGCCCAATGGAAGGCACGCCGGAGAATTTGGCCGATTGGCGGGCGGTGAATTTGGGGGAAACGGCCACCGAGGACCCGTTGGCGCAGATGTACTATGGGTTAGTACATGCCATCGAACGAGACGAGGAGCCGCCGAGTAGTGGTCGCGAGGGGCGCACGGCTTTTGAGATGGTGCTTGGGTTGTATCAGTCGCATCGGATGGATGGACGCCGCGTGGAGTTGCCATTGGTCGAGCGCCGGCACCCGCTGGAAGTTTGGCGACAGGAGCAATAAACTGTACAACGCGGCTACTGATCGCCGTCGGGCTTATCTCTACGGGTTAGGGGCGGTACTTCTGTGGTCGACGGTGGCTTCGGCTTTTAAGCTGTCGTTGCGCTATCTCGACTACGCACAGTTGCTGCTCTACGCGTGTGGGGTTTCGACGTTGGTTTTGGGCTCTATCGTGTTGGTGCAAAAAAAAGTCGGCTTAGTTTTTGCGGGAGGTCGTCGCGCGTGGCTGCGCTCGTTGGCGCTGGGGTTATTAAATCCACTCGTTTATTACTTGGTGCTCTTCAGCGCTTATGAGCGCTTGCCGGCGCAGGAAGCGCAGCCGCTCAACTACACCTGGGCGCTGACGCTGACGCTTTTATCCATTCCTCTTTTAAAACAAAGACCGAGTTGGTCCGATTTGTTAGCGGGATTGGTCTGTTATAGCGGTGTGCTAGTAATCAGCACGCGCGGCGACGTGCTGGGCCTGCATTTCTCCGATCCCATCGGCGTGGCGCTGGCGCTGGGTAGCACCGTCTTGTGGGCTCTCTACTGGATTTTTAATACGCGTGACGAGCGCGACCCCGTCGTGCGTCTGTTCTTAAACTTTGCCCTGGCTCTGCCTTTTGTCTTGCTGTATTGCTGCGTGCAGTCGACGCTGTGGCCCGTGCCCGTAGAAGGTTTATGGGGGGCCGCTTATATTGGCATTTTTGAGATGGGCGTTGCCTTTGTGCTCTGGCAGCAGGCGCTGTGTTATGCGGAAAATACAGCGCAGGTGGGCAATCTAATCTTCATCTCGCCATTTCTATCGTTGATCTTTATTTATTTCTTGATCGGCGAAGAAATTCTCTGGTCGACGCTCGTGGGGCTAGCGCTGGTCGTTGCAGGTCTGCTTTTACAGCAGTTTCAGCGCACGTCGCCGAAATGAGGGCCCCACTCGTCGGCGATGGTCTGCCCGCGCTGTAAGAGCGCCGCCTCTTCTTCGTTGGTCAGCGGCTGATAGCGGCGCACCCACTCGATATTTTGCAGCAATTCTTCTTCGTTATAGACGCCCAAGACGGCGGTGCTGACGCCGGGCAAGCCGAGGGCGTAGCGCAGCGCGTGTTCGTAGTGTTCAAAACCGACGGGAGCCAGCGCCGAGGCCGATGGTTTCTCGTATTTCATGCCTATGGAACCGCCGTAGACTTTCATGGCGGCGACGCCGACATTTTTCTCGTTGGCTAGGGTGAGCACTTCGCCGTCGAAATTATAGGTATAGCGGTCGGCGAAATTTAAGGCGACCATGATGACGTCGATATCGGCTTCGTTGAGCACGCGCGCCACTTTCCACGGATGGTGATGACCGGTTACGCCAATATAGCGAACGAGGCCCTGATCTTTGGCCTCTTGCAGGGCGGCTAAGGCCCCGTTGGGGGCCAGGACCTGCTCGACGTCTTGGTGTCCCATAGAGTGCACATACATCAGGTCGAGCTGGTCCGTTTTTAAGGCGCGTAAGTTTTCTTCGACGATGCGCCGCATTTCGTCGCCGTCGGAGGTGGCGCCCTTGCTGATGAGGAAAATTTCTTCGCGTCGTGCCGGCACGATTTCGCTCAGCTGTTGGTGGGCGCGGTCATAGCCGGGGGCCGTATCGATATAGGTGACACCGAGGTCGATGGCGCGTTCAAAAAGCGCGATGGCCTCGTCGTCTTTGAGGCCGAAACCGCCGGGGGCAGTGCCCAGGCCTAACATGGAAACGCTCTCGCCGGTCTTGCCGAGAATACGCTGCGGTAAGGGGGTGGTGATTGTGGGCACGGGCGCGGCTGTCGTCATGATGGGGCTCGCTTTTAATTGTTTGGAATACGTTGCCTATATACGATTGGCTTAATATAGTTGGCGAAGGCGACCACGCAAAATGCAGTGGGGCTTGTTCTACAGAGAGCGGCTATGTAGTTTAAACCGCGCAATCGGTGTTTAAAACAACCAAGTCAGGAGTGAGGGAATGGCTAAGAAAACGGCTAAGAGCAACGTGCCAAAACCCGTGCTGCACCAATGTGCCACACTGGGTTCATTGATGGGTTATGGCGGCAAGAACGGCGAGTGGAGTATTGATCAAAAGATAAAGAAGATTCGCGACGCCGGTTTTGATGGTTTTGTCGGGCGCACGGCTTTCGTTAGTGCCGAGCAGGTGGCTGCTTCGGGATTGATCTTCGCCTGTACGACGGATCTGGGTGGGGTTAAAGAAATCAAGCCCAAGCTGCGCGCGATCAAGGCCGCGGGCGCTCGCGTGGTCAATGTGCAGATGCTCGATCACGACACGCCGACGAAGCGCGCATTAGAAGTAGCGCGGCGACTGATGGCCACGGCCGACGAGATGGAGATGGATGTTTCGATTGAAGTGCACCGCGATACGTGCACGGAGACGCCGGAGAAGGCCTATGCTTTAGCGGAGGGTTTTGAGAAGGCCGAAAAGAAAAAGCTGAAGATGACCTGGGACTTTTCGCACCCGGCTGTTATCAAACATTTGTCGCCGCCCTATTGGGATCGTTTAGCAGAGCGTCCGGATTTGATTCAGTTTGCTAACCAGCAGCATTTCCGGCCTTTTAACGGACAGCATGCGCAGATTCCGGCGCTGGATGCGAAGGGTAACTTTACGCCGGAATTTATCGATTGGCTGGTCTTTGCCGAGCGGGTCTTGGGCTGTTGGCTGGAGGCGGCCGAGCCCGGTCGGGAGTTGTTTGTATGTCCGGAGCAGATTGCCGGTGGTTATTTCGTATCAGTCTATGGCGATCGTTGGAAGGATGTGTTGGCAATTCAGAAGGAAATTGATCGGGTGTGGAAGCGGCAGTTGCGCAAGTGGGTGCCGCCAAAGAAGAAGTAAATGCTGGGTGTTTAGGGGGCTGGGTGAGGGGTTCCCTTCGCTCGTGCTCGCGGGCCATCCCTGGCCCGCTGCGCGGTAGATATCATTTTTTACAATCCTGTAAAAAATGATATCTAAATCCGC
>JBLHGI010000376.1:0-5359 GCA_047616505.1 Planctomycetota bacterium
CGGCGTCTAAAGCACGCAGCTGGGCGGCCAAGCGCTCCGTACCCAAGGCCGCGCCCTCTGTGTAGCGCAAATCGACGATGTGCGCGTCGGCACGCGCCGCCTTTAGGTTCTGCTCTACCGCCACCAGCGCCGAACCAGCCAGCACCAAATCCCAATAGGCAACGGCCGTCTGTTCGCGCACCTCGGCACCGCGACGAACGAAACCAGCCTCCTCCGCATGCTGAAAAGCTACGGCCCGACGCCGACCGTTCAGCGCGCGACCCCCGCTATAGATCGGCTGCTGCACTTCGATCTGCGTTTGGAAATTATTCAGCGCAGCGGGCGCATTGAGCCTTTCTAGCGCAAAGTCGGACTGGCGAAAGCGCTCCTGCTTGAGGCGGAAACCAAAGGCGTTGACCGCATCGTCGCTGCGCACAACCCGTTCACTCACGCGCACGTTGGGCCAGTAGCCCGCCCAACTTTCGAGCGCACTAGCGCGCGCCTGTGTCACCTTCTCGGCAGCCGCCCGCAGCAACGCGTTGTCTCTCTCTGCCCGCTCCTGAGCAGCGCGTAGAGAGAGTTCCAGTGCCTCTTCGGCAAAGACTGGTAGCAAACCAACACATAATAATAGGCCATATATCAACCCGTATCTCACTACGCGTTCTCCTCTAAAAACGAATCCAGCTTATTTTCTAAATCGCTCAACGACAGCAGGCCCACGTGACGCCCCACCGGCTCACCTGCGCGCAAAAAAAGCAGCGTCGGTACGGCCTGCACATCGTATTTCGTCACGAGCAAAGGGGAATCATCGACGTCGACCTTACAGAATTTCACGCGAGCGGCATATTTGCCAGCCGCGGCAGCAATAATGGGTTCCAATTGTCGACAGGGGCCACACCAAGCAGCCCACAGATCGACCAATACGAGCGGCGCGTCCGTCAGTGCACCCTTAAAATTGTCGTCATTTACTTCGCAGATAGCAGACATAACCAAAGCTCCAAATGTTGCGCAACAATGTGCACAACCAGCTTATGCAAACTGCATGCCTATTGAACGACAATGACAATTTAGACTTTAAATATAACTAAAACAGATATTTGAGTGTTTAAACAGAAGAGTGTAACGTTGCATAAATTGCAAAATGCATCAAACAATTGCATCGTATTGTTGCATAAAATCAATCACATGACCTATCGAAACCTGTGCACACCTCTCGACCTAAGCCCCTATTCTCCTTGAGCCGCTTGCAACAAAACCCGCACCTCAATCTGCCGACTATCTAAGGCCAACGAACGCTGCCACAACTGCACCGCTTGCTCCGACAAACCCACTCGCTGCGCTTCTTGAGCTAGCGCGTTGAAGTCGGCAATCTTCTGCTCTACCTCTAATAAAGGATCCAATTCTACCGCCCTGCCCAAATACTGAAATCCCGCCTCATAGTTTTCTAACTTATAGGCAAATTTCCCCGCCAAACGATAGATCGGCATCTGCGTCGCATCCAGTTCGAGCGAAGTCTGCCACCAGCTCAACGCCTCCTGCTCGCGCCCATCTTGTATGGCCAGCTCCGCCAGCGCATTGCAAAACTCAGCGCGCGCATCGACAATAGACGCCAAACGATAAATATCTGTCGCTAAAGAACCCTGGCCACTACGCGCTAAACGGCTGGCAATCGATGCGTAAGCATCCGCCAGTTGCACCCCTTGATCGGGGCGCATATAGACATGCTTGTCCATACCATCGACCAAGGCGGAAAGAGCTAAATCGGGCAGATCGAGCATGAGTAGACTCGTCGCCGCCGCCCAAGGGATGTATGGAGCCGAAAGCTCGGCTTGTATATACCCCTGACTATAGTCGCTCAGCGCTTGCGTCAAGCCCTGCTCATCCCCCTGTTTTTGCCGCAGATCTGCTTCGACCAAGGCGGCTAAACGAAAGTCCGGATAAGCCCGGCGCAGGTTCGATACCATAGCAACTGTTTCAGCGCTGACCCCTCGTTTAGTCGCGCGTGCTAACTCGTTGAGCGCCGCATCAATACAGTGCTCATTCGTCGCCAATTCTCGCTGCCAACGCTGCCACGCAGCATCAAAGTCCGCCCCGCGCCGCAAGACCCAAACGCCCGGGTGATCAAAGCCGTAAAAGGAAGGCTCGGCGCGTTCGTCGGCAAAACGCCAACGGCCCCATTCGGGATAAACTTTAAAGTATTGCACGGGCTCAAAGCCCAGTTCTCCAGTCAAGAGCTTGCCGTAAAAACTAGCCAACACCGGGTACGTCTCGGGCACAGCCGTGTACTGGGCGTGGCGATTCGCATCAACTACGGCGATATAATCGACCTTACTCACTCGGCTAAAGAGATATTGCCGCCCCGCCTCGCAGAGCAAATAGCCGCGCGCACTAAAGAGCCTACTGCTGTTTATATTGACCTTTTTATAGATGTTTTCATCGATAAAAGCGCTCAGAGAAAAACCGCCATTTTCCACGGCAATGGTACTGCCCGCTGGTATCTGAGAAAACCAACGCGCCGCCTGTAAGCGCGCGTCTTCGACCGCATAGATCCGGGCAAAGGCCGTGCCATAGGCCAGCGTGTAAAACAGCACGCCCCCCACTAAGAGCCCCCCTAACCAGCGCGCCCAAATGAATCTCTTCTGCGCCCAAAGAAAACGCCGAGCTTCATCGCAAGCCGCCGCCGCCAACAGCGCCAAAGCCGGCAGCATAGGCAGCAGATAGCGCACGTGCTTGGTATGCAACCCTCCGATGCTGGCAAAGTAGAGCGCGCTCCACACTAAGAGCAGACTCTGCGGCCAGCACCGGCGCCACAGGGCATAGGCCACGCCCACGACAAATAACAAGGTCAGCGGCCAACCGACCGACTGCGGCCACAAATGGGTCCAGAAATGCACATAGGGCGGGGTATGCATATCGGCCAAGGTCCAAGGGCGCAGCACTTGGCCGCGAGCAATTTCGAGCGAGTAGGCGAAATCACCCGAATCCAGCGCGCGCCGCATAAGCGCGGAATCAACTACTAGGTAGGGTTCTAAAAGAAACAGCACGCCAAGCGCGACCAGCGCCGTCGACCACAGGGCGGGGCGACGCATGCGAGCTAGGATCACTTGGGGATCGCTCAGACCTTCTTTGCCCAGATACACCACGGCCAGCGCCATGCCAAAGAGGGCGCCGTTTAGGCGAGTCGATGCCGCCAGACCAATCAATAATCCGGTCGCCACATACCAGCGCAGTTCATCTGCGCGCAGCGCCTGTAAACTGCAGGCCAACGCCGCAAAAATGAGAAACGTAAAGACGCCGTCGACCGTGTAGAAGTGCGCCTGCTGTATGGCCAGAGGAGCACTGGCGACAAAGAGCGTGGCCAGCACCGCCACCCACAGGCCAAAATAGGCGCGCCCGATCCAGAATACCAACCCCATCAGGCCCAGCGCAAACGCGATAGAAAGCAAGCGCGCCAGCACAAAAATAGCCGGGCGCACAGCCGCTTCATCCAGCGTCAGTTCACTCGTGGAAAAGAAGCCGTAGACCTCAAAAGCCGCGCGCGCTACCAGCATGGGAAAGGTGCCGTAGGCCGTCAGCGGGGGCGCCACTAGGCTATTCAGATCCAGGGCCGCACGCAGCAAGGTCTCTTCATCGGGATGAAACGTATAAAAAGTCTCGCCGCTTAGCTGCTCCGACCGCGCGAAATCACTATAGCCACGCGTCAACCCGACCAGGCGCAATGAGGCACCAAAAACGAGCACAACAGCCAATAGGATGAGATCTTTGCGCATAAATAGGAGTCCAATGATTCCTGCTAATATAGGCGCTTATTCTTTCGACTGCCTGCTCTTTATATGCGCACAGAACCCCGCGCCTTGGGGCGCTTGGCTACAGGCAGGGCGATGCGTATCTTACGGCTTTGCACCCCGTGCCGCGGATGCCCCGCTGGCCCGTCATCCCACATGCCCTATGCCTACGCTCGCCACCAAAACGCTGTTCTGCCTTTTTGCCCTCTGCTCGCCCTTTTCCGCGCAAGAGGAGGTGCACCCAGACCTCGGCGTGCCAGAACCCGAACGAGCGCCACCACCCTCGTCCTACCTGATCGTCTCCCTGCTCTATGAAAAGGCCGTAGATGGCGAAGACCGTTTCCCGATGCCGCTGCCCGAGTTCGAGCACAGAGGCCGCGTCGTCGTTTTTTTTAGCGATCTCAATATCAGCTACCTGTGGAGTGCACCGCAGGAGACGGGCCGCGAACGCGCCTTTCAATTCGGCGTCAACCTGATGGTCTTCGCCATGGCACGGCAGGCCGCCGGACCGGCGCTGCGCTAGCGGCATGGTCGCAAAGTTCTCGCTGCGCGCCGACGCGCTCCTCCTGCTCACTGCCATTATCTGGGGATTCGCTTTTGTCGCTCAACGCCTCGGTATGGAGCACATCGGCCCCTTCCTATTTAACGGCGTGCGCTTCGCCCTCGGCTGTATCCCACTGCTGCCTTTTGTCTATCGCAATGCCAATGGAAAATTGGGCCAACAACTGCGCCGCACAGCACCCGCAGCAGCCTTAGCCGGCAGCGTGCTTTTTGCCGGCGCCTCGCTGCAGCAGGTCGGTATCGTCTACACTACGGCGGGCAAGGCCGGCTTTATCACCGGCCTCTACGTAGTGCTGGTACCCCTGTTGGGGCTCGCCCTCGGCACCCGCACTCAATGGAGCACTTGGCTCGGCGCACTCGCCGCTGCCTGCGGGCTGTACCTGCTCAGCATTGAACCGCCATTTAGCATCGGGCTGGGCGACGGGCTAGTGCTCATCGGCGCTTTGTTCTGGGCCATTCACGTTCTAATCATCAGTCGTATTGCACGAAAGCACGATTGGGCCCTGCTGGCCTTGGGGCAATTTTTCACCTGCGCATTATTGAGCCTTATCGTCGCTATCTTTAGCGAGGACATCGCCTTGGGCCCCGTAGTAGATGCAGCTTGGCCCATCCTCTACGGCGGTCTGCTCTCCGTCGGCTTAGCCTACACACTACAGGTCGTAGCCCAACGCCAAGCCCCCCCGGCGCACGCAGCCGTTATTCTGAGTTTCGAGACGGTCGTTGCCGCCCTCGGTGGTTGGATGCTGCTCGGAGAGCTACTGCCGCCGCGCGGGCTTTTCGGCTGTGCCTTGATGTTTGCGGGCATCCTCGTCTCGCAGTGGAGTGCCCAGCCCATTATAGAAATAGAAACGAAGCCAACAGAAACAAAACAAGAGGAGCCAGCAGCATGAGCCAACGCATTGGTTTCGTCGATTTCAATCTGGAAAACTTCCATGCCGACGTCTATCTCAAACTGCTGCGCGGCGAGTTGGCCACGCGCGGTTTTGATGTGGCGGGCGCCACGGCGTTAGAGGAAGAACCGAGCAAAGTATGGG
>JBLHGI010000377.1:0-5346 GCA_047616505.1 Planctomycetota bacterium
GGTGCCTGCGGGTATCTTTAGATCGATGTTAGATAAGGCATTCGGCCCATCACCGTAAGCAAAGTTCAACGAGCGAAATTCTATTTCGCCGCGCACAGAGTGTTCGATAGCGACGACATTATGGTCGCGAATATCGGGCTCAACATCCATAACTTCGTTAATTCGGCGCATGGCCACGATGGCGCGTTGAAAACGGTCAATGACCCAGGCAGAATACATGATGGGGCGAATGAGCTGGGTGAGATAGGCGTTGAAGGCGACAAAGGCCCCTAGGGAGAAAGAGCCATCGATGACGGCTTTGCCTCCGAGCCAAAGATTGAGGCCGAGGCAGACCGAGGCGACCATATGGGTCAGCGGTCGGTAGGAGGCGTGTGTAAAGATGAGCTGGCGGTTTTTGTCGAGATATTCGCGGTTGAGCTTGTCGAAGGTCTCGTTTTGCGCTGGCCCTTGTACATAGGCTTTGATCACGCGCGTGCCGGCCAGGTTTTCCTGTATAAAGTTGCTCATTTTGCCAAAGAAATCTTGGATGGCTCGGAAGCGATTGTGAATGACCGAAGCCATGCGCGTCAGCAATAAGACGAAAATGGGTACGGGCGCCAGCACCAGCAGGGCGAGTTTCCAGTCGATTACGCACATCCAAATGATGCTGAAGATGAAGATGAGGCTGGATTCGGCAATGCCGCGCACGCCATAGGTGAAAAAGATGCGCACCGAGTTGAGGTCATTGGTGGCGCGCGCCATCAGATCGCCGGTATGCTGGGTTTGGTAATAGGAGAGTGGCTGTTTGAGCAGGTGGGCGAAATAGGCGGTGCGAATATCGTATTCGATGCGTGCGGATGTGCGGCCTAAAAGGATACGCATGCCATAGCCGCAGAGGGCGGCGATCAGGGCAAAAGCGACAATATAGGCGACTTGGAGCTGAATCTCGGTGAAGCGCAGTTCGCTGGTCAGTTCGTGTTTATCGAGTGCGTCAATGGCACCTTTGACCAACATGGGAATATAGTTGTTGGCTGCCTGCGCGATGGCGATGGCGAATACACCGAGTAAGAGACGAGCTTTGTATGGGCGGACATACTGTGTATAGGGACCAAACATAGATGTGCTTTATAAACGTTAAGTGTATTTCAAGGAAATAGGGCGGTCGGTAATGCAGGAGTGGAAAATATAGGGGTGGAGCAGAGACTCAACAAGGCAAGTGAGCGAATGGCTTCAAGTGCGCAACTCGGGAAAGGTTTCCATGAGCAGGGGGTGTATTGCCGTCAGTGCGTTGGCGCGATGACTGAAACTGTTTTTTGTGCTGGCATCGAGCTCGGCCATTGTGCAATGGAGTTCGGGTAAGAAAAAAATGGGATCGTAACCAAACCCATTCTGGCCGACGGCTTCACATGCGATACGCCCTTCACAAGTGCCCTCTGCGCGGCAGGTGCGGCCGTCGGCAGAGAAGGCGACCATGGCGCAGCGGAAACGCGCACTGCGCTCGGTGGTTGCGGTGAAAGGTTCCATCTCTTTCAAGAGCAAACGCCAACGACCTTCAGCATCTAGGCTCGGACCGCCATAGCGGGCCGAGTACACGCCGGGCGCGCCGCCGAGTGCATCTACTTCTAAGCCGGAATCGTCTGCTAAGGCGATGAGATTCGTCGCTTTGGCGAAGGCCTGTGCCTTGAGCGTGGCATTGGCAACAAAGGTCGTCCCCGTTTCATCTACTTCTAAGTGTAGGCCAAGGTCAACGGGTGAGACGACTTCGCTCTTGGAAAGTAGCGCGCGAATTTCGCGCAATTTTCCGGCGTTGTTGGTGGCGGCGAGGATTTTCACGTAGGGCAGTCTCTCTTTGCTAACGGCTATTATTGCTGTTGTTTAGCTGCACGCTCAATCTCTTCTATTTGATGAGTCGCATAATCTTTAAAACGGCTGTCTTGCTGTGCGCTGACATACCAAGTTCGAGCATCGTCCAATTGGCCGAGCTTGAGCAAAGAGTCGCCTAAAAGGACCCGGGCTGCGGCAAAGTTTTTCTGGTGGCGCACGGCGGTTTGGCCGGCCTGCACGGCATCGCGATAATTTCCCATGCCGTAATGGGCTTCGCCGAGGCGAAAATGGGCTTCGGCATTTTTGGGGGCCAGTTCAGTCGCGCGTCGCAGGGGGGCTACGGCTTCGTGTTGGCGACCGAGTTGGCTGAGTGCCGAGCCCAGGTAGCGATAGCCTTCGGCATATTGGGGGTCGATCTCCAGAGCGGTTGGCATTAATTCAACGATACTTTCTAAATCTTGTGTCGCAAATTTGACGCGGGCGAGACCACCATAGGCCGCCATATATTTCTTATCGGCGTCAATGGCCTTCTGATAGGTGATAGCGGCGGGGCCGTATTCGCGGTTGCGATGCTGGATATCGGCTAAGGCATTGTGGGCTTTGGCGTATTGGGGGTCGGTTTTTACGGCTTTCTCAAAGGCGGCTTTGGCTTTAGTTTCGTCGCGCAGACCATTATAAGAAAGCCCCATCGCGTAGTGCGTCTGCGCGTTGTTAGGGGCAAATTGCAGCGCTTTGTCAAAAAGCGATGCCGATTCGCTGTATTTGCGCTGCTGCAGACTGGCGACCGCTGCTTTATTGTATAGTTTGCCTAATGCCGTGGCGGCCTTTTCTGGTTTGATGCCCAATTCGCGCGCTTTTTCGTATGCGCTGATGGCCTTGTTGTACTCGTTGAGCACGTTGTATGACTGGGCCAGTAAATAGTGCGCCTCGCCATAGTTGGCATTTATAGAGATCGCCTGTTCCAATTCGATGGCGGCGTTGCGGTAATTGCGTTTTTTTAGCAGTTCATAACCCGTGCGGTAGTGATTGAGGGCTTCTTCGCTGGGCTGGGCGATGGCCTGTGTGGACAGAATACAAAACACAAGCACATATAGGGGGAGATAGCGCATGGGGACCGTTCTCCTATGACCTGAACAGGGTTATATAAGCTAAAAGTTAAGAATAGAACGTGCAGTAGGTGTGTCTGTTGAGTTGATTCTGCGCTCGTAATAGCGCTTTGGCAAAAGGGACTTCCTAGCGGTGATCTCTTCTACCCCTTACCTATTGCATTGATCTTGGTTTTTATTTCATCGAATGCCGGGTAGCGCCCTTCGGCAACTTTCGAAAAAATCAATTGACCATTGAGTTCGATTTCAAAACGCCCTCCGTCGGAGGGAACTAATGTGAACTCGCTTATGTCTTTTTTGTATTCAATGAGGATTTGTTCCGCCAAACTGACGGCTTTTTTTTCATAGCCTCAAGCAGAGCAGTAGGTCAGTCGCAATTTCATTTGAGATTTCCTTGCATGGGCGAATGTGTGGCTCTAATCGGCCTTATTATAAAAGTCGGATAGCGTATTGTCAAAGAGAGACATGAACTTAGAGAGCTGGGAATTCTTGTTCGCGCAATGCTCCGATAGGCGTTGGAGGCTGGTTCGCTATGGAACTTATGCGCCTCTATTCGCATTTTTTTTACTCTTTGCCGATATCGGCAGCGCGTCATCGGCTTTTCCTTATGAACTACAGTGGAAATATCTGGTTCCCGGTGCGCTTAAGTCGACTGTGGCACACGGCGATTCACTGGTATTTATAGGTAGTGTAGAAGGGCGGGTAACGGCTGTGCGCCGTCGCGATGGAGTGCACATGTGGTTGCGGCGCGATATGGGGCCCGTAACTCGTGCCCCTTTGCTCGCAGGTGAGATGCTGGTGGTTGCCGATACGTGGGGGCAGATACGTGCTTTTGTTGCGGCGACGGGGGAACAACGCTGGCAGTTTCACCGTTTGGGCCGCGGCGATTGTGCGCTGGCTATGGCGGATGGCCTAGTATATGCGTCGGCTGCTGATGGCTGGTTATATGCGTTAGATCTCTCTAATGGCCTGGAGCGCTGGCGCACTCGCCTAGGGTTGCGCGGCGAACTGGCGATAGGGATTGGAGGTGGTCGCATTTATGCGAGTGCAGGAGGTCGCTTGGTCGTTCTCGATGCGGGTAGCGGTCTGCGGTTGGGGGAGGTCGAGCTAGGGGCCCTAGTCGTTGCCCGTCCTTTAGCCGATCAGCAAAAGATCTTTGTCGCTACGGGGGATGGTTATGTGCGGGCCTATCGGATTGAAGGTCGAGAATTGTTGTGGAGCTTGCGCATAGGTGCGAAGGTGCAGGGGGAACTCCTAATAGCCGGTGAACGATTAGTATGCGTCGCTGATAATGGTTTTATGTATGGTGTTGATCGCGAAGATGGTGCATTGGTTTGGCATGTCCCTCTGTCTGGAGGTGCGCTGGGAGGAGCGGTCTTGGGCTCTCGCGGTGAAGTGTTTGCCGGGTCGCAAGGGGGATGGGTGGTAGCCGTGAAGCCTAGGGATGGCGAAGAGCTATGGCGGGCGCAAATGGGGAATGGTAAGGGAGTACATTTGGCGGCTACTATGAAGGGTTTATGGGCTGCAGTGGATGACAATTACGTCTATTCCTTTGCTGGGCTTCAGCGAGTGTCCGGGGGTAACTCTTTGTTATGGGATCTGTGGTGGGAAGTGTTTGTCCGTGGGGAGAAAACGGGATACCGGCGGCAGATTGTGCGGCAGGGCGAAAACGGCGGATGGCGTATAGAAGAGGAGGAAGTGGATTGGCGTGGTGGTTTCCGCCGTTCATCGAGTTGGCTGGAAACCGATGCTGAGTATCACCCGATTGAGTTGAGCGAAAAAAAGATGGAGGGCAACCAGGTCGTTGAACTCCGCGCGCAGTGGCAAGGGCACTTGTTGGCCGTGCAGAGAACATTGGCCGGATACGAGTTGGCAGATACAGTCGTCGTCGAGGAAGGGGCCGTCTTGCCTAGCGTGGCGCTATTGAAACTGGCCCGCGAGGGGCGCATTCGGCCGGGGCGGCGAGACTCGTTGCGCGTTGTCGATTTGGCTGCCGGGAATCATCGTTGGTTATATGTGACATTTGCAGAGGGGGGACAGGCTGCAAAAGAGCATGTCGCAGAAGCGCGCATGACGTATGACGGCACTTTTTCTCGCGATATGGAATGGGTCGTTTGGCTTGATCAAGCGGGGCGTAGCGTGCGCGCCCAACAGTCCATCTTTCACTCTGAAGAGCGGCGAACGGACGCTCAGCAAGCTCGTGCATGGATGGCGCCGATCGTAGAGCGGGGTTTGGTGCTAGATCGGACCATAGACGATCCAGGGAGTGTAGACTGGTTAGTCTTGCAGTTGCCAGCGGTTGTCGGCGATCCGCGCCAATTGCTGGTAGAAGATGATTGGCAGCGAGTGTACCGCGATTCTACGGGGCGTTGGCTGCTGCGGATAGAGCGGCGATCACACCGTGAAAAAGAGCCCGCAGAGTTGCCGATAGACGACG
>JBLHGI010000378.1:0-5325 GCA_047616505.1 Planctomycetota bacterium
TTTTATTTTTGTCCAAGATATGCTCAGCTCTTTGCATGGCGGCATAATAGATCGGCGCAGCTCGCGTGTCAAGCATTTGTGGCACAAGGGCAAAGGGGCTGTATTTCTTGACGTATACAGGGGTAACACATAGATTCAGGCTTTTAAATAAAGCCACTTAAAGAACGCGGCCCACTGGGCCAGAAGCGCCGAGAAAACATCGATGGGTTCACCAGAAGTCTCGCCTAAAGAGTATACCCCAGGCAAACCGCTGGATGCAGAAGAAGACAAAAGCATCCGCGAGGAGCTCAAAGGGCAGGGCCAATTACCGCGCCATATAGCGATTATTATGGATGGAGATCGGCGCTGGGCCGTCGAGCGCGATTTGCCCAAGACCGAGGGGCATCGCTTTGGGCGCGAGTCGGTGCGCGATATCGTGCGCGCCTGCGGGCAACTCGGGGTCGACGTGTTGACGCTCTATACTTTTTCTACGGAAAACTGGTCGCGGTCGAAGGTCGAAGTACAGGCGATCATGAATGGGATACACGAGAGTCTGCGCGACGAGATTCCGGAACTGGACCAAAATAATGTGCGTCTCAATGCCATTGGCCGCACGGGTGAATTGCCCACTGCGGTGCGTTTGGCGCTAAAGGCCGCACTCATCAAGACGCGCAACAACACGGGTTTGTTGCTGAATCTGGCGCTCAACTATGGCGGGCGTAGCGAGCTGGTCGATGCGTGCCGCCACCTTGCTAAGGAAGTGCAAGCAGGCCGTTTAAAGGCCGAAGATATAGATGAAGAAAAGATCAGTGGGGCGCTCTATACGGCGGAGATGCCCGATCCAGACCTGCTGATCCGCACGAGCGGCGAAATGCGCCTGAGCAATTTCTTGCCTTGGCAGATGGTGTATACCGAAATCTGTTTTGTCACGGATGTGAACTGGCCCGATTTCCGCCGCCAGCACCTATATGAAGCCATCGCTGCCTACCAGCGTCGGCAGAGGCGTTTTGGCGGAGCCTGAGACGCCGGTAGACAAAGGGGAGACAAAGGGGCGTTCGAATTTAGTTCAGCGCGTCCTTTCGGCTCTGGTCTTTGTTCCAGGTGTGCTGCTCTTGGTTGAAGGAGGGCGCTGGCCGCTGCTCGGGTTGGTGTTGGTTGTGGCGGTGCGCAGTGCCTGGGAGTGGTGCTATTTGAGTCGTGCAGCCGGTTATAAACCCGATTTACTCCTGGCTTTGCCGCTGACAGCAGGGTGGGTGCTGGTGCTGTCTTTTGCAGAAGCCGCCCCACTTTTTCTTTATGTGATGGGTTCTGCGCTGCTGTTCTTTGTCGCTGCACTGCGCCGCGGAACGGAACGCTATACGGCCAACGCGCTATTGGGCTTGGGTGCCGTGCTCTATGCTGGGGTGTTGGGTAGTGCGCCGCTGCTTCTTGTGCGCAGTGTCGGTTCGGGCCCCGAGGCTTACCATTTAGTTGCTGTGCTTTTTATTAGTATATGGCTAACGGACGCGGCGGCCTATTTTTTCGGTCGCCAGTGGGGGCGCAAAAAGCTGGCTCCGTCTATTAGTCCGGGCAAGACCGTGGTCGGTTTTTGCGGTGGTCTGCTCGGTAGTTTGTTGCCCTTGTTATTGTACAGTTTGTTGCCCTCGTTTGCGCTGGTCGAATTGGCGGGTATGTTTCTCTTGGTCGGATTTGGTGGCCAATTGGGAGACCTGGTAGAATCGGCCTTTAAACGCGATATGGGCAATGTCAAAGACGCGCCAACGCTGATTCCTGGTCACGGTGGCCTGTTAGATCGCTTCGATTCCTATTTTTTCGCCTTTCCGCTGGCCTATATATACGCGGAGTTCTTAGGCGTCTTACGCTCTCTATAGAAATGCTATGATTAATACGATACTCTATTTTATTCTTGCGCTGGGCGTGCTGGTATTTGTGCACGAAATGGGCCATTTTTTGGTGGCCAAGTGGTCCGGCATCCGCGTCGAGCGCTTTTCGCTCGGTTATCCGCCAAAAATGATCGGCTTTACCTACGGCGAGACGGAATACTGTCTTTCGTGGGTTCCCTTTGGGGGGTATGTCAAGGTCGCGGGCATGGCCGATGTGGGCAGTGAGGAATCTACGGGTGAGCCGTGGGAATTCCCCTCCAAGTCCATCGGGATCCGCATGGCTGTTATTGCCGCTGGTCCTTTTATGAATTTCCTCTTTGCCTTTGCGGCCTTGGTCTTCCTCTTCAAAGTGTACGGCGTCGATACCTTTGAAGGCACGCGCATCAATCCGCTAGAGGGCAAAGTCGCCCAGCAGGCTGGGTTGCAGCGTGGTGATCGCGTTCTGCGCGTCGGGGACGAAAGCGTCAGGGATGCACACAGCCTGGCCGAGGCGTTGGAAAACGTCGCCGCGACGGGGGCTCGGTTGGAAATCGAGCGCGGGGAGAAGATATTCGAATTGGAACTTCCGGCCGTCGGGGAAGAAGGCTACGGTCTGCGGTTGATGCGTCCGACGACGGTGGGGCAGGTCGTCTCCGATATGCCGGCTGAGACGGTGGGTTTGATGCTCGGGGACCGAATCCTCGAAGTGTCTGCTACACCGGTGCTGAGCTGGTCGGAGATGAGCACGCAGATTCGCCGCTATCCGGACCAAGAAATTTTGTTGGTTTGGGAGCGCGATGGTAGCCGCATGCAGGGGATGATTGCGCCAAAGGGTTTTGCCGAAGGCGATTCTACGGTAGGGCGCATCGGCATAAGCCCGCACGAGTCGCGCCATTACGTGAGTATGGGGCGCGCGGTGACACTGGGTGCCGTTGGCGTCTACAACTCTTCGTGGATGATTCTCGATTTTCTTGGACAGCTCTTTAGTGGCGATCGCTCGACCGACGAGTTGGGCGGGCCGCTGCGCATTGCACAGATCGCCGGGCAGACGGCCGAGCAGGGATTGAATGCCTTTATCAGTTTTCTGGCAATGCTCTCGGTCAATTTGGCCATTATCAACTTGCTGCCGATTCCGGTTCTCGACGGCGGTCATCTGACGTTTCTGACGCTGGAGGCCATTATGCGGCGCCCGCTTTCGGTTCGTCAGCGCGAGGTGTTTCAGCAGGTTGGTTTGGCCATTATGCTCTTTATTATGGTGCTGGTCACGTTTAACGATCTCAATCAGATGGTGTTTCACCATATTGTTGAGTTTTTCGAGTAGACGCGCTTGCCTCTAAGGGGGCGATGGCGTTTAAGGGGTGGTATTAAAAAGGAACATTGCAACTCGGCCCTGCGGGCCTCAGACAGCAATAACCCTTTTTAATACCACCCCTTAAATTTTTATAGGTCTTAAGTGAACGAAAGTAAAAAAGATGTGCGTTTAATTGGAATAGGGCCGTGGATTTAAAAGGGAAAATACAGGAGAAAGCTCTGGAATTGGGTTTTTCTCTGGTGGGGGTTACGCCGGCCGATCCTTTGCAGGGAGCGGAGTTTTATGCGCGCTGGGTAGCGTTGGGTTATGCCGGTGAGATGGAGTATCTCACGCGCTATCTCGACAAGCGCGCGGACCCCAAAGAGATGGTGCCAGGGGCTCAGAGCGTCGTTTGTTTGGGCATGGAATACTATCAGCCGACGCCGGAGACGGATGAGCCGTTGCGCGGGCGCTTTGCTGCATATGCTCGCGGCGATGATTACCACGACGTGATAAAAAAACGGCTCTTTGCGCTGTGGGACTATATGCGGGCGGAGGCCGGTGAGGAAGTGGAGGGGCGGGTTTACGTGGATACGGCGCCCGTGCTAGAGCGTGAGTTGGCGCAGCGGGCTGGGTTGGGCTGGTGGGGCAAGAATACGTGTCTTATCAACAAACGCAAAGGTTCGAACTTCTTTCTCTCCGAAATTGTCTCAACGCTCGAACTGGCTCCAGACGAACCCGCTACCGACCACTGCGGTACCTGCACGCGCTGTTTGGACGCCTGTCCGACGGATGCTTTTGCCGAGCCCTATGTGCTCGATGCCTCGCGCTGTATATCCTATCTGACGATTGAGCTAAAAGGAGCTATTCCGCGCGAGTTGCGCCGTGGGATGGGCGACTGGGTCTACGGCTGTGATATTTGCCAAGATGTATGCCCGTGGAATCGTCGTGCCGAAGCGGCTAAAGAGCCGGCCTATGCGAGCCGTCCGGGGCTGGATCGGCCGGATTTGCGCGAGTGGATAGCGCTCGATCGCGATGCCTTTAACGAAAAGTTTCGCCGCAACCCGGCCAAGCGACCCAAGCGACGCGGCCTGCTGAGGAATGTCGCCGTGGCTTTGGGCAATAGCGGCGACGAGCGCGCGGTGGCACCGTTGGTTGTGGCTCTGCGCGATGAAGAGGTGTTAGTGAGAGGGCATGCGGCTTGGGGTTTAGGGCAGTTGGGGGGCGAGGAGGCCGAAGCGGCGTTGCGTGAGCGGTTGCCGTTAGAAGAAGACGAAACCGTGCGCGCAGAGATTGTGCTCGCCTTGGACGATCTGCATGCTGCGCAGGAGGAAAAGGCTTGAATAAAGGGGAAGCACTGCGCATAGCGCATATGACGGACGTGCACGTACAGCCCGAGCGCGGTGCGGGAGCAGGGTTGACGCAAGCGTTGGCGCATATGCGCGCACTGGAGCGGTCGCCGCAGCTTTTGCTGACGGGCGGTGATGCCGTGATGAATGCTACGGGCGAAAGCGAAGCGCGCGTCGCGACGCAGTGGCAGACGTGGCACGGCGCGCTAACGGCGGTCGATTTTGCAGAGGTGTTCCACTGTCTGGGCAACCACGATGCGATGAGCTGGCATGCCGACGATGGCATTGCCTTAGAGCACAAGCGTCGCGCCATGACGGAGTTGGCGATGCCCGGGCGCTACTACAGTTTTGCGCGCGCAGGCTGGCACTTCATTATGCTCGATAGCTGCCAGCCCTTGGCGGGTGGTTATACGGCGAATTTAGACGCCGAGCAGTGGCAGTGGTTAGAGGCCGAATTAGAGGCGGCCAAAGACCGGCACGTATTGATCGTTTCGCATGTGCCCATACTCAGCGTCACGGGAGCCATCTACGACGACCAGCGCATGCAAAATAACCACTGGCAGATCCCCGGCGATTGGATGCATACGGATGCGTATAAACTGCAGAAGCTTTTTCAGCAGCATCCTCATGTGCGTCTGTGTCTGAGCGGTCATATGCATCTGCGCGATCGCTGTGAGTACAATGGCGTTACCTATATCTGCAACGGCGCGCTCTGCGCGGGCTGGTGGGGCGGTGATTTAGAGCAGTGCGACGAGGGCTATGGGCTGATCGATCTCTATGCGGATGGTTCGTTCGACTACGAGTATGAGACGTTTTCTTGGCAGCCGCGCGAGTGAATAGCCCT
>JBLHGI010000379.1:0-5325 GCA_047616505.1 Planctomycetota bacterium
GCCACCCGAAAACCAATGTGATCACGCTGGCGCTGCGGGTAACTCGAAGAGCGCGACGCACAGCGAATATAACTTGCGCTCGGGCTATAAAACGACCCCCCGCGCAGCACGCGGTGCTCGCGCGAGCTTAGATCCTCGCGCCCGTCGTCGCTATTATAGGGATAGCCCGATAAAATACTGCTCGTCCACTCCCACACATTGCCCGCCATATCGAATACGCCATACGGACTCGCACCAAGAGAAAATTGTTCGACGGCAGTCGTCGAATGCATTTTTACATCGCGTCCATAATTGGCGCAGGGCGTCTGCGGCATTTCGTTGCCCCAAGGGTAAACGCGCGCAGCGCTCGTGCCCATACCGCGCGTGTCTCCCGTCCTCTCTCCGCGCGCTGCTTTCTCCCACTCTGCCTCGCTCAGCAAACGCGCGTCTGCCCACTGACAGAATTTCCGCGCGCTGTCCCACGATACATTGGTCACGGGATGATGTTCTTTTCCCGTTGGAATTTCACCGCCAATCCAATGCGGGGGCGGCGAGTACTCCTTCGCGCGCACAAAACCTTCGTACTCGGCATTGGTGACCGGCGTCTGCGCAATCGAAAATTCCGCCAACGAAACGGAGTGGGCCGGGCATTCGCTGGGCAATGCCAGATCGTGAAAGCGGCGTGGATCGTTGCCCATCAGAAACTCACCAGCGGGAATGTCGACCCACTCAAACGCGATCGGCGTCGGCAGCGGCGCTCGTGCGCTCGTGCGCGCGACGCGAAAACCGAGATATACGCAGGGGGTGCCCGGCACAAAGGAGTGGCGATCTGCCGTGCGTATTTCGCGGGCGCTATGTGTGTAAGAACTGCCGCGCACCGTCCGCGCTTCGCCCCGGGCCGGATCTTCGCGGCCATCGCGGCTATCGTATGGATACGGGCGCGCTAGACTGCTCGTCCATTCCCAGACATTGCCGGCCAGATCTAATGCGCCATACGGGCTGGCACTGCGAGGAAACTGATGCACTGGGCTGGTCGTCATAATGTGTTTATCAAAGTTGCAGCGGTCGGCGTCGGGCGGCTCATTGCCCCAGGGCCAGAGCCGGGCATCTTCGCCGCGCGCCGCCTTCTCCCATTCGGCTTCGCTCGGCAAGCGCACCTTCGCCCACTGGCAAAACGACAGAGCATCGTGCCAATCCACATAAGTGACGGGGTGTTCGGCCAGACCTTCTGGAATCTGACCCTGTAGCCAATGCCCCGGCGCAGGATGCCCGGATGCGCCGACGAACTCGGCGTATTGTGCATTCGTCACGTGCGTGCGCGTCAGTTGAAAGGCATCGACGTGCACCCGGTGCTGCGGACCTTCGTTATCGTAGGGCACGGCATCGCCTTCAGGGTCGCTGCCCATATAAAACGAACCTGCTGGGATGGTGATCCAGATCGGGTTGTACATATATCGAGTATCCTATTAAAGAATCCGCGTTTAACGCTGTCTCTTGGGGATTTTCAAAATCTCTCGCGCTTCGTCGGGCGTGGCCACCCCTCGCTCCGACTCGATGGCAATGCGCGCCATGCGGGCAACTAACTCTTCGTTACTGGCTAGCTCGCGATATCGATAATAGAGATTGTCCTCGAGACCGACGCGCACGTGCCCACCCATGCCAATGGCCAGTATGCCCATCGGCAGCTGCCCGCGCCCCAACGCCGCAACCGACCACGTCGCATCCGCTGGAATCGACTCGCGCAGAAAGAGCAGCTGGCGTGCCGTCGCCGGCTGCGAACCACGACTGCCCAGCACGAAGTCGAAGTGCAGCGGCGCCTCTGCCAACCCTTTCGCCGCCAGTGCGAGCGCGTTGTCGATCATGCCGGCTTCGAAAATTTCCATCTCCGGTTTTGTGCCCGCTTCCTTCATCACCGCAGCCAGACGTTCAATCACGGCGAAAGAATTGGCATAAACTTGGTCGGGGAAGTTCATCGAGCCCGTTGTCAAAGACGCCATTTCCGGCCCGATGCTGCGCACCGCAGCCGCGCGCTCTTCGACATCCGTTCCCGCGCGAGCACCGGTCGATATCTGCACGATAACGTCGCTCTCCGCGCAGATGGCCGCGTGGATCTGCGCAAAAACTTCCGCGGCGAGCGTCGGTTGGCCCTGAGCATCGCGCGCGTGCACGTGGACAATACTCGCTCCCGCCTCTCGGCACCGAACGGCCGCTTGCGTTAACTCGCCCGGCGTCAGCGGCACGTGCGGGTTCATCTCTTTGGTCGGCACGCTGCCGTTTAGGGCAACGGTGATAATGACTTTGTCCATATAGCTCGCCTGCGGCTTGGTCTTAGATGATACACCTTATATAGGTGCTGCGTTGGGTATAGCCTCTAACAGCAGAAGGCGTATTTCCTCGTCGAAGAAAACTATAGTATAGACCGCGCTTGCAAAAGCCATCTGCTTTAAATTGGATCTTTTTCCATTTGCTCCCCACCCATCAGAAACCTATTTTGAGTCCCAGCATACCGCATCTGCGTTCGGTCCTATTATACAAAAAACATCGTTAACAAATCGTTAACAAAAGGAGATATCATGCTGGAAAAAGTCGAATTAGGCCTAAGCGGGCTCAGCGTTTCTCCCCTTTGTTTTGGCACGGGCACCAACGGCTACAACAACCGCTCCAACCAGAGCGACCTCGGCCTTGAACGCCTTTCCGATTTGCTCTGTTATGCCTACGATCGCGGCATCCGCTTTTGGGACACCGCCGACGGCTACGGCACACACCCACACATAGCCCACGCGCACCAGCGTGTCGGCCGCGAAAACGTCACCCTAACGACCAAGACGACCTCGCGCGAACCGCAGGCGGTGCGCGACGATATAGAGCGTTATCTCAGCGAATTAAAAACAGACTATCTCGATATAGTTTTGCTGCACTGCCAGACCCAGGCCGACTGGCCAGAGCGCGATATAGCTGCCATGGATGTACTCAGTGAATACAAAGATCGGGGCATCATCCGCGCGCTGGGTGTCTCCTGCCACGATTTTGGCGCCTTCTCTTCGGCGGCCGACAGCGACTGGGTCGACGTAGTGCTGGCGCGTATAAATTACGCCGGCCACGCGATGGACGACACGCCGGAAAAGGTGGCCGCCGTCATCGGCCGCATGGCCGCTGCGGGCAAGGGTATCTACGCCATGAAAGTCGTGGGGGGTGGCACCGAGTTGACCAAAGACCCGCGCAAAGCCATCCACTATTCGTTCGCCGTCGATGGCGTGCACGCGATGGTATTGGGCATGATGGACGAACAACAGATCGACGAGAATATCGGCTACTTAGAGGAAGTCCTCGTGCCGGCTTAAACGATTGTCGCCGCTACATGCCCCCTTGCAGCGGCGACAAAGAATCACGCAGCTCCATTCAAATAGAGCGCATATACGCGTGGCGCGGCATCCCCCGTGCGCTGCATCGCCACCTGTACCCGCACCGCCTTGCCCTCCAACTCCTCCAACGCATGCCCCGCCCAGCGCACGGGACAGTCCAGCCCATCCGGCCCGACGACCCTGCCGCTGCTAAAACCGGCGATGGGCTGAAAACGTTCGTCTACTAGGTCGACGGATAGCCCTGAGACGCCATCGGCATTGATGCGCAGTTCGCCAGACGATAGCAACATCGGCGCCGAACATATCATCCCTTCCTCTACGCCCGGATTCAGCCCGAGCGAGCCCCAGCGGTCGCGCGGCAGCGTCGCCAGCGCCACTTCGGCGTGGTAATGCGTGGCAACGTCTTCGGCCTTCTGCCCTACATTGCGCCAGCGACCGTGGTAGATGCGCGTTTCGTCCCCGACATTCAGTATGCCATTGCCCTGACAGAGCACCGTGCTAAAAGCACACTCCGACGTCGGCGTCACCGGCGAATCATCGCGGTGTATAAAGACCTGTCCCGGCGTCGCACCCGGCTCGCGGAAGCGGATACCATCATTGGATACTAAGAGCCCCAAGTCACAGCCGATCTTGCCAAAATCCTCGCCAAACGCCTGGCTGTGCCAGATGCCATAGACCCCCACGCAGACATTGCCAAAACTAGCCGCACCGACGCCGAGGTGAACCTGGTCATAGGCCTTGTGCGCACCGCGTTTTTCCGCATCGGCCGACTCGGGCAGGGCAAAGGCCCACTGCCACAGATCGGGCCAATGGTCAAAATCATACGTGGCATGCGCCGCGCCGGTGCGCCCACCCGCTGCGCCGCCTTCCGTATACGCAGCACTCCACTCGGTGCCGGGATACACCTGCGCGTGTACGATATATTGGCCATCGTGTTGTATAAAGGAGCAGTGCTCAATAAATTGGCCGACAAACGGCAGCGCCGTCACGGTCCACTGCAATCCATCGGCTGACACCGCACAGGCCATACTCGGCAAGGTGCCATATTCCTCAATGACTGGATCCGTCTGGTCGGGAAAAAATTGATAGATCATTTTATAGCGCCGCGCCGGATCCGGATCGTCGTCGTCACGAATCACCGCCGCGCCGCTAACAAGCGCGTGCGGCAGGTCGAATGCGTTGTTGTCGCGATTGCCCTTAAATGCCAACTGTTTGAGCTTGGGTTTACTCCAGCTAAGGCCATCATCGCTCTCCGCATAACACAGCGGACCCTGTGCGAACTCGTATCCTTCTTTGGCTTCGAGCACCCAGTCCGGCTGTTTGGCGATTTGTCGTTTTTTTTCCGGCGACCAGTCCGGGTTTGTACCGCGATGGCAGGCGTAATACCACATGCGGAACTTGCCTTCGTCGTAGAGCACCGTGCCGTAGAAATGTGCCGCCAAGTTGTCCGGCGCATCACTCTCGTCCGGGCTCGGCAACAGCACGGACTCCGGGCGCACCGTGGGTTTGTTCAGGTATAGGCAGGCGTTTTTGCGCAAGGGCAGGGATACGTCGTCGATGGCCAGTAGTACCTGTTGCATCTCTTATCCTTTATATAAACTGATAGAATGGACTTATTTTTTTACATATGCCCGTTGAAATCGGCCGCAGCAAAAACTTCCTACGCATTTTGCATCATTCTCTATACCACCTGTACCAACCACGCTGCTGCCTCGTCATGCCATTCGGGCAAAGAGCTGTGGCCAGGGGTCTCGACCAACTTAAAGCGGTGCTCAACCTTTGCACCGCTGGCCTTAAGCGCAGCGGCAAAGGCCACGGCCTTGCGGGTATCCACGCGTTCGTCCGCGCTGCCGATTATACACCAGACCGAGCGGTCAGCCAGTTGGTCAGCCGCCTCGATCAAGGCCAAGCGTTTGGCCAGAGGATTTTCTCTTTGCCCGGCAAATTCTGACAGCGCGCGCAAATCGGTCACCGGCGCAAACGC
>JBLHGI010000380.1:0-5318 GCA_047616505.1 Planctomycetota bacterium
GCATCTCGAAAAGCGTGTGGTGCCAAGGGCTAATACCCACTTCTTCCAAATCGTTGTGTTTACCGGAGACACGCATGCATTTCTGCGTATCGACCACGCGCGTATAATCGCGTGAACCTAGCCCCAAGAACACGTCCTTGAACTGGTTCATACCTGCATTCGTAAAGTAGAGGGTCGGATCATCCAAAGGCACTACGGATGCACTCGGCACGCGTGTGTGGCCCTTCCCTTCGAAGAAGCTGAGAAACTCCTCCCTAATCTCCTGTGACTTCATCCTCTTGCAATTCCTTCCAAACTAGGTCTATGGCCTCCCAGGCCGTCTGCGCATCGTAGCCGCGGCGCGCTAAAAAACCCAACATGCGCCGCCGCGCCTTTTCCCTGTCTAAGTTGCGATAGCGCCAACTCTGCTTGCGCAGTAAATGAGCCGCGCGCCCGGGCGAATCTAGCTGGCCTGCATACTCGGCCAACACTTCGTCAATTATATCGGCAGCCACTCCTTTGCGCCGCAGGTCCTGAGCTAATTTTCGCGCGCCTGTTGCCCGTTCTAAACGCGCCTCTACCCAACGGCGACAAAAGGCGTGATCATCGAGCAAATTTAAGCGCTGTAGATCGGCGAGGACTTCTTCTATAACCTCTTCTGCAAACTCTTTCTGGCGTAGTTTCTGCGTCACCTCATACACCGAGCGCGCTCGACTACTCAGATAGTTGAAGCTCGTTGCGCGCGCCTTTTGCAGCGGATCTTGCGCCATCGTCGCAGGGGCCTATTCTTCGCCTTCTTCGTCTTCTTCTTTTTTCTCAGGTTCTGCACTATCTGCTGCCAGCCCGAGTTGGACGAGAATCTTCTGCTGTATTTCGGCAGCTACTGCTGGGTGCTCCAGCAGATAGTTTTTGGCATTGTCGCGCCCCTGACCAAGACGTTCGCCATTATAGGAAAACCAAGCGCCGCTCTTGTCGACAATCTCTCTTTCGACCCCCATATCAACTAGGTCCCCTTCCCAAGAGATGCCGATATGATCACCGTGAAAGATCATATCAAACTCGGCCTCGCGAAACGGCGGTGCCACCTTGTTCTTGATAACCTTGACACGCGTGCGGTTGCCGATGTCGATATCGCCATCTTTCACGCGGGCGATACGACGAATATCGAGGCGCACCGAAGCGTAGAAAGGCAACGCGCGCCCCCCCGTCGTGGTCTCTGGACTACCAAACATCACGCCAATCTTCATGCGCAACTGGTTGATAAAAACCAGACAGGTGTTCGAGCGATTGATTGAACCCGTCAATTTGCGCAAAGCCTGCGACATCAAGCGCGCGTGCAGGCCCATATGCGAATCACCCATATCGCCCTCTAACTCGGCCTGCGGTACTAATGCCGCCACCGAATCGACCACGATAATATCAAAAGCACCGCTGCGCACCAGTGTGTCGACGATCTCCAGTGCCTGCTCACCGCTATCGGGCTGCGAGATGATCAGGTTCTCTGTATCTACGCCAATTTTCTTGGCAAAACTGACATCGAGCGCATGCTCCGCATCGATAAAGGCCGCCGTGCCCCCGGCCTTTTGTGCCTCACGCACGATGTGGAGCGTCAACATGGTCTTTCCCGCCCCTTCCGGACCGGCAATCTCGATAATGCGCCCTCTGGGCACACCACCAATCCCCAAAGCCGTGTTGAGCGCCAACGAACCCGTGGAAATCGCTGGGATCTCCGCGACGGCCCCTTGATCTCCCAGACGCATGATCGCCCCCTTGCCATACTGTTTTTCGATCTGCGACATAGCGAGTTCGAGGGCCTTGCCCTTGTCTTTTTCCTGCGTCTTATCGCTGCTACGTCCGTTTGTCTTAGCCATAGTTCTCCCCTTGTAAATATGGCGTATGTGTCAGCTTCCAGTCCAAAAACTTCCCATAGGGCCGATCGCGTAGAAAATTAACCTCAACACCAAATTGCCATAAATCCCCGCCACTACATCATCCACTACGATACCCCAACCACCGGGCAATGCTTCGAGCTCGCGCGCCGGCGTCGGTTTAATAATATCCAATACGCGAAACACAAAAAAGCCAAAAATAACCGTCCACAACCCCGTCGGTAAAAAGGCAACTGTCACCAAAAAACCGACCCCTTCGTCTACGACCACGCGCCCCGGATCCTTACCCCACTCTACGGCCATGGCATCTGCTGTATATACGGCAACAAAAAAGGAAACGACTAACAGCACCAACCAAGCGATGACGCCAATTGGTTCAAAAAATAAAAAATACAGCCAATAAAACACAGCGGCGACAGCCGTACCAGCTGTACCAGGAGCAATTGGAGCATAGCCAGAATAGAAGAGGGTGGCGATTACTTTTTTCAGAATGCTATTTCCCTAGTAACCCATTAGCGATGTGCATCGGAGCCCTTTACTGAAAAGTTAGAGCGAAACAGATAATGAACCCCAGATAACACGGTGAGTAATAATACCGCAGCCATAAGACCATTTGCTAAAAAGTGTATTGTATCGCCCTCTAAAAAGAAGGTGTCGCCAGCAAAAAAACGTGCCATCAACTCCTGCAATCCCATTATAAAGAGCAGTAATATAACGGTGAACAGCTGTACCGCCGTTTTCCATTTGGCTAAACGCGACGTCTGCATTTGACGACCGCGCGATACCCCATAGAGACGCATACCGGTGATTAGAACATCGCGAGCTACAATCGGCACCACCAACCACAGATTAACCATGCGGTCGAAGACAAAAGCAATAAGCGCCGAAGTTACGAGGACTTTGTCGGCCAGCGGATCGAGGAAACGTCCCAAATCGGTCACTTGGTTCCCCTCTCGGGCCAATTTACCGTCGTAAAAGTCCGTCAGCGATGCCAGAGTAAAGACGACAAATGCCATACTCTTCCAATACCAGACATCGGCAAAGAGAAGCAGCAGAAAAAGCGGCGTCAAACCTATGCGCAGCGCGGTGAGGCAGTTGGGTAAATTTATTATTTCGCGACGATCCATAGTCAGGTAACTCTAGTTTAGAGCGGAGATCTTCCAGCAAAGGCATGTGTTAATGTAACACGGTCGGCTAAATCGAGATCTGCCCCCACCGGCAATCCGCGCGCAGGCCGAGAAACCCGCGTCTGCGCAGAGAGCAGTTGGTGTAAGTAATTGGCAGTCGCATCTCCTTCTGGCCCTGCATTAAGAGCCAGAATAACTTCACGAGTCTGTTCTCTCTGCACGCGTTCAACTAACTCGGTGATGCGCAAATCATCTGGCGAAATCCCCTCCAACGGCGAGAGCACTCCCCCTAACACGTGGAAGACACCGCGATGGATCTGGTTAGCTTCTAACGCCAGTACATCGCTGGCCTCTTCGACTACGCAGATGCACAGCCGGTCGCGCCGGTCGTCTCGGCACACAGCGCATAATTCGCTGCTGAGTTCGGTGAAATTAAAGCATTCGGAGCACTTCTTAATTCCGTCCTTGACCCCCACGAGAGCATGAGCCAATTGCTCCGCTTCATCGCGGGGCCTCTTGACCACATATAGAGCCAAGCGCTGCGCCGTCACTCGGCCAATGCCCGGCAGTTTCGCAAAAGCCATAATCAAGTCTTCTAGCGGTGCGGGTCCCATATCTTCACCTCAAACCAATTCGCCATCAAAGGCATCCAAAACGGATTTCACCGTGGGGTCTCCTTGGGGGGAGTCAGGTTTTTTTTTTCCTTCTTCAGTATCTGGCGGCTCATCGACAACGACGCAGTTAAGCCTGAACACCTCACCCCACTTCTCGGCACAAATAGCTTCTATACTATCTCGGTTCTTGACGACCTGGGCCATTGGAAAACGATCTTCGGCGCCGAATCCCAGCTTAATCATCTTACCTTCTAATGCTATAAGCTGGGCCCCTTTAAGAAAAATCGCCAACGCCGGCTGTACAGCGCGCACCGAATCAACCAATTCTTCCCAGTGGGCCTGAATATGCTCAAAGTTTATGGCCGCAGCCGTTTCACCCGCATTATCGGCGGGAATAGAAGCTGCCACTGTAGGCTCGGGCATTTGTTGTATGGGCGCAGCCTGTGAACGCACTGGCTCTGGTGTCGGAACTACTGCAGGCTCGGGCGGGACTTCACTTTTCGAGCGCAACGTCTCTGGCGGACGAGTTATCGGCTCGACCACTCTAGGTGTAGAGACCTCGTGCTGCGAGGCCGCTGGCGCCCCTTGGACTGTTGTCTGTACCCCCCCTTCTTCCAATGCCTTGAGACGCAGCAGCAATTCACCTACATCTACTGCCCGCCCCATCATAGCTAAACGAACCAATGCCAATTCCAAGCGAAAACGAGGCGAAACCGAACGCTTAAAGTCGCTTTCTAAATCCATGAGGATCTGTAGCATGCGCATCAAATCCTCGGTCGCAAAAGCCGTCGCTAGTTGCTGGTAACGATCGCGATCGTTTTCAGCAACATCTAGTTCCGCCGCCGATCCCTGCACCTTAGCAAAGAGCAAATGACGGAGAATTTCGACTAATCCATGGGCAAATTCCTCAACTTCCGCACCCGCCTCAATGGCTCGACTGATCCCATCTAGAACCAACGCAGGAGACGCATCTCGTATAGCATCTATTAGCTCAAAGTAGAGGTTCCGATCTACCAAACCCAACACTTGTTCTACCGCCTCAACCGAGACTCCACCAGCATCGAGAGAAACGACTTGATCGAATAGGCTCTCCGCATCGCGCAACGCCCCGTCCGCTCGATCGGCCAAAAGGAACAGAGCGCGCTCGTCGGCTTTAATCCCCTCCTTATCCGTAATAACTCGCAGGTGTGCAGCAATACGTCCAGCGGCGACCCGACGAAAGTTAAAACGCTGACAGCGAGAGAGAATCGTATCGGGTACCGCTTGGACCTCCGTCGTGGCAAAAATGAATACGACGTGAGCAGGGGGTTCTTCCAACGTCTTTAACAGCGCATTAAAAGCCGCTGTAGACAGCATATGCACTTCGTCTATGATATAGATTTTGTACGCGCCTTCCGTAGACGCATAGCGCACGACTTCGCGCAGTTCACGTATATCATCGACACTATTGTTGGAAGCACCGTCGATCTCCAGCACATTCATGCTGGTCCCAGCCGCTATACTATGGCAAGAATTGCACGCATCACACGGATCGGCCTCGACGCGATTGGAGCAATTAAGTGCCTTGGCTAAGATGCGCGCAGTCGTTGTCTTACCTACGCCGCGCGGGCCACAGAGCAGATAGCACTGGGTGATACGTTCAGAAAGGATGGCATTCTTTAGGGTGGTAGTAATGTGGTCTTGCGCCACCACCTCATCGAATTTACGCG
>JBLHGI010000381.1:0-5306 GCA_047616505.1 Planctomycetota bacterium
CGGTGTCACACTCACATATCGCGGTGCGGGCCAGAGCGAGAACGGCCGCGCGGCCGATGTGCTCACCCTGACTTTTGCGGAAGTCGGCGTCACACCACAGAATAAGTACGAAGTATGGGTGGATAAGAAGACCAAACTAGTCAGCCAATGGGCCTTCTACGGCCAGGCCAGCGATGCCGAACCGCGCTTTACTGGCCCTTGGGACAACTGGCAGCGCCATGGCCAAATTATGCTATCGGATAGTCGCGGCGAACGCGGCCATACGGACCTAGCCGTCTTCTCCCAATTGCCAGAAAGTATATTCAAAAAACCGCAGCCCGTAGATATGATGAAAATCACCCAGTAAAGTCGGCCCGCATCTCTGCCGATATATAGAATGAAGATATTACTTACTTAGGGTAACCATCATGCGCATAGAACAAACACATAACCTATTGCCGTCTTCAGCGAGCGAAGATACACATCAGGAACACAAGCCGCGACAAGACGTTGTTGACACCTTGGGCAGAAACGATTCCGACTCGGTCGAACTAACCGGATCGGGCAACGCCCTGCGTCAAATAGTAGACCACCTGCGCTCAATACTCGCCGTCGACTTACCGGCCCACCCAGGTATTCCCGATGGAGGTTTAGAACAGCAAAAATACTCCGTTCCCGAACCGGTAGATATAGAGTTACCCGAACCCATATCGCTGCCACAGGCGACCGCCGACAGCACAAAGAGCGCAGAAGGCAAAGAGGGCGAAGAGGCTACGAGCGGCGCATCTCCCAGTGAGCAAAATCTATCGGAAGAAGAGCAGCGCGAGGTAGAAGGGCTTAAAAAGCGCGACCGCGAAGTGCGCGCCCACGAACAAGCGCATCTGGCAGCCGCAGGCTCTTACGCCACTGGAGGACCGACCTACGAATACGACCGCGGACCGGACAACCGCCAATACGCCGTCGGCGGCGAAGTACAAATAGACACTTCGCCCGAAGAAGACCCCGAGGCCACGATCCGCAAGGCCCAGACCGTGCGACGCGCAGCGCAGGCTCCAGCAGAGCCTTCATCGCAGGATCGCAGCGTGGCAGCCGCAGCGGCGCGCATGGAGTCGCAGGCGAGACAAGAGCTGTCTAAACAGCGGCAGGAAGAAGGCCAAGGCGGGGAAGCGGCAAACGCGCGAGGTGAATTAAGAGGTGCTGCGTCATCGCAAAGCGGAACACAGATCGGTAGCGCAAGTCATAAAGAAACAGAAGCGGCAAACGAAGGACCGGCAAACGATTTAACACAGCATAACCGCAGCACAGACAGCGGCAGTATCCTCGACTCGGTCGCCTGAAAACACAGGACTGCACTAAAACGAGCGGGGCCGGGGATTTTTTCCCGGCCCCGCTCGTTTTTCTACTCTCAAATATCAGGCCGCCTGTAGCTCGTTTTCGGGCATATTCTCCAGACGTGACAACCAATAAGATACGTCGTATGTATCATCGCCGGTTAAGAAGCGCCACATCTTGATGCGATTGACAACCTCGAGACGCACTTCATTGCCATACCAGCGGTGGTTGTTACTCAGAATCGAAGGTATCTCATCATCCTGCAGGTCATCCGTATTCCACAGCAGTTTCTGACGCACCGTCGGGTTTAAACGCAGCTTAAACATATAGCGCATCTGCCCCGTCAAATTGGGCTGGGCACAGTGCCAGATTCCGTGATGTGCCACCGCTACCGTACCCGCTTTGCAGACCATGGGCGCCTGGCCGAGAAAATTCTGGTAGCGCGCAATATCCGATTCGCTGATGCGGCGATACTGGCTGCCCGGCAAAAACATCGTGCCCCCCATCTCGCGCGGCGTATCGTGAGCAAAATAAAACAACTGCATATCGAAGTGCGTACGCGTATCGATAATGGCATCGGCATGCCATATCTGGCCGTGGGTATTATTGGCCTGCACGGTATGCACTGCGTGATGATCGTATAGTGGCTCCGGCCCCACCAAGCTCTGGATAATGCCCTGAATGGCCGGCAAGCGCACGATCTGACCTATCGCCTGATCCTGCCATAATTCAGAGAGATTCAACCCGCCCTGAGCGCGCGGAATTTCCCCCTTTTCCATCTCTGCGCAGGCCGCCTTATTTAGCTCGGGCGGCACCAATTCGTCAAAACGCAAAAAACCATCAGCAACAAAACGAGCCATCTGTTGGGTCGTGAGCAAATGTTCTTTATCAACCATCACTATCCTCCAGTTTTTCGAGTATGTATTCGTAACGCAAGTAGGACGTATTGTATTCCATACCGGGATAGGCCGGGTATTGTTGCGGGAACTGTACGACGCGCCAGCCGTCGCACATCGCCGCAACCACCGATGTATAGGGTGGCTCTTCGCTATCGCCTGTCGTATGGTCTTCGCCGCCGGTTCCGTCGTATAAAGACCAGGCGACAACCTGACTTTTGAGGTCGGGAGAGTGGGCATAGAGCATCAGTAATTTCTGTCGTAATTGGGCCATACTACCTCTCTTGAATCATTCGAATTAAGTCACCGACGACCAATATAGGCCGAGCATACCGAAGCGGCAATCGCCCGAGTGCACTTGTGCTATAAATTCGCTCACTTATAATTGAGCGCCCCATTCATCCGACCGATTTTGCGAGACAAACACAGCGTGCACCAACAGCGAACCTTACTTTCTATACTTTTTGCCAATTTTGCCTTCTTTGGCGCTTCTGCCATTATAGTGGGCTCTGCCTTACCCGAAATAGTGCGCGACTTCTCCTGGAGCTATGCCGATATGGGAGCCGTACTCGCCGGAGGATCGGTTGGTTATTTTAGTTCTACCTTCTTATGCAGCCTGCTCCTGCGCCGCTGGGGACCACGTTTAGTTATCAGCGGCGGATTAGTACTACAAGCTCTGGGTCTCGCTGCATTTGGGTATACCCCCTCCTTTTGGCTCAACCTAGTCGCCATGTTCTCACTAGGCCTCGGAGAGGGCGGCACAGAAGTCGTAACGAATTATTGTCTCGTGCGCATTGAAGAGAACGGACGCAGCAATCTAATGAACTTCATGCACGCCGCCTTCACTGCCGGTGCCATCGTTGGGCCACTCGTCATGGGACAACTCATCGAGCGCGATTTGCCCTGGCAATATGCATTCCAAGGTTTGGCCACCATTTCGTTGGCTACTGCATGTATCTTTTATTTCCAACCTTTTAAGAATCTATTCTCTGAGACAGGTGATAAACGGACCCATCACGCCCTCGGCGATCTAATGCGCCAACCACTCTTACTCCTACTCACTCTGGTCATCCTGCTCTACGTCGGCGTAGAGATCGGCGTATCCAACTGGATTGCAGAATATTTCGTGCAGGTTGTGGGCACTTCTGCCGCCACAGGTGCTTATATGGTCTCGTTTTTTTGGGTAGGACTATTGGTCGGGCGCTTACTCGTGGCAGCGCTGTATCGCGGCGAACGGCAAGCGCTATTCCTATTGGGGCTATGCCTAGTTTCTACGCTGGCTTTAGCGCTGGCGCTCCTCGACACAGGAACCGCCTGGAGGGCCGTTTGTTTCTTTGCTTGCGGCATGGGATTTTCCGCTATTTATCCAGTTATCGTCGTGTTGGCGGGACGCTACTACTCCGATGAACAAGAGTTGGCCATCGGCATCATATCTACCGGTGGTGGCCTAGGCGCTTTTGTTTTCCCCTTCGCTATGGCGGCATTATCCGACCAGTGGGGGGTCGAACGAGCATTCTGGTTCTATGCTGGCACGGCGGCGGCGATGAGTGCAGCGGCAGCGGCTGTGCTCTTGAGTATCAAACGAGCCTAGCGGTTCTGATCGGCGAAATAAAAAACTGAATCACTAACCGGCTTGGGCAAACGCGGCGCGCACAAAGCAACACCAAAATGAAATAGTTCATAGCACAGATCCTTTCTGCAAAAAAACATATGACCCTACTGCGTATTGCCAAAACAGAAAGACGGCCTATTCTCTTCACTATGATTTACTTTTTATTAATACTGCTGTGGGCATCTGTCGCGAGCGGACAATCCTTAGAGACCGGGTTAGAGCATTTATCCGGCCGCACGATCCAATCCATCGACGTGCAGGGCAACCGTTTTACACGCGAATACGTCATCCGCCGAGAACTGCGCTCAGCCATTGGCTCTCCCCTAGACCTCAAAGTTTTAAGAGAAGACCTGCAGCGCCTCGACAACCTCGACATCTTTAGCTCGCGTCGCATGCTCGCGCGCACCGTTGACGATGGCGTTGCCCTCACTCTGGACGTGCGTGAAATCCCCTTCGCGATACCTTATATCAGCTACGATGTCACGGACGAGGACGGCTGGTCTTTTGGCCCCGCGCTCAAATCCGTCAATATGCTCGGGCGCGATATCTTCGTCGCCGGTTATGCTCTCTTCGGCGGCAAGACTACATTCCTTCTCGACTTGAACTACCCCTGGATTGCAGGTAACCACCTCTCTTTTGATCTCGACTTAAGCCGGATTGAACGCCTGAATGTATTGGATGGTTTTCACGAGACCAGCTTCGAATTTAGCCCCTCGCTCGGACTTTATATTGGTGAGCGCGGGCGCGCGGCGGCGGGTTTTAGCTATTTGCGTTTTGAGAGTATTGAAGCCGGCCACACATTATCTACAGACAACACCGATGACCTTTTCCAAGTCGGCGCACGCCTTGGCTTTGATGAACGCGACAATTGGGGCGATCCGCACCAAGGCTGGCTCAACGAGGTAGAATTGCGCCGCACCGGCGGCTTTTTGCCAGGAGATGGCGATTTCTGGACAGCACATTTCGATTTGCGCCGTTTCCACCCACTAGGGCAGACCCATACATTAGTCGTAGCCACTTTGCTGTCTTTACAATCGGGACAGCCCGGCATCGACATCCCCGAATACATGGACTTTCACTTAGGTGGATCCAACACTATTCGCGGCCACAGCATACGCGAGTTAGGCGTTGACTTAGCGGGCAAGAACCAATTCCTCGGCACGCTCGAATACCGCTTCCCCCTCTTGCCCAGCCGTGAATACGAGATTCTCGGACTGGCCTCTGAGCTCGGTTTGTCTGCAGCTTTCTTTGCCGATACCGGTATGGCCTGGAATGTAAAAAGCCAAGTTGATAGAAATAGATTGCACTCGGGAATCGGTCTCGGCCTGCGCCTGTTGATGCCCGCTGTAGATATGACTCGACTCGATGTGGGGTTTGATGCCGAAGGCAATTGGCAGATCCACTTCGCATCTTTCTCCAAGATGCGCTCTCAGCGCAGTCGTCTGCGCTAAATACAAAAAGATCGGCTCCATTGCTGGAGCCGACCT
>JBLHGI010000382.1:0-5297 GCA_047616505.1 Planctomycetota bacterium
TCACAGAAAGAGCGCAAAGCCTATAGTAGACGCATTGCGCTCTTTCTGTTAGACGCCCGACACAATATTATACGTTCTATCTCCCGGCAATATTAGGCCCCGCCCATACATTAAAATCGCATCGAAAGCTGTGCCCCAACGCTGCCGCGTTCGATATCTATACTGGGCTGTAAACCGAATGTATATCCCGCCGTCTTGCCGTATTTATAGCGCACGGCATCGCGTTTCCTCTCGATGGTCTTGATGCCACCGATCCAGTCGTGGATCAACTGACCAACTATCAATCCCGCTCCTATGGCAATAAAGGCACCGCCGCCGCCCTTGGTCTTGCGGTCGAGTTTTTCTAAACGATAGGTAAAAACACCGCCCTCTTCTTCGACGGGAATCTTTTCATAGCGCTTGACCTTGCCGCTTTCCCCCGTGACATCGACCACCTCAAAATTCGACTTCTTCCACCCATTTTTGTCGTCGAGCATCGCCGCGCCGACGATGAGAGACACCGTTCCCAAGGCCGCCGCACCGACATGCTTCCATGCCGCAGCTCTTTCACCGGCATAGAAGTGCATCGCACCGGGCAAAGGCACCGACATCAACATCACACCGACGCCCAAACGACGGTTGGCATCTCTGTATTCCTCCATCGTCATTTCCGCAGGCACGGGCCAGATCGGCACTTCGTTGAGCATCTCACTGCCGCCTTCGACCTGCGCGACTGACTCCTGCGCGGGCATACATATGCCGAGTGCAATGAGCACGGCTACTAATTTCTTCAAAATAACCTCCTAGGTATTGTTGACTCTCATCTTGTCTTTTGCGCCCAATAGGGTCATCAGTTGCATCGAACTATTAAACACCCGCTCCAAGGAGAAGTGTCACCCACCGTATTAATAGTGCGCGAACAGCAAAAATTAGGAGTGCGCGCTATGGCAGGAGGGGTCTTTGACCTAGGTCGGCCCGTTCGTTAAAGGCGGCTGAATGAAATCTAACGCTGGCAACTAAATAATACGGGCACGCCGCTGATGGACGTGCCCGCAGCACATGGAATTATTTATTTAGCGCCCTTATTCGAACCAAGTCGTACCGGGATACTGATACTGACGTCCGACCTCTTCGTCGAGTTCGACGCCGATGCCGGGACGGCCATCAAAATGAATAAAACCATCTTTGATGATATCCGTCTTCTCCTGGATAATGGTGCTCCAATAGTCGCGGTGCAGCCAGTGGAATTCCAATACCAGGAAATTGGGCACCGTCACGCAGACGTGCGCCGATGCCAACGTGCCGATCGGCGACGAAACGTTGTGCGGCGCAAAGGGGACATAGTAGATCTCGGCCATATTGGCGATCTTGCGACATTCGGAAAGCCCGCCGCACTTGGGGATATCGGGCATGATGATATTGACCGCCTGCTTTTCGAGCAATTCGCGAAAACCGTGGCGCAAATAGAGGTTCTCACCGCTACAGATCGGCACGCTGGTCGACTGCGTAACCGTGCGCATGGCGTCGACATTTTCCGCCGGCACCGGTTCCTCCAACCACATCAAATGGTATTGCTCTAGGTCCTTAGCCAAACGAATGGCACTGGGCACGTCTAAACGAGTGTGCACATCGGCGGCCACGTCGATATCCTTACCGGCAGCCGTCGTCACCATGTCGACCAAACTAACCATGCGCTCGTGCTCCCACTGGTTGGCCGTATAGTTAAAGCGATCCTTCTTGAAGTGGGTCGCGTCGCTGCTGCGCTTCGGTCCATAGGCATCGATATCAACGTCGATCTTGAGGGCCGTAAAACCGCGCTCCTGCACCTCGTCGACCACTTTCTTGATCTCGTCGAAATCCATGCCCGGTTCTACCTGGCAATCGGCATAGACGCGGACCTTGTCGCGAAACTTACCACCCAAGAGTTCGTACACAGGCACATCCAGCGCCTTGCCCTTGAGATCCCACAGCGCAATCTCGATTCCCGTCAGGGCCGTAATCAGCGCACCGGAGTCGCCACCGTCGAAAACGTGACTGCGGCGCATGTCCTCAAAAATAGCGTCGATGGCAAAGGGGTCGCGCCCCACCAATTTCTCTTCGAGATACTGAATAATAGCAATGGCCTGCTTACCACCGTGTACGCACTCGCCGGTGCCGACAATGCCCGCATCGGTATTAACACGCACCCACAAATGCATGCCGTGACCGCTCGTGGCCGCCGTTTTTATCGAAGTTATTTTCATCGTTATCTCTCAATTTATCGTGATTTTTCTCTAGTTCAATTTTGCACTAAAATGGGCCGATCTAACTCAGCTCGGAGCCTCTCCCTGAAAGAGCGTAATCCCCATGTCTAAATACGGATCGCGCTCATGCGGCTCGGTGGGCGTACCCATGGCCAAACGAATATCCGTGCCCTTAAGTTGGGCGGCGACATTGCGTATACAACCCTCGACGCTTTGCAGCGGATATTCCGGGTGGTCTTCCAAGCTAAACGAGAGATCGCGCGGACCAAAAGTAACGACGCTCACTCCCGACTTAGCCAACTTCTGAATATTCGTTACGGCCTCTACCGATTCTACCTGGATGGCCAAAATCACATAATCATTCCACCACGCCGCATACGCATGCCGATCCAAGTCTTTGGGCACCTCATTTAAACCCCTTAGACCGCGGCGAAACGTCCCACCCCAAGAGCGCCGTCCGATCGGCCCGTAATACGCATAGGCAATGGCGTCGTCTATCGTCTCTGGCTCCATGACTTCGGGCACGAGTACAGCACTGAGACCAAAGTCGAGAAAACGCCCGACCAAATAGGCGTGACGCGTGTGGGGGATGCGCAACTGCACGTCGATGCCCAACTCCTCAGCAGCCGTACAATAGCGGATCAACTCCTCTTCGCTAAAAGGCGTGTGCTGGCCATCGATCCAGACATAGTCGTAGAAACCCGTCGACCAAATATCGGCCAACTCGCTCTTACTCGTTTTTAACGAGCCACGCAGAGCAACCAACACCTCGCCCTCCCGAATCCGCTGCCTAAGACTTTTAGCTCCTGACATAAATAGCTCTCCCGTAGTGAGATCTCTCTTTATTTAAAAAAACCCTAATTAAACGATTTTAGCTGCTGTCAGTCGAGGGCGTGTTGGCAAAAGGTTATTGCTGTTTGAGGCCCGCAGGGCCGAGTTGCAATGTTCTTTTTGCCAACACGCCCTCGGCAGACCTATCCCTTATAAAACCACCACTCCGGCCACTGCAACACCACTTCAGCCAACACACCATACCCACCTGCCCCGGGGTGAACCCGATCCCCAGCGCGCACTTCAGCACGCCAAATTTCGCTCTCTCCCTCGCCCAATCCCGCAATCACATCCAAATAAGGCACCCCCACGCGCGCCGCAATACCTTGTAGCAGGACCGACATATCTTGCCTGCGCGCATGTTCGTCTGCATCTAACCCCGGCGGTGGTCCAATCATCAGCGTTGGCAGCAACTCCTTTGCCCGCGATAAAATCTCCTCGGCATTACTCTCCGATTCAGCCCGGTTCACGCGCGGCTGACCCTCTATAATCCAACAATCATTGGCTCCAAAACCAAACACCAGCCGCGCCTCTTGTGGCACTAAGCGTCGCGCAGCTACTTCGCCTTGCCAACGCCTGAGGATATCGGCACTGGTATCGGCCCGAATGCCCAAGTTATAACCAGTGATCACCGCACCCTTGCCATTCGAGGCGGCGCAAACCCGACCGGGCCACCCCAGATACTGCGGATCGCCCGTGCCATTTACATACGAATCGCCAATAAAATTAATTCTAATATCTTCCAATTAATCCCTCCATTTCTATATTACTGTCCAGCAACGTATCGAAAGCCAATCGAGCGGTCAAATATAAGGTGTTAGTTTAAAACAATTGTGCAACGATCACCTCAATCAAGAACACTACCTATAGACCAAGTTGGGAACCAACCGCAGTTCATCTGTTGTGAAATTGGATTATATGACGCTAACAGTACACAGTACCGTTTCTCGCAATGCCGACTACGTCACGAATGAGATTGACGGCGACCTCGTCATGATGAGTATTAGTGAAGATGCATTCTTTGGGCTCAATGCGGTGGGCGCTGCCATCTGGGATTTTTTGGCTAAGCCCGCGAGTATCGAAGCCATCATTTCCCACGTACTAGACCACTTCGAAACCTCGGAGCAACAGTGCCAGACCGATGCCTTGAGCTTTGTCGGAGAAATGGTCGAAAAAAAGACGCTGCTAATAAACGAGTAAGCCACACCTAAAACTTAGCCAAACATTGAATAGAACATGGCCGATACAAACGCCGAACAAGACTTGTGCAAAAATTGCGGCTTCTGTTGCGACGATACACTCTTCCCCCATGGTAGCGTCAAAAAAGACGAGGTCCTGCCGCCCGGGTTTGAGGAAGTTATATAAAAGGAAAAGCGCTATTTTACACTCCCCTGTCCCCACTTTAACGGGACGTGCACGATCTACCACCAGGGACGCCCAAAAATCTGCGGCACATTCCAATGTGCCGTACTAGAAAAATCGATTGCGGCAGAGATCTCTTTTACAGAAGCGACTCAGTTCATCGCCCAGATCAAAACCCAAAAAGCGCGACTTAACCAACAATTGGCAGCGTATCCGGGCGCAACCATAACAGACCGCTACAATGAATTCCAACGACAGAACTCTACCGTAAAGAACACAGCGGAATTCAGGTTGCAGCACAAAGACCTGCTAATGGAATGGGTCCTTTTTAAAACGCGCCTCAAGCGCTTCAATGTGGACTAGGTCAACGGATGCACTTATGAGCTTGGCTTTTAAAAGAACATAAAATTGTTTGTTAGATATTTTAGATTCACGTGACATACCATATGGGTCGCCTACACGGCGATGAATGGAAAAATGTCGGAATCGGAGGCAATCATGGTAGAAATCACTGCCACCTACGTCTGCTACGGCGGGGAAGAATACTACTATTCATTGGCTCGCGACCTACGCGAAAAAAAACAGATAGAAGAGAGCTTGCTCTTCGAACGCCACCTCATGCAGACGCTGCTCGATCATATCCCCGACATTATTTACTTCAAGGATCGAGACGCTCGTTTTGTGCGCGTTAGCCGCTCTCTTGAACAGCTAACCCATACGACTTCCGGTAGCCTATAGTAGGGAAACTGATTTCGACATTGTGGACCAGCCTTACGCCGAGCAAAAGCAGGCAGACGATCTCGAAGTAATCAATTTTGCAAAAAATATTATCGGCAAAGAAGAATTATCTATCATTTCGGGCCACGACGAGCGCTGGATATC
>JBLHGI010000383.1:0-5272 GCA_047616505.1 Planctomycetota bacterium
GGGTGACCTTATAGGGGTGCTCGTCCAGCCCAAGCGCGGGGCGTCGGGGCGCGATGTTCTCGGTCGCGAACTGCTTGCTCCACAGCCGCTGGGTATCGAAGTTATCATGGATACGCATATTCGCAATGAGACCCGCGGTGAACGCGTGTTCTACTATGCCAATATCGGCGGGGAAGTTATAAGCGAAAACGAGATTATACGCACGCGCTACCGCACGCGCCGTCGTCTTCGCCTGGGTATATCTCTGGTGTCAAATATTGATGGTGATGTAGGATACGCTACTGGAAATATAGATTTTAGCGGTGATGTGGTTATTAGTGGGTCGGTGCAATCGCTCTTTTCTATACGCGCAGAGGGGTCGGTGCATATAGGCGGCTATATCGAGGATGGTGCGATTGTTTCCGCTGGCAAGGACATCGTGGTGCGAGGTGGCATTATTGGTGTTGCAACAGAGGTCGATGCTGGGGGTACGGTGTGGGCTAAATTTGCACAGGAGGCGAGTCTACGCGCAGGAGGGGATGTGCGCGTGGGGGCCTATATATTTAATGCCTCGGTGCGCGCCTGTGGCAAAGTCGTCGTGTTGGGGCGCGGTGAAGGCAAGGCGCGGGCGCTGGTGGGAGGGCTGGTTTGGGGGGGACTTGGGATAGAAGCTCTCTCGGTGGGGTCGCCCTATAATTCGGCGACGAGATTAGTCGCAGGAGTCGATCCAGTCCAAGTCGAAAGGCTCGAAAAGCTGCGGGGAGATATCTACGACTGCGAGGAGCGGATGCAGGCCTTTATGGAAGCTCTGGGGCTAGATAGTATCGATGTTGAGGTAATTCGCGCGCGTTTGCGTCGATCCGAGACTCTCGAGCGCCGTCGCGATGCGCTCCTAGGGGTCAAGCGTCTCGCGCGTTTGAGCGAACGGCGTCAACAGTTGCGGGCCGAGATGACCGAGATCGTAGCGGCCCAGCGCACGCTGGCACGTCAGGCACGCATCATCGTGCGCGGTACCCTCTACTCAGGGGTCGAAGTGCGACTGGGTGAAGAGTCGCTTTCCTACAATGAAGAAAAAAAGCATCTCCAGCTTCGCCTAGGGGAAGAAGATGGACGATTGCGCGTGGTCGAAGGGGCCATTACCCGTTTAAGTGAGCCCACCGATTGACCGCTGTAGTGCACTTTAATAATGTTGTAACGAGGACAATGAGGGCCATCAAAATGCAAAAGGGAGAGCAATTATGGCAGAAGTGATTCGCTGCGGTGTCGTCGGTTATGGCGGTGCATTTAATATGGGGCAGACCCATCTCAATTCGATGGTACGCAATGCGCGTATGGAAGTGGCGGCGGTCTGTGAGTTGGATTCGGGGCGGCGGAAAGTCGCCGAGGATGATTTTCCGGGTATTCAGACCTTTGCACAGGTCGGTGAAATGTTAAAAAATGCCGATCTCGACTTGGTCACGATTATCACGCCGCACAATACGCACTCACCGCTGGCCATTCAGTGTCTAGATGCGGGTGTTAATGTCGTCTGCGAAAAACCGCTGGCTATCACTAGCGGCGAGGTCAAGGACATGATAAAGGCGGCCAAACGCAACAAAGTCATGCTCTCGACCTTTCACAATAGGCGTTGGGACGGAGATTTTCAGACGCTGCGCGATCTGATTCGCAAGGAGAAGATCATCGGTCGAGTCCACCGCGTTGAAGCGGGTTTTTACGGTTATGGCCCACAGGGTACTTGGTGGCGATCCGATCGCAAAATATCGGGGGGGGCGATCTATGATTGGGGGGCGCATTTTACGGATTGGATTTTGAATATAGTGCCTGAAAAAATTGATTGGGTCAGTGGTTACCAGGTGAAAAACAAAGAGTGGAAAGGCTACAGCAACGAAGACCACTCAGAGTATAGTCTTCGTTTTGCTAGCGGTGCTATGGTGACGTTGACGATGTCAAATTTGTCCATGAGCGGCCGCTCGCGTTGGCGCGTGCTCGGTGAGCAGGGATCGATCGAGGATATCGGTGGTAAGTTTTTGGTCAAGACGCTGGTCAACGGTCGCCAGATGAGCACGGAAGTAGAGTTTGCCAAGTCGAATTGGCACGCCTATTACGAGAATGTCTACAAGCACTTACTGGGTCGAGCTAAGCTAATTATTACACCGGAATCGGCGGCGCGCGTCATCGGCGTGTTAGAGGCGGCCAATATTTCGGCCGCACGCAAGTCGGCTCCTGTTAAACCGGCCTTCGTTTAAGGCATGGACAAACTCGAAGAGCAGCAGGCCGTTGCCATCGCCCCGCTTTTGGGCATTGGCTGTAGCTCGGGCGATACGGTGGTGGGGCTGTCGAGCCTGCGCCGCACGGAAAAGTTGGCGTATATTTTTGCCGATGCGGCTTTAGCTGAGCGCACGCTGCGCGAGTTGGAGGAATGGCAAAAGAAAGGCGCGTGCGTTTTTGGGCTGGAAGAGTTTACGTTGCTGACGCGGGCCTTTGGGCGCGAGGATGCGCGCGTTGTTGGCGTCAAGCGCGGCAGCTTGGCCAAAGGCATAAAGAAACGTTTAAATAAAGAAGGAGCAGCGCCGTGATCTTAGCGGAAATGACCTCACCTGAAATCGATGCATTGCCGCGCGATATCGTCGTATTAATGCCGGTGGCCTCCTGCGAACAGCACAGTCTGCACTTGCCGGTCTTTACGGATTCGATGATAGGTGGTGAAGTCGCTCGGCGCGTGCACGAGTTGGCTCCCGACGATGTGCTCGTGCTACCCGTGCAGTGGCTCGGTTATTCGCAACACCACATACGCTATCCCGGCACGCTCAGCGCCATTTCTGAAACGCATTTGCTGCTGATGATGGATATCGTCGCCTCAGTTGTAGGATACGGTTTTAAAAAAATACTCGTTCAGAACAGCCACGGTGGTAACGGGGCTAATATTTCCGTTCTGTTGCAGCGTCTGATGGAGCGTTATGGCGATGATGGGATTGAGTTTTATAGCCGCTGGGCTTGGGCGGGCAACGATGCGTTAGACGAGATCCGCGAGTTGGGCGGCGCCGGTTCGGGGCATGCCGGTGAGACAGAGACCTCGATGGTGTTGGCTATGCGTCCCGATCTGGTGCGCACGGACAAGCTCGATGCCGACGGCGAGAGAGAGGGCATGCGCGTGCCGGGCGTGGCATCGTATCATCGCTTTGACCAGCGAACGCAGCACGGCGGCGTCGGCGATCCGCGGCCGGCTACGGCGGAGAAGGGCGAGCGTTTGTTAAAGGCATCGGCCGAGGAAGTGGCCGCGCATGTGAAAGAGATTCGGGCGCTGCGGCCGTTTGGTTAAGGGGCAATGGCGATGAGAGGTCGCAGATGGTCATGAGAGCCATAATACGTGCTACCACCGACTCAGGTTGACTGAATCATCCACCTCAGTCGAATCCTTATCGGACACGTTACGGGTGATGCGGCGTCCAAGTATGCCGATGGTCATCTCGAGAATTCTCACATACAGGTGCGGATTGTTGCTAATCAAGCTGCGGAGTGCGGACCGCTTGAGAAGTAGTGCCGTGGAGTTTTCGACCACATGAAATCCGACAAATCGAGGGTTGCCCGACAGACAGGCCATCTCGCCAAAGGAGCAGCCTGGGAGGACCTCGCCGACCACTTTGGATTCCTTGTTTTGGACGTGCAACTTACCGCTGAGCAGCACCAGCATGCTGTCTCCTGGATCGCCTGGATTCCATATGATCTCGCCCTCGAGGAAGGAGCGCCGCTGGCATAGTTGCAGCACCTCCAGAGCCTCTTTCTGGCTGAGATCGCAGAATATTTCGAGTTTCTGTATGACTTTAACCAAGTGGAACTCAACGCGTTTTGACATCCTTCTGTCCTTAGGCTGTAGGATCGTTCTCAATTCCCCAAGGTTTGGCGGGTTAAAAACGGTCGTTGCTACTCCTCCGATTACCTATAAAATCTCCACGAGAATAAGCAATGTCTCGTTCACGATCAAATGTTCCTTGGTGTGTTTTTCGAAGGAGAGCGAGTGTATTGTAAGGTTGGCCAGTATGAGGAAAGCGGCGAATAATGTGCAGTGTAACCAGATCGGGGCAGGCTCCTCTAATAGAGGAGCCTGCCCTTTTTATATCTGGAGGATTTTATGAATATGAGCGTGCGTTGGATGACTATCTCGGTCGCTATTCTTAGCTCTGCAGTTTGTGCAATTGCTCAGGAGTGGAATATAGAAGGGGTCGAAGCGGGCACCAAGCCGGAATTGGTCTTAGATGCAGAAGGGTGTCCACATATCGCCTATATGACGGAGCAATTGGCAGGGGGCGTCTTTTACGCTTTCAAAGAGGGCAATGAGTGGGTGATCGATACGGTAGCCGAGGGCTATTTCTATGGACCGCTCGATATCGCTCTGGATGCCGAAGGCGATCCACATATCGTGTATCACGACCATCAGGATGCCAGTAGCGATCCAAGCCAAGGGGATGCGGGGTATGCCTTTAGGCAGAGCGATCGGTGGAATGTAGAAACTATAAGCGATGAAGGCCACGATGGCTGGGATCCTAGTGTTGCGATTGGCCCCGACGGGGAGGTCTATGTCTCGTCGATTGATCCATCGCAATTCGGCTCGGAAAATGGGGTCGAGTGGGCCGTGCGCAGGGGTGATGTATGGTTTGTAAATGAAGTGGGGAGCGGGCCGATCCCCTACGAGTTCGGTACGCAGCTGCAATTCGATACTTTTGGACAGCTACATTTAGTTTTTCACGATGGCAGCGAGCGTCTCAATACCGGTGGGGGCAGCGACCTCTTTTATGGCCTATTGGTCGATGGACAATGGCAATTAGAAGTGGCAGATGACGAGGGCGATGTCGGTAAGTTTTCCTCTCTGGCCGTGGATGCTGATGGGTTGCCGCACATCGCCTATTTCGAGTGGGCCACTTCCAATACGGGTTTTATAAAATACGCCCACTGGGACGGCAGCCAATGGCAGCGCGAGCGCGTCGAAGAGTTGCGGGATGTAGAGATCTCTTTCCTCGGGGCGCGGCGCATGACTTCGATTGCTTTAGATGCGCGAGGAATACCGCATATTGCCTATAGTGATCGCAATGCCGTTCGCTACGCCGTCTGGAACGGAAGTGGCTGGGATCGGCAGGATGTAGCCTTTGCCTCTACGGGGCAGATACTCGGTCAGCTCGTGTCGTTGGCGCTGGATGCCGAGTCGCGTCCTCACATCGCATTTTACGAATTGCCAGAGCGACCCTCTTCTTCGTTGGGGGAGGTCTTTTACGCCGTCGGACAGCGGCCGACGGCCGTT
>JBLHGI010000384.1:0-5266 GCA_047616505.1 Planctomycetota bacterium
AGCGCTACCGCCAGCAGAAGCGCATACTGCGCGTAGTGTGGCCGGGCACAGGTAAGAACAAACGCGTGTGGGAATTTACCGACGAGGGACACTACCAGCGCGAGTTTTACGCCGGCAATATTCCTGGGTTTGAACGCGGGGTCGACTTGGAAGTATTGGAAGACGACAAGAGCAAGGCCTTTGCCAAACGGCATGCGGCACTCGTGGCACAAGGGGTGTGATGAAGAGACACCTCGAAGACTCTCACTTCTGAGCAATGCTCCCCTATTGTAATGCTTAACCATCTCCCTTCTTCTCACAAAATGCAGAGAGACTGGAGGCTCTGATGGGGTTGGTCCCCGCTGCGAGGTATAGGATGTGCCGCGAGAATGAGCGAAGGGGACAACCCCATCAGAGCCGTCCCCTCTCTGCATCACCCCTTCTGTCGTTCTATATCCCCATACCCCGTCAAGCGATAGCCGATTCCCACATAGTCCAACACATTCAACAGCGCCCTCAGCGCCACGCCAAACCCATCGACCCCGCTAATACCACCAAACTGACCGCCGCCCTTTAAGTGCGGCTCCAAGTCCAAAAAGACGCCATCAACCCCCTGCTTCTTCAACTTGCGCTCCAATGCGGGAATCCGCGTTTTAAAATCGCGCAGTATTTCCTCGTGCCCAGAGTCCCCTCTGTCTGCTGGCACAAAATTCTTGAGCCGCTCCTCGTCGACATGGCCCTGCCACGTCAAGTTTGGATCGATTTTATAATCCTTTATATGCATCCAACCGATCCCGGCTTTCATCGCCTGGTATTCGCCAACCGTCTCTACCGAACTCAAGTTTTGGCTGGCCAAATTGCCGCCGTCAAAAATCAAATGGAGATTCGGGTGATTCACCTTCTTGTATAACTGACGCAGCAAATGCCCATTCTGACCAATGAGGTTGGCTTCTACTTCCAGACCAAAAAACACGCCCGCCTTCTTACACTCCTCGCAGATGGCAAAAAGCTGTTCTGCCGCCTGGGACACGTACTTTTCTGGTGCTTGGCCACGCGGATGGTAAAAAGAGAAACCGCGAATCAGCTTGGTCTCCAATTCACCCGCCAAATCCACAGCACGGCGCACCTCGTTTTTTAGATAGCGCGCAAAGGGCACGAACATATTATTCGAATCATCGTCCACGTCGAGCAGTTTCACTTTGCCAATGGGCGATCCCAGCGACGAGACGCGAACGCCAAATTCGCCGTGCAAAATGCGCAGGCGTTTGATTTCACTCTTGGTCAGTTGCATGGCGTTTTTTACACCATTGCCCACATCGACAAAACGCACGCTATAATAGCCCATACCGAGCGCAGCTAACATCGTCAACTGCGACTCAGCTCTTTTGTCCACTGGCCCTTCATCGGCGAATCCACTGATAATTACTTCGGGTTTTGCTACCATAATTCCTCCCTATTTCAAACGATACAAAACAGAGCTAAGTATAGTATTTGTAAAACTTTTCGCAAATTTGTACAGCTTGACAAAAACCGACCTGAGCGTTTTTTATAGTCCACCCACCACTGGCCCTTGCCAGCTCGAGAAAAACCTACGGGAACCTATCTACATGAAACCGATACGCCGCCTCAACGTCCTTCCCTCTCTTCCCGAGAAACTCGCCCCACTCTGGGACTTAGCGCATAATTTGTGGTGGACCTGGAACCCTAAAACCATCCGCACACTGCAGCAACTCGATCCGGAGACGTGGATTGCTAGCGGGCGCGACCCGCAGCGCTTTTTGGCCAGTTTGCCGACCCAACAACTACAAAAAATCGCCGACGACGAAACGCTCAGCGGACATATTGCACAGGTTCTCGAGGAATTTCAACAATACCAAGATGCCCCAACCTGGTTTAAAAGCCAGCACGCCGATAGCCAAATGCAGGTGGCCTACTTCTCCGCCGAGTTCGGCCTCAGCGAAGGGCTGCGCATCTATTCGGGCGGTCTCGGTGTATTAGCCGGTGACCACCTCAAGGCCGCCAGCGACCTCGGCCTACCCTTAGTCGGTGTCGGCCTGCTCTACCGCGAGGGGTATTTTCGCCAGGCGCTTAATGCCGACGGTTGGCAGACCGAACGCAATCCGGAAAATGATTTTTACCAAATGCCCATCGAGCCAGTCAACGGCGAAGACGGCCAACAGCAAGTAGTAGAGGTACCCTATACCCACGGAAATGTCCGCGCGCGTATCTGGAAGGTAAAAGTCGGTCGTATCGCGCTGTATTTGCTCGATGCGAATATAGAAGAAAATAACAGCGAAGACCGCCAAATTACGGCGCGCCTATACGGCGGTGACTCATCGATGCGCATCCGCCAAGAAATCCTCCTCGGTGTCGGCGGTCTAAAAGCGCTGTCGACCATCGGCATCACCCCCTCTGTCTGCCATATGAACGAAGGGCACTCGGCCTTCTTAGCACTAGAGCGTATCCGTCTCCTGATGCAAGAAAAGGGGCTCTCCTTTGCCGCCGCCCGCGAGGCCAGCGCCGTCGGTAATGTCTTTACGACCCACACGCCTGTTGCAGCCGGCAACGACTGGTTCAGCCCCGATCTCGTCGAGCACAATCTCCACCCCTTGCGCGAGCAACTCGGCCTATCACGGGAAGAGTTTCTCGGCCTCGGCCGCATTGACCCCAACGACCATCAGTCCGATTTCTGTATGACGGTATTGGCTCTCAAGCTCTCAGCGCGCGCCAACGGCGTTAGCCGCCTGCACGGCGAGGTCAGCCGCCAGATGTGGAGGAGTATGTGGCCCGATTTCGCCCCTTCGGAAGTTCCTATCAGCTCCATAACAAACGGCGTCCATATGCAGACTTGGACCGCCCTCGACATCGCCGAACTTTTCGAGCGCCACCTCGGCGAACACTGGCGTACAGCGCAGCAAGACCCACAATCGTGGAAGGGCATTCACGATATATCCGACCACGAATTGTGGAACACACACCAGTATCGCCGTCAGCGCCTAGTCGATTTTTCGCGCTTTCATCTGCGCAACCAGTTCAGCAGCCAGGGCGCGCCGGTCGCCAAGACTGAACAGCACCTCGATCGCCTCAATCCCCACGCGCTGACGATCGGCTTCGCGCGCCGCTTTGCGACCTATAAGCGTGGCACGTTGATCTTTCGCGACTTAGAGCGGCTGGCCGCCCTCTTCGCCGACAGCGACCGCCCGCTGCAAATAATCTTCGCCGGCAAAGCCCATCCACAAGATACACCGGGTAAAGAGCTGATCCGCGACATCGTCCACTTGGCCCGCCAAGAACCCTTCAACGGACACGTGTTCTTCTTACAAGACTACGATATGAATGTCGCCCGTTATCTCGTGCAGGGCTGCGATATCTGGCTCAACAACCCGCGTCGCCCCATGGAAGCCAGCGGCACCTCGGGTATGAAGGCCGCCATCAACGGCGTGCTCAACGTCAGCGTGCTCGATGGCTGGTGGGAAGAAGCCTGCGAAATGCACTCGGGCTGGACCATTGGCCTAGGAGAAAACTACGAGGACGAAGCCTATCAGGACGAAGTCGAATCGAATGCCCTATACGATTTATTAGAGACCGAGGTTATCCCCTTGTTCTACCAGCGCGACGGCGAGGGGTTACCGCGCGGCTGGGTTGCCCGCATGAAGGAGACCATCGCTACATTGGCGCCATTTTTTAATACTCATCGCATGGTGCGCGAATACGCCGAGAATATGTATTTGCCCAACTACAAGCGCTGGCAACTCTTTGAGGGCGATAACGGACGCGTCGAACAGCTCACGCAGTGGAAGTCCCACGTGCGCTCTAAATGGCCGCAAGTGCGCATAGTCAATATTGAGGCAGACTTCCCCACGCCACTCAAAGTGGGCACCCAGATCCCCATCTCGGCGTCTCTGGCCCTCGGCGATCTCGCACCACAAGATGTGCGCGTCGAGCTCTACGCCGGACGTCTCAACGCGCAGCAAGAGTTTATACAAGCGTATATACAGCCGCTAGAGTTTAGCGATAGTCGCGACGGCGAACACCTATTCAAGGGTATTTTCACCTGCGCTGAGGCCGGCTCGCACGGCTATACTCTGCGCGTCCTGCCCTATCATAACGACCTGCGCAACTCGCTCGAAACGGGCCTTATCCACTGGGCGCAATAATATCCAGCCCCATGGGCAGCGGCGAATTCGCGCCGATGGGGTTCATTCCATTAAATCGACCAAAGCCCGTCCCGACGTCATATCGATCAGCGCCGTGCGCAACTCCTGCACCTGCTCAACAGCGACACGCACACGCAGTTGGACTACGTCGGCAAATTGCTCGTCCTCGATTTGGGCGCCCAGATCTTCGATGCGCTTGCGACACGGGGCAAAGCTATCATAGGCCAATTCGACGCGCAGCAGCGCCGTTTCGATCTTTTGCTCCACCGGCACGGCAGCCAGCGCGGCCTGCGCCGTTTCAGTATAGGCCTTGACCAGTCCCCCTGTGCCGAGTTTAGTACCGCCAAAATAGCGCGTGGCCACCACCACCACATCCCCCATGCCCCCGCCCTTCACGACGGCCAACATCGGACGCCCCGCCGTGCCCGAGGGTTCGCCGTCGTCGCTCATGCCATGCGTCACGGTAGCGCCATAGCCAGCAGCAAAGGCGTAACAATGATGGGAAGCATCCGAATAGCGCGCGCGCACGGTAACAATAAACGCCTTGGCCTCGTCGATGCTGGCAGCCGAACCAACCGAACCAATAAATCGCGAGTTCTTAAAACGCAGCTCCACTTCGGCTTCACCAACGGCTATCGGGTATCCCGGCATAGTGCCCTTTCTCCACGTCCATTTTCTCTAAGAGTTGTCTGACCTTAACTTATATTGAGTCCACCACAACAACAATGCATACTATGGAAGAAATAACCAGTTTTCAAAATCCTTTAGTCAAACGCATCCGCTCGCTCAAGTACAAAAAATACCGCCAGCGCGAGGGACTCTTTTGGGCTGAGGGCATACGCAACACATTAGAAGCTATGGATACCGGCTGGGATATCGACGCGCTGGTATACGCTCCCGAAATGCTGCGCAGCGATCTGGCGCGACAGCGCATTGCAGAATCTCCTCTGCGCAAGGTCGCCGTCGCTGCGCGCGTATTTGAACGCATTGCCATGGGCGAATTACCGCAGGGGCTCGGTGCCCTGATCAAGCTTCCCGTACGCACGCTCGATGCTATTTCAGTACTAAGTGACAGCTTCTACGTAGTGCTCGAAGATCCGCAGGACCGCGGCAATGTCGGTGCCGTGGTG
>JBLHGI010000385.1:0-5234 GCA_047616505.1 Planctomycetota bacterium
GGAAAAGGGCGCGCGCGGATAGTCAAAGAGCGTGCGCTGTTGGCCCGGAGCAAACTCGGCTGGTCCGAGGTCACCTGTCAACTGCGTCCAATCGATGTTGCGCAAAAAAGGAATACTGTCGCGGTACGGAGTGCGTTCGCCAAAGGGCACGAGATGCATCTTGGCATAGGTTGACATGGCCGTTTGCCCAGGGCGCAGGTAAAAAGCCGAATTGTAGGGCTGGCGATTTTGCAAGTCAAAATCGGAGGCGCCCGTGAGCAGAGGGATTCCCAACTCTTCGACGAGTTGGCGTGCGCGCTGGCTGCAGGCTGGGTTGAGGTTGAGATAGCAGGGAAGGGCCGTCTCGGGCCAGACTATGAGTTGTGGATCTTGATCGGCGATTTGGCGCGATAAGTTTTCAAGGCGAGTAAAACTATGCTCCAAGCCGTCGGCTCCCCACTTTTCACTTATGCTCAAGTTGGGCTGGATAAGTGCAATGCGCAGATGCTCGTTTTCGCTGACATCATTAATTACAGCGCGTGCGTGTAACCAGGGCAGGATAAAGCAGAGAGCTACTAGAGCTATTGGAATGCGCCGATCTTTTCCCCGTGTTTCTATACAGAGAAAAAGCAGCGCATTGACCAGCACCACCCAGAACGAAACGCCATAGACGCCGGTCCAAGCCGCAAATTGCACGAAGTACGTTTGCCCCGCCTGGCCGTGACCCAAGAGCAGCCAGGGGAAGGCCAATTCCCCGAGGGATAGCGCGTATTCCTGTGCGACCCAAAGGAGAGGTGCAGCGGCCAACGCCGGCCGTCCCCAGCGCGTGAGTAGGTGGCTTGTAGCTAGGGCCCAGAGCGCGACGAAGAGCCCCAGGTAGATAGCCATGAGTACGGCACCGCCGACAACGGCGGCGCCACCGCCCTGCGTATAGGCGACCCAATAGAGACAGAGCAGGTTGAAGGTGAAGCCCGTGACCCAACCGCGTTGGAAAGCTCGTGGAGCATCGGCTTTATACAGGGAAAGCAGTAGGGGTAACAGTGCCAAATGCGCCCAGAGGGGCTGGTAGAGTAGTGACAATGCGCGGATGGGCGGCCCCGGGAAGGAGAGCGCCAAAAGAATGCCGCTAAGTGCTGGCAAGGCCCAGTAGGCGAGGGACGTCGTTTTCAATAAAAGTACGTGTTGTGAGTAAGCTAGCGGCGAACGGGCATAGAGGCCGTCGGAGTGAAGGTCAGAAAAATATAGAGCTGAGCTGTGAGCCGGGCAAGCCAGTGGCACGCGTTCTGCTGTACTAAACAGGTAATGCCTTGCTGTCGCATTATGGGTGCTTTCATGTAGCGATTTTGAAACGCCCTTGTGAAATGGCTTACACAGCAGTGCCTTGGGACATTCGACGACCATTGATTGGGGAGAGATGCATGTCACAAATGGAGAAGGAAACAAAGGATTTATCGCTGGCCCGCGAAAGGTTCAGCGTGGGATGTTTACCGCGCGAACGTCTATTGCGCTGTGGTGTCGAGGCGCTACGCGATGAAGAACTGCTTGCCGTTATGTTGGGCACTGGGTATCGCGGGCGCCATGTGCTCGAAGTGGCACACGGCATTCTCGAACAGTTTCCAAAAGAGCAGTTAGTCGAGCTCGAGCTGGCACAACTATGTCGAATCAAGGGGGTGGGGCAGGTTAAAGCTGCGCAGATGCTCGCCGCCTTTGAGTTGGCGCGCCGAGGATTGGGAAAGGGGCTCGGGATGCGCTCCGTCATTTCCTGCCCAGCGGATGCCCTGCCACTGCTCGAAGAAATTCGCGATCAGCGTCGCGAGCACTTTCTCTGCCTTTATCTCAATGCGCGCAATCAGGTTATTTTTAGAGAAGTAGTCTCTATTGGCAGCCTATCGGCATCTATCGTACATCCGCGCGAGGTTTTCCAGGCTGCAATTGTCCATTCGGCCGCTAGTGTCGTGCTCTCACATAATCACCCTTCGGGGGATGTATCGCCGAGTCAAGACGATATTGAGGTGACGCGCCGGCTCGTCAGCGCGGGCGAGATCATGGGTATCGATGTGTTCGATCATATAATTATGGCCGCAGAGGATTTTCTCAGTATGAAGGAGCGCGGCTTGATGTAAGCCGAGGTCGATCCGCTTGCCCATTGTTTTTTTCGGAGTATATTAAAAAATAGACACTGACCTAATGTTAGTGCGCATTTAAATATGAAAAATGAAGACGAACTCATACCTGTAAATATATTCGATATCTATCCCTATCCGGATGCCCAGCAGGGTTTAGGTGCGCCGCAGAACTTTCTCGTTCTGCTCAAAGGGGATAGCGATGAGCGCGTAGTGCCTATAACTATCGGTCATTTTGAGGGACAGGCTTTGGCCATGGCCATACGCAAGATCGCCATGCCGCGACCGCTACCGCACGATCTGTTGCGCCATATTTTGCAGCGTATGGAAGCGGGGATTAGCAAGCTAGTAATTCATACGTTAGAAGAGGAAGTTTTTCACGCCTACCTAGTCGTCGATGCGCCAAACGAATCTTTTCCGCTCGACTGTCGTCCTAGCGATGGTATGATTTTAGCAATGCAGTTAGGGGTTCCGATCTTTATGAGCCCGCAGATCCTCGATCAGGTAGGGCGTATTATAGAGATCGCCGAGAGCGGTGGTATGACCAACGGCGGAGAGAGCGTTGGGGATGTTGCTGAAGATATAAATGTGACTCTGCCCGCATTGCCCGAACTGCCGGTGGGAGAATTGGATGAGCTCAGTGAATTAGATAAGCTCAAGGTCCATTTGGATTGGCTTATTGCTCAGGAAGCGTATGAACAGGCGGCCCAGGTGCGGGATCAAATAAGCAAAATCGAGAATAGCGAAGACTAATAGACGGATAAGACAGGAACAACGCCCCTGCGTCCAATGCGACGCGGGGGCGTTGTTCTTGTTTATAGGGCAACGTGTCGTTTTAGCTGCGCTGTAAAAGTTGCCAACTGCGCCCCGGCCGTTCGACGCGAAAGGTTTCGACATTACCCCGCTCTTGTAGGGTGACATAACAAGTGCAGCCGTCGGGACCACCAAAGGCAATATTGCTTGCATTCTTGCCCAGGAGTTGCACTTCGAGCAGCACTTCGCCCGTTGGCGAGAGTTTGGCTATGGTGCCTTTGCCATGGCGGGTAATATAGATATTGCCATCTATATCGCAGCGCATGCCGTCCATGTTGAAGTCTGGAAATTGAATGAGCAGTCGCTTGTTGGATATCTCACCTGTGGGCGATAGATCATAAGCCCAGACGTTGCGCTGCGCGCTCTCGTTGACATAGAGCGCCTTTTCGTCTGGGCTGACTTCTATGCCGTTGGTCGTGCCCATATTGCCTTCGAGCCTGTGGGCGATACCATCAGCGCCGATGCGCCATATTTGCCCAGTGCTCTCGCCCCAGTTCGGATCTGAAGCATACACCGTGTCGTCAGCGCCGATGGCGATATCATTGGGTTGGTTCATGGCTGGCTCGTGTGCATAGACTGAAATGGCGCGCGTCTGCATATCGATGCGCAGCACATTGTGGTGAGTATAGTCGGCTACTAACATATGGCCCGAACTGTGGAAGCGAATGCCATTGGCAATGCTGCCTTCGGGCAATTCTACAAAAATGCTCGTTTCCCCGGCTGGGGTCACTTTGCCGATCGTACCTTGATGGTGATAGTTGACGGCGTAGAGGTTGCCCGCGGCATCGCATGCAGGCCCCTCAATGCCGGCGGTAAAGCCCTCGGGTTCGGTGAATTCACTGCTGATATACAGTTCGGGCATAGTGGATCCTTTCTCTGGCGGTGCAAGTGAATGGCGCAGCGGTTGCCTGCGGCGGCAATTCATAATATAATCCCTGCTGGAACCGCGTCACCTAATCTCACTGGAGGAATGAATGAAAGCTTACCATATCATCGCCATAGCGGCTATTAGCCTGTGTTGTGCGACCTCGCCTTTATTCGCGCATTGTGAAGTCCCCTGCGGTATTTACGGTGATGATGCGCGTTTTGCCGCCATTGCCGAAGACCTGACGACGGTTGAGAAGGCGATGGGTAAGATCGCAGAGTTAGCTACCAAAATGGATGGGCAGAGCGCCAATCAGTTGGCGCGCTGGATCGTCACCAAAGAAGAGCACGCCAACAAGATCCAGCAGGTAGTTACCCAGTATTTTATGACGCAACGCCTCAAAGTGCCGGCTGCTGACGACCAGGCTGCTTTTGCGGCCTATACGAATAAATTGGTTTTGTTGCACAAAATGTTGCGCACGTCCATGTTGTGCAAACAGACGGTTGACGTAGCGCACGCCAAGACCTTACACGATTTGTTGCACGAGTTTAAAGCGGCTTACGAAATGAAGTAGCCAATGAAGTAGCCAATGAAGTAGCGCTGCTTTATAAGAGACAAACCCCGCCCTGCCAAAATGAGCAAGGCGGGGTTTTTGTTAGCGCAGGAGCACGATCTTGCCCATGCTCTTAGTCGTCCCGTACTGCACTCTATAAAAATAGACGTTAGAAGCTACCTGTTGGCCTTTGTCGTTGCGTCCATCCCAGGTTGCTCTATGGTAGCCCGTGCGCAGAGCGGAGGAGAGTAAGGTGCGCACGTGCCGCCCGCGCACGTCGTAAATGTCGAGGTGACTGATGCTGGAGTGGGGATAGCTGAACTCTATGTGGATACTGCTATTAAAGGGGTTGGGATAGGCGCGATGAAATGGTCGTATCGCAGGCCTTATCGCAGGGGGAGACTTAGCTGCGACGCGTTTGTCGATTTCTCGTGTCGAAACGAACCATTGGTGCTGCAGGTATTCGCGGCCGCGTTTTAGTTCGATATATATCGTGTCGATGTGCTCTTGGCAGCAGGTGTGGATGCGCTGCGGTTTTCGCGGTGGCGAGCGCTGGCCGTTGATATACCAGGTGTAGGATAGGCGTTGGGGATCCGTTATTTGTACTGTAAATATTTGCTCTTGGCCGCGGTATAGTTGGACGATGCTATCTTGCGGAGAGAAAGACAGAAGCTCTTCAAGACGGCGGTGACCTTTAAGTGATAGGGAGGTATCGAGTGCTCGCCTAAACGGGCGGTGATGGAACTGTGTCCCGGCGCAAGGGCGTAAAGCGCATCGTCGTGGGTAATGCGAATGATCGTGCTATCAGATGAAGTCCAGTGCGCTCGCTCGCCGAGGCGGTGTTTGCCTCCGTTGGACCAGTGGGCGATGAGAGTGGGCCGGCGCACTTCTCCCGCGAGCA
>JBLHGI010000386.1:0-5223 GCA_047616505.1 Planctomycetota bacterium
CATCAACTATTCAACGATGTGGCTTCTCACATTAGCTCAGGCGAATCGGTCGACAAGCTAAAAGGCCGCGTGCGTGCAGGTCGTGCAGATATTGGCGATTGGCTTTTTTTGCGATTTAAGGATATTGCCGTCCAGGAGAGTCCGAACGAAGGGGCTATGCGGGCCTTTGATCATTATCTGGATCAGTTGGGGAAAATATGTGCGACCTATGATGATGCCCCCATCACGGTAGAGCAACACGCAGCGCTCTTTGTACGAGAGAGCGATGACCGCATAGTACAAGTCGCCAATAAATGGCTGAAACGTCAGCTGAGCACTTTGTTAAATATCCGCTATCAGCGGCATTTCTCGCCGCGGGCTCTGGCGCGTTTTCATCTTTTGTTAGCCCTTCCGCAAAAATTATTACCAATCGCCAACATGGTAGGAGAGGCCGAGTTTTTTCTGCTGCGCCGCGTAAAGGCCCTGTACGAGGAATTGGATGGGACCTATAATCTGTTTCTCGCGAGTCTTGATGAGTTAGAAGGTAAGCAGGCCGAGCGTGATGAAATGTTTAGCAGTGCAGAATTAGTGCGGGACGAGCTGGACGAAAGTTTTCGCCTAGTTGGAGCGGAAGTAATGAAATACTATGAGGAGATCCGCCAGGCGATGCGCAATGAGGTGCAGGGGGTATGCCAAAAGTGGATACGCGATGCAACTCGAGCTGGAACCTTGGGGTGGGATGGGCATAGTGCTAAAGGGAGTGAAAGTGCGATTCGCCAAGGGCAGCGTGAACTGCAGGAGCGGTTGAACAATTGGGGGCACTACCTCATTGGTTTTACGGGCGTGCATACGATGGAACTGGAAGTGGCCCGTTTGCAGAATAGTTTGCGCCATGCTATAGATGAGACGGTGCTGGGGGTCAACGAAAGGCTATGGGAACACCTCGTTGAGCAATGTGGTGCAATTGAGGTGAAATTAGACGAGACGATTGCGATACTCCGTGCGTGCGGTGAAGCTGGCAACGACGCGGAGCAAGTGCGTATAGCAGTAGATCGCTGTCGGGAAGAATTTCTCGACTTTTTGAATAACAAGGTTCAGCGACGCTTGAACTCTATTTCGGCTAGTGGTGAAATAAGTCAACTCATAGATATATTGACAGAGCGTTTTCATAGTCTGGTCGAGAGTACGGTCGAGAGCTTTCAGATCGTTGAAATCGAAGACCTACCGATGAGAGAGGGGTTTGTTCCCCGCGATGTTCCTCTTAAGATGGCTCCGATGAGGGCCGTTGTGCGCACATATATAGAGAGTGATCTCACCCACCGTCTAGGAGATATAAACAGTTCTATGCTCGACCAGATCGAAACGGTCTCGCATGCGGTGGAACAGTTTTGGCAAACGGTTAATTTTAGTCTAGGTAGCGTAGCGGTGGAGTTGCGTGAAGTCGGCAAGGAACCGCGCGACCTACTCGCGATTGCCCTGAGCCGGCTCCGGCGTGTCGAAGGAAATTTTTCTGAAGAAATAGAGCGGGTAAGAAACGCCAACAAAATCGTCGAAGAGAAAACGATCGCCGCGGTGGCGGATATTGCACGGCGTCTCCGCCAAATGATTTTAGAAGAGACTGTCGTCGAAATGAGGCGGCAAATAGGCCGCTCAAAAAAAATGAATACAAGAGGGGATAGTACTGAGGTTGTAGAAAAACAGCGCCCTAGTTCCGAGGTTCATGAAGAGAGTATAGAAGGGGGAAAAGAAGGGGATTTAAAGAGGGGGGGAAGTGAAGAGGAAGTGGGCTTGGGGCGAGCTGCCGTATTGGGATACGAAGCTATTTTGGGTCTTGAGCAACGCATTGATGAGAAGGTCCCCTTTGCCTATAGGCGTTTATTCCGCACGGCGCCGCTCGAAGTTAGCGAATTTCTACGTGGGCGCTCAGAGGCCTTGGGGGCCATCGAAACGGCTGCACTGCGTTGGTCAACAGGGGCATTTTCTGCGGTTGCACTCGTGGGGGAACAGGGCAGTGGAAAGACTAGCTTGGTCAATTGCGCCATGCAGCAAAAATTAGCTGGAATCCCACTTGTTCGGCATCGTATCGACTCAACTCAAATTGACGTAGCAAGTTTCGCCGCGCTGCTCAAGCAGCTATTAGATGCACGCTCTGATAGTATAGATGACTTGCAAAGGGAAATCGTTGCTTCTAGCGCCCGACGGATTGTGATTCTCGAAGATATACACCAACTCTACCTACGTGCGCATGGCGGTCTCGAGCTGTTGCGACGACTGCTTGAATTTATCGACGCAACGGGTGGCCAACTGTTGTGGATTGTCACTATTGATCAGTATGCCTGGCAGTATCTCGATCATGCGATCCTACTCTCTCGTCATTTTGCGTTTCTGATCGAAACGGGCAGGCTTAGCCGCAGTGAATTAGAAGGAGCCATAATAGCTCGTCACCAGGCTACGGGTTATACGCTGCGTTTTGTTGACTCAATCGGGTATCGCGAGGAAGAGCAAGTTCGCCTGCGACGGACATTTTTTGATGCACTGAGCAAGGCCTGCGCCGGCAATGTCTTTGCGGCTATTTTTTATTGGTTACAATCCGTACGGGCGGTGGAGGCAAATGCCGTGGTGATTGCACCGCTAGAGGAGCTACAGCTTCAGTTTCTCGGTGCCATGCCAACCGAGGGTATGTTAAGCCTGGGGATTGTCATCCAGCACGGTAGTCTTTGCTCTGAACATTTTTGCGAAATTTTCCACATACCCGTATCCGAGGCTCGGGCCCGTTTGGCTCATTTAGAGCGCATGGGTTTGTTACAGGTAAGTGGGGGGGGGGAAGAACGAGAATATTTTGTTGACCCTCTCTTGTACCACCCCGTGGTGTTAGAATTGGAGAGAAGGAATGTAGTCCAATGATTATATGGGGTGTAGTTGTTGTTTTGGCAATTGTTTTGTGGATTGGTAGTGAGGTATTACAAAATTTATTTGTGCGCGTAGTGTGGGTCTTGCGGGCGCCATTTGGCAAAGGTGATTTTGTAAGCATTGGTGGGGTGGGTGGGAAAGTGGAGCGGGTTGGATGGCAGGCGGTGCAGCTGCGAAGCTCATCAGGCGACCTCGTTTTTATAGCTAATCGTCAAATCTGGAAAAAACCCATAGTGCAGACTGTGGCTGAATCGGGTTCACAGGGGATTGAAATGCACTTGCCAGTATATGCTGACTGCGATCAAATTCGCGCTCGCTTAGCTGCCAGAGAAGCCGTTATTCTTTCTCCGTATCTGGCGCTCGATCGACCGATTGATGTCGCATTGGAATTGGGTGAAGGGGGCGAAGTGCAAGTGCGAGTGCAGGCTGGGGTTTTTGATGCGAGCCAACGGGCGCTCTTCGAATCGTCGGTGATAGAGTCATATCGAGCTATTCTAACGGAGCAATAATACTATTCGGGATCGTGTTCCATAACATCACCATGTAGCGATTCGCTTAGTGGGATGAGTTTTTCGATAACCTGCTCTTCTGTAGTAATAAGCCATCCCTGGACCTTGCATCCAAAAACAACAATTTCCTTGGCATCAATTTCAACTACTTTTGAAGTACTAGTGTGCCGTTCTCTATTGGTGCAAAAGAAAGTATGACGGCGAGTCGTGCCTTTCTCATCTGCTTCCATTGTATCGGTTACTTTGGCTCGGAGGCCGAGAGGCGGTGAACGGCATCTACCAGGAATCGGACATTTTCGTAGGGCATATCTGGCTGCAGGCCGTGTCCTAAGTTAAATATATGGGGGCGACCTGCTACGTCGGCGAGTGTCTTTTGGACTTCACTTTCAATTGTTTCTTGTTGAGCATAGAGTAGACAGGGGTCGAGATTACCTTGAATAACGGCCTTCTCCCCCATTAGTTGATATGCCTGGTCGATATCCATGCGCCAATCGATGCTGAGCACATCGGCACCGACTTGGGCAAAGTGTGGCTGGCTATGAGCGGCGCCAAGTGGAAAATAAATACGCGGAACCCCTAAGTCCTCTATCGCGGAATGTATGCGCTGTAGATAGGGGAGGACAAAATCTGAAAAAGCCTTTGCCGAGAGGACGCCTACCGATGTATCAAATATCTGAATAGCCTGGGCACCGTGTTGGACCTGCGCCTTCAAAAATGATATAACGAGATCGGCAAGTTTTTCTAAAAGGTCGTGGGCCAAAGCTGGGTCGCTGAGCATCATGGCCCGAAAGGTTGGCCAATCCTTTGCACTCTTACCTTCGACTAACCAGGTTGCCAGCGTAAAAGGAGAGCCTGCATAACCGATGAGAGGTATGTGGGGTGGCAGTTGTTCACATACCAAGTCTATGGTTTTCATTACGTAGGCAAGGTCTGTTTCTGGGTCGACAATGCGCAAGCGGTCAAGATCTTGTCTACTGCGAATTGGAGCAGAAAAAACGGGGCCCGGGGCATAGGTAAATGGGCTGCCCAAAGGACCAAGGGGCGTGACGAGGTCAGTAAAAAGGATCGCGGCGTCGACCCCTAGGAGGTCGATGGGCATTAAGGTGATTTCTGCGGCGAGGTCGGGGGTTGTAAAAAGAGTTTGGATCGACTCGTGCTGTGAACGTAAATCCCTATACGGTTTGAGCACGCGGCCGGCTTGGCGCATTATCCAGATGGGAGTGGACGAAGTAGATTGGCCTCGGCAGGCGCGCAAAAATAAATTCGAATCGCTTGGGTCATCTAGCTGGTTATTCATCGATATATAATAGTTTTTCGTCTGGGGTTGAAATATCTACCAATTGGGACAGAGTCCGAGGGCTTGATTGTGCTGGGTGCGTGGCAAATGACGCAAGCGGATACCGCGATCGGAGAAATAGGCACAAATATAGTCGGATTTGTTGGGACCGTCACTAGTCCAGTCAAGCGTGTGCTGTAAGAACGTCGTATTGAGTGCCAACCGTCCAGCGATCATATCGTACATAGTCTCGACTAGCGTGCGACGGCGGACTAGATGGGAGCGCACGCCAGTCGACGTCGACAGATGGCGGAGATACTGATTCTGTTCCATAAAATTTTTATCGTATGTTTCTCGTGCTGCTTCTTGTGTAACTAAAGCCCAACCGAGTTGTGGAGTATCGTGGTTGAGAAAATGCATACCTTTATACTGCATAAGATCTTGAATATCACCGAAGAAGCGTATATAAGTGCGGGCCAAATTCTTGACGGTGCAGGGGTAGAGATTGCCATCAAAGATAAAACGCGAAATACGTGGAATGAGAACGTA